>JBGVLV010000017.1:0-55260 GCA_045124465.1 Candidatus Scatosoma sp.
AATGCACGACGGCGGATAAAATATTTTCATCAGTGCCGTGATATCCGATTTGACGTAAAACAAATTGATAACTTCTATTGAAAAAGTCAATTAATTTTTGCGGTGGCGGTTGACCTTGAACGTAGCCGAGCCTTTCAAAGAACGATTTATCCGACGTGATAATCATACCTTCAAAGGCAACGGATTTTTTCGTTTCCTTAAATGTGGCGTTGGTTGTTTCGACGATAGACTTCCATTGTTGAGATAATCCTCCGTCCGATTTTTTGTAATAGTAGTTGAGAGGTGTTCTTATATCGTCGATATCTTCGTTGCGGTGATGACGGCTTGTCCGTTCCGTTTCACTACCGATTTTTCCGAGCGAACCTTTGCTAAATTTTTCTACTCTAATGACTTGATAACTTATAATGTTTTCCTCCTAAAAATTTAATTTCATCGCATACATGGGTGGGGTTGTTTGGATTTGAATATATCCATATCTCACTAAGATACAACGCGATGCTTATGTATCCCGTTCGCCCTTGCAGGGAGCTTTTTCGGCTGATTTTAAGACTGCCGATTTGTCTTTGATTAAGTCATTGGTCTATACCTCCTTGTCTAAATTAAGGGCAAAAGAACGTGGAAAAACCGAGCCTAAAATAGACTCGGTTGAAATCGAATATTTAGTTGTCCCTATATATAAGACAGGAAAATGCCTAAATTATTAGTAGTTTTGAAAAAATATTTTTAACTTTTTTCTCGTCGGTATTTTTGTAAGCGATTTAATCGTTCTTGGTGGTACTTTTCTTGCGACGATTTCAAGGCTTCGTCAACGGGAATATTTTTTCGTTTTGCTTGCCGTATTGCTTCCTTTTGAAAACAGGTGAGAAACTTTCTCTTGACGGTTTTATATATCCGTTGTCGGCGTTCCGCTTTTGTAAAAAGTCTTGCAAATACGCCTTGCGCCGTTAAAGTTAAATTCCCATAACGGGATTGAAAGTTTGTCCAACATTGTGGAGTAGTGGATAGACGATAAATTTCTATATCTTCCTTTTGGGTATCATAGCCGACGATAAGCGCGTAGAAAATATTGCGGATAAATTCTCGTTCGGTATAAAACCAATCCAAGCAAAAGAACAAATCTTCTTTATGTAATTGCGCCGTGAGATAATCCATGATCACGTCGTAGTATTGCTCGCATTTGCCCGTGTGGACAAAATCTCGCCATAACTTTTCCGCATACTGCTCTGCGCCCGTGCGTTCGCCGTCGTTAATATTATCTTCTTCAAATACATTCGATATTTTTGCTAAAACTTGTGAAACGTAGCCTTGCGTTTTTCCGATTGTTTTCGCAATTTCGCTTTGCGTAAATTTCTCTTGCGCCATTTTGACGATAACGGAATATTCGTCTGGATAGCCTTTCAAAATATTCTCTCTATCCATACGTTCGCAAATGCTATCTTCCAAAGTGTACGTGCTTTCGTCCACGACGTATTCCCAAACGTCCGTATCGTCATAGGCAGACAATTCTCCGCGCCGACGATATTCTCGGTGGTCGTCGTTATATTCACGCTTATCAAGTTCAAAAAGTTCACGCCGTAGTTCTTTCGATACTTTCACGATTTCAACGCCGTCGCATTTTGGATAGCGGTATAAACATTGTCCGTCGGGCAATATATGAAATTTCTTCCCGTTGTGCAAGTACGGTAAATAGCCTTTATCCATAGCATAATACTCCTATGGTAGAAATTATAACATATTAAATATGACAAACTCCGTCAAGTTTCAGAAAAAATATGAATTTTAATATGAAATATTAAAACCCTTGACCGAAAAGGTAAAATATGCTAAAATAATACTACCACATTATTCTTCGAATGTATCATGACAATTTTGATATGGGGATATTGTGCCCTATTGAGAACCATCCTCCATATTGGTAACAATATGAGTTTCGCAACAATAATCGTTCTCAAAAAATGATTGTTCAAAAATAGTGTGGTAGCTATGCGGAATAAGTATATTACGGGGGCTGTTCTCATGAAGGACAACGCTTCTTTAAACGGAGATGTATTATGAAAAGAAAAACATGGATATCCTTTCTAATAGGATTGCTTATTTGCCTAATAAGTGTATTGTTTGTCGGTTGTGACGAAGAAACAAACTCCAACAATGGAATCACTTTTAACACTTTGACGGTAGAAGAAACCACCGTGTATGGAACGGTGGCTAATAGCGTGGAATCCTTTTCGTTTATTGATGAAATAAACGCTAACGGTAAAACGAAATTTGTTGTTTCTTTGGATATTTATGGATTGGAACAAATTCCGACAAAAACACTTCCCCTTGAAGTTGGGAATAATACGGTTTATATTACCGAAATGCTAGATGACGAACCTATTAATGTTTTTACCGTAACACTTCGCCGTCGCCCAATGTATACAGTAAACTTTAATACAAGTGGCGGTACAAGAGTAGAAAGTCAAATGGTAGAAGAAGGTTTCTTTGCCTCTAAACCCGATGAAACCATAACGAGAATAGGCTATACTTTTACGGATTGGAATTATGACTTTACAACGCCCATCACAGGTGATATGACGATTAATGCAGGTTGGATGGGAAATAGTGATACGCCGTATAAAGTGGAATATTATTTTCAAAATCTTGAAAATGACGGATATACCTTGCAAGAAGAGCAAACGGAATATTTTACGGGCACGACGGGTACAATAGCGATTGCGGATATTAAAGAGTTTACACATTTTACCCCTGAGCGGGAAAGTGTTACAAGCATCATTAACGGTGATGGTAAGTCGGTATTAAAAGTATATTATACTCGCAATAAATATACTGTTACATTTGATGGTAATGGTGGTACACTTGTCGGTGTTTTTGGCGGTGATCGCATAAGTCGAACCGTGAAATACGGCGGAACGGCGCTTGCACCTACGTTTGTACTGACGGGCTATACATTGAACGGTTGGGACAAATCTTTTACTAATGTAAGCGAAAATGTTACAAGTAAGGCGCAATGGAAGATTAATCAATATACCCTTACCATTGTTTACGGCAATGGACAAGACAATAAACTTATTACACAAGATTATAATACAGAGATTGAAACGATTGTGAGTCCATATAAAGAAAGTTGGGAATTTATTGGTTGGGATACGCAACTTCCGACGATTATGCCGGCGGAAAATAGAACAATTACGGCGAAGTGGAAAAGTGTTTGTATTAGATCTGGAAATACAATCACAGGGTTGAGTGATTATGGAAAACAAAATTGTACTAAATTAGAAATTCCGTCCAGCATCGATGGGGTGAAAATTACTTCTATTAGCAATTCTGCTTTTGAGAATTGTTCTAATTTGATAAAGGTAACGATACCCGATAGTGTAACGCGTATTGGTTGGTCTGCATTTCGTGAGTGCAGTGGCTTGACGGAAATAACTTTGCCTTTTTTAGGTGAGCGTAATGACGTAGCAAATGCTAATGGTTATTCTGGTCATCTTGGTTATATTTTTGGTGCAAGTGACTATTTCGATAAGCATGAGCATGTGCCAATATCATTAAAGAAAGTGACGATAACATGTGCAACAAATATTTGTCGTTTTGCATTCGAAGATTGCAGTGGCTTAACAAGTATAACGATACCAAGTAGTGTAACAAGTATAGGGCACTCTGCATTCTCTGGTTGTAGTGGTTTAATAAGTATAACAATACCTGAAAGCGTAACGAGCATCGGTAGCTATGCGTTCGATGGGTGCAGTGGTTTAGCGAGCGTAACGTTTAGTGATACTTCCACTTGGTATAGAACTAATGATCCTACAAATTGGGAAAATAAGACGGGTGGAACAATCACGGATGTAACAAGCTCGTCTACAAACGCCACGTATTTTAAGTCAACTTACGATTACTATTATTGGTATAAATTATAATACAAAAACATTAAATAGATATGTTTATGTAGATAATACATAAATGTTTTATAAAACCGAGTTTTTTATAGGCTCGGTTTTATTATATCTAAATAAAATGTTAAAAATTGTTGACTTAATTAAAATAAAATGTTATAATTCTATTTAAAAAGAGGTGGAATTATGTTAAAAAGAGATTTTGAAGAGAAGTTATTAACTTGGAAAAACAATCCGCATAAGAAAGCGTTTTGTGTTTTCGGGGCAAGACAAATCGGCAAAACCACGACCGTGAGAGAGTTCGCAAAACGGCATTACGAGCATTTTTGCGAAATCAATTTCTTTGAAACGCCCAAGGCAAAAGAGATTTTCGACGGTGATTTGGACGCGGACACCATTATTATGGGCATTTCTGCGTTCACGAAGATGAAATTAGAGCCGAAAAAGACGCTCATTTTTTTGGACGAAATTCAAAAATGTCCCAACGCGCGTTGCGCGATTAAGTTTCTCGTGGAAGACGGGCGGTTTGATTATATCGAATCGGGTTCGCTTTTGGGCGTGAACGTGGAAGATATTCCATCTCTCCCTGTCGGGTTTGAAGAAGAACGCAATATGTACCCTATGTCGTTTCGTGAGTTTGCTTCGGCAAATGGTATTCAAGAAGAAACGTTTGCATATTTAGAAGATTGTTTCAACAACGTAAAACCTGTTTCCGACGTTATTCATACGACGATGCAAAAGCTGTTCTATGCGTATTTGGTAGTGGGCGGTATGCCCGAAGCGGTGCAGGTATTTTTAGATACGCACGATATCGCGCGCGTAATCGAATATCAAAATTCTATTTTAAGCAAATACCGTCAAGATATTTCGCAGTACGCGCCCAAGACGGATAAAGTAAAAATCAAGGCGATTTTTGACAGTATACCCGCACAGTTGGCGCAAAAAAACCGACGTTTTATGGTGAACAGTGTGGATAAAAACGCTCGACTTTTGCGGTATCAAGACAGTTTTAATTGGCTTGTAGATGCAGGCGTGGCGTTGCCTTGTTATAACACGAGCGCACCGATTATGCCACTTGCATTGAACGAAAAACGTAGCCTTTTCAAATTGTTCTCAAACGACGTGGGATTGCTTTGCGCGGCGTCGATGAGCGATATTCAATTCGACCTTTTGCAGGGCGACGTTTCGGTGAATTTAGGGAGCATTCTTGAAAACGCGATTGCACAAGAATTGCAGTGCAACGGCTTTGAACTTCGTTATTACGACAGCAATAAATTAGGAGAGGTGGATTTTGTTATCAAAATGGGCAATCAAGTTGTCGTAGTGGAAGCGAAATCGGGCAACGATTATATGGAACATACCGCACTCAACAATGTTTTGAAAGTAAGTGATTGGGATATCGACAAAGCGTTCGTATTATGCAAAGGAAATGTCGAGCAAAAAGAAAAAATCACATACCTGCCTTGGTATATGATGATGTTTATCAAGCAACCTAAAATAGATAAAATGATATACGAAATCGAAGTAAATAACGTATAAAATTATTGGCGTGTTTTTGGCGAGCAAGTGGCTAAATCCCTTATAAATAAAGGCTTTCAGCGAAGTGGAAACTGCTTCAATTCCTGTCGACCGCACCAGCGTAAGGCATTTATGCAAGAAAAGTTGCATAAATGCCGTTTTTTTGTATTTTTGCATAAATTTTCTATGTAAAATCAGGAATTTTCGCGTTTTCGTCGTACGAAAATGCTTTGCCACCATCTCCATATTTGCCGTTAGGCTTTTTTGAATATCGTCCAAATATGCCAGAACACTTAAAAAAATACGAAAGAACAATCACAAAAAAGACAAATAAAAAAGAGAGAAGCAGTTCCGTCCTTTCGACTATACTCTACAATGTAGAGCCAAAGCAACTCTCTTGTAGAATAGTATAAACCATAAAAAAGGATAAGTCAATAAAAAATGCTGAAATTTTTGCAAATTTCAGAAAAATTGTTGAGAATTGAATACTTGTTCGGCGTAATGTTTTATTAACGCCGAATTTTTTTGCGTTTTTTTATTTTAACGCCAAATAATAACGGAAAAATTCGGGCGCGGTTATGGAAAAATATTTAAAGATTAAAGAGTTTTTTTTGAATAAAGAACATCGTAAGCTGAGGCGGAAATTAAATATAGACGTCGCGCGGGAATACGAGGCGCTTGATCTACCGTGCCGGGAAAGAATTACGCGGCGGTTCGAATATTTATGCGAGCAAGAAACGCCCGTGGTTTTTGACGGCGAGAAAATAGCGTTTTTACGTACGGTAGAAGACCGACCGCCTATTTATACGGACGAAGAAATGAGTCGGATAAAAGAAAAACATTTTATCCACGAATCGGGGTTTATGTCCAACGTTACGCCCGATTACGCCAAAGTTCTTTCTTGCGGGCTTTTGGCGTTGAAAGAAGGCGCGGACGAGTATACTTGCCGCGAAATAGACGCCATTATAAAGCTTTCGGAAAGATACAAAGAGGCGGCGGTCAAAGCGGGGAATGTTTGGGTGGAAAAAACGCTTGAACAAGTACCTGCCTACCCCGCAAAAACGTTTGCGCAAGCATTACAGTTTTTCAGGATCGCCCACTATTCCTTGTGGCTAGAAGGGGTCTACCACGTTACCGTAGGCGGTTTTGACCGTTATATGTACCCCTATTTCAAAAACGATATAGAAAACGGGGTTCTGACGGAAGAGGAGGCGTACGCGTTATTAGAAGAATTTTTTCTTTCTTTCAATAAAGACAGCGATCTCTATCCGGGCGTTCAGCAGGGCGATAACGGGCAAAGTATGGTCCTTGGCGGGGTAGACGAGAACGGAGAATATATTTTTAACCGATTATCCGAGCTTTGTCTGAAAGCCGGCGGCGAACTTATGCTTATCGACCCCAAGATTAACGTGCGGGTGAATAAGGATACGCCGTTGAGGGTCTATCAATTGGGAACGGAACTTACGGCAAAAGGCTTGGGATTTCCGCAATATACGAACGACGATATTGTTCTGCCCGCTCTTGAAAGATTAGGCTATGAGAAAAAAGACGCGGTAAATTATACGATGGCGGCTTGTTGGGAAGTGATCGTTCCGGGCGTGGGAACGGACGTCGCGAATATCGGCGCGCTTTCTTTTGTAAAGGTCATCGATCATTGTTTGCATAACGATCTCGAACGCTGCGACGATATGGAGCAGTTTTTAGCCGCCGTGAAAAAGGAGATAGCAAGGCAAACGGACGGCATTGCCGAGAATATAAAAAATTTATTGTTTTTCGATTCTCCGCTTTTAGACGTTTATATGGATATGCCTGTTACAAACGGCGGGAAATATAATAATTTCGGGATCCACGGGGTAGGGGTTACGAATGCGGCGGATTGTCTGGTTGCGATCAAGCGGTATGTTTTCGACGAAAAAAGCATAACCAAACGAAAGCTTATCGAGGCGGTGGATAACGATTTTAACGGCTATGCGGAGCTGTTGCATAAATTGAGATACGAAACGCCGAAAGTAGGTCAAAACGACGAGGTCGCCGACGGGTTTTTAGTGGAACTAATCGACGCGTTTTCCGACAGCCTCGACGGAAAAACAAACTGCCGCGGCGGAAAGTTCCGTGCGGGAACGGGTTCGGCGATGTATTATTTGTGGCACGCAAACGAAATAGGCGCATCTCCCGACGGGAGAAGGAAAGGAGAGCCTTTGGGCGCAAACTTTTCCGTATCGCTTTTCGCTTTGACGAACGGTCCGTTTTCGGTCGTAGAATCTTTGACCAAGCCGAATTTCACGAAAGCAATGAACGGCGGACCGGTTACGCTCGAATTTTCGGCGGATATGTGGAAGGGCGAAGATACGAAAAATAAATTTGCGCGTTTCATTAAAACGTATATAGCGATGGGCGGTCATCAAATTCAGTTAAATTCGGTAAACCTGCAAACGTTAAAGGACGCAAAGATCCACCCTGAAAAATATGAACGACTTATCGTAAGGATCTGGGGGTGGAGCGCCTATTTCGTAGAGCTTGACGAAGAATTTCAAGATCACGTGATGGCAAGACGGGAATATTCGGTATGACGGGAACGGTCTTTGACATAAAAGAAATGTCCGTTCACGACGGTAGCGGCGTACGGCTCACGGTGTTTTTGAAAGGGTGTCCTTTAAGATGCGAGTGGTGTCATAATCCGGAAGGATTGACGTCAACGCCCCAACTTATGTATAAAAGGAAAAAATGCGTGGGCTGTAAACAATGCTACATAGAATGTACGCACGAGGAGTGCAGACCTTTTCATAGATGCGTTAAGGTTTGTCCGGTCAACGCGTTGCAGGTATGCGGTAAAAAATATTCGCCGCAAGAATTAGCGGATATTATCAATAGTCATAAAAGGATATTTCGGCTTACGGGCGGCGGCGTTACGTTTTCAGGGGGCGAGCCGTTGTTGCAATGGGACTTTTTAAAAGAACTGCTTACGCTCATTCCCGATATTCATACGAGCGTGGAAACTTGCGGTTATGCGGATAAAAAGGTATTCGAAGAGGCGGTACTTGCCTTGGACGAGATTATTATGGATATAAAATTGTTTGAGGAAAGCGAGCATATTCAATATACGGGCGTGAGCAATCGGATCATTAAAGAAAATTTTTTGTTTTTGAAAAACAGCGGAAAACCTTTTTTGATCAGAACGCCGCTTATTGAGGGAAAAACGGATTCAAAGGAGAATTTGCGGAAAATTAAAGAATTTATCGGCGACGTGAAATGGGAGCGACTTCCCGAAAATAAACTGGGCTTGGCAAAAAAAGAAATGCTCAACGTTTAAAGATCATTTATAAAACCCACCCGTCAAAAATTTTAACGCTTTTCGACGTTTTGATTTTTGACGGGTGGGTTTTCTTTGACTCTTAACGTTATTCCTCGGAGAAGGTGATTTCGATATTGCCGATCGACGTTTCCGCACGTAAGAGCTTTTCGCCGCCTGTGCGCGGGTCGAGGTTGGCTTTGCCGAGACCGCACTCGATCTCGATCGCGTAGTCCTCCCGCTTGCCCGCAAGGTGCGCCTCTACGTTCCCGACTTCGGAGGACAGATCTATCCGCGCCGACGTCAAGATTCCTTCCGTTTCGATATTGCCCACGTCCGTCGCCGCCGTTACGGTTTGCGCCGTGAGCGTTCCCAGCCGCACGTTCCCGTTATCCGTTTCCGCTTGCATATCTCCCTCGCAAACAAGCTCCGCGTCCGTCGTCGAAATATTGCCGTTATCCGTTTCCATTTTCAAACTCGCGAGTCTGCCCGTGCCGTTTACCGTGATATTGCCGTTATCCGTCGATAAAACGACCGCATATCCGCCGTCGGCGGGTAACGTGACCGTTACCTTCGGTTCGGAAAAATTCCAGAGCGCGAAACGGCCTTGCCAAGTTATTTTTTCCGATATCGTCAAATGCCCGTCCGTTTGCGAAAGGGTGATCTCGCTCGCGTTCTTGCCCTTTCCGTTTTGTATCTGCGGATAGTCCACGGCGACGAACTCGCAGTCCGCGCGAAAGGAAAGCTCGATCTTCGCGTTCTCGAAGTCGATTTCCAGACTTTCGATCTTCTCGTCCGCGCTCTCCTCGAACCGTTTTTCCTCGATCTTGATATTCGAAAACGTCTTAATATCCCAACCCGCCGCGGCAAGCGCGCCGACGAACAGTCCGCCGCCGACGAGCAGTAAACACAACCCAACGACGAGTACGACGCTTAAAACCTTTTTCATTGCTTATTCCTCCGTACAAAAACCGCCCGCATAGCGCGGTAACACGCAAGCGCGGTATATTTCGTCGCGAGATAAAACCCGACGAACAGCAACGCGCCTACGCCGCTGCAAACAAGCCCCACGCCCACGTTCGCGACGATTCCCGCAGCGGGCATACCCGCGAACGCGAAAAAGGGGCAAGCGACGGAAAACAGCACGCCCGCGATCAGAACGACGATCCCGCCGACCGTCACCGCGCCGAACGCGGCCACCACGCCGAGCGCCGCGATCCCCGGCGGCAGACCGAGGAGCAGGGCGAACGATACGATCCCGACGATCTCGCCGACCGATCTGCCCGTTTTCGTCCGCTCCGTATCTCTATGCGCCGAAAGGGTGCGTTCGCCGCTTGGCGCGGCGGAACGCAGATAGGGGTTGCCCGTCCGCCGTTCCTGCGGATACGGGGGCGCGCCGTCCGCGTTTTCCGAGATCATACGCCCCGCGCAAACCTGCGGGTCGCCGAATTCGGCGAGTATCTCCGTTTCGGAATATCCCGCGTCGAGGCGGTCGCCGTACATTTCCCTGTAGTACTCGACGATCTGTTCTTGCTCGGCTTGGGGCAGGGGAGTTAAATATTCTTTGAGTTTCTTTTCCCATTCTTGTTGCGTCATAACTTTTCTCCGCGCGTAATAAAATCGCTTATCTTTTTGAACTGTTCCATCGCCTCGATGAAATCCCGTATCTTTCTCCGTCCCACTTCCGTGATACGGAAATACCGCCTTAACCGACCGTTATGCTCGGCGCAACGGGTCCTGACCGCGCCGCCGCTTTCCAGTCGGCGCAAGATGGGGTACAGCGTGGATTCGGAGATCTCGACGTAGGGAGCAAGGTCGGATATGATCTTATATCCGTACGACTCCTCCTCTCGGATCGCCGAAAGCACGCAGACCTCCAAAAGCCCTTTTTTCAACTGTGCGTCCATTTCAACAACTTCCTCGTCAATACCTTTCTTTGCATAATATTATACATTGCATAGTATTGCTTGTCAAGCCTTTTGCGTGAAAAAATCCGAAAAAATTTCCGTGCGCGGTTTCTTGCATAACGGATAAAAACGTGCTATAATAAAAGAAAGAGGACGAAGGTATGAACGAGAGAAAAACGGGTTGGCTCCTTGTCAACGGATTTTTGAAAACGGAAAAGTTCGATCAGCTGTATACGTACTTACAGACCGCGGCACAGCGCCGCGGGATAGAGCTTTTGTTGAAAACCTCCGACGAAACGGTATGCCCCGTCGGCGAAGAGGGGAGCTTGGGACTGCCCGCGTTCGTGTTGTTTTGGGACAAAGACGTTTCGCTTGCCCGCCGTATCGAACGGCTGGGCGTACCCGTGTTCAACGGCGCGCGGGCGGTGGAGATCTGCGACAATAAGATACTGACTGCGGAAACGCTTTGCCAAAACGGCGTGGCTACGCCGAGGACGATCCCCGCGCCCAAGACGTTCGAAGGGATAGGATACGGCAAAACGGAATTTTTGCGCCGCGCGGGGGAGATACTCGGATACCCGATGATCGTGAAAGAGGCGTACGGCTCTTTCGGGGCGCAGGTGTATCTTGCGGAAGATTTCGCGGCGGCCGCCGCCATAGTCGAACGGATCGGGCATAAAGAGTTCCTTATGCAAGAATTTATCGCCGCGAGCCGCGGCAGGGATATTCGCGCGAACGTGGTGGGCGGCAAGGTCGTGGCGGCGATGACCCGCTATAACGAGCGGGATTTCCGTTCCAACGTAACGAACGGCGGCAAGACCTCGCCCGTTACGCTGACGGCGGAGCAGGAAAAACTCGCGCTCGACGCGTGCGCGGCGATAGGTTTGGACTTCGCGGGCGTGGATATACTCACGGACGGCGGCGGCAAAGATCTTGTTTGCGAGGTCAATTCCAACCCCCATTTCAAAAGCACGCTCGATTGTACGGGCGTGGATTTAAGCGAACATATTATGCGGTATATCGCGGAGAGAGTATGAAAGGCTGGCTCGTATACGATCGCCTCGGCGCGAAGAAAAACGAATGGTTCATAAACCGTCTTATCTCCCTTTTTCGGGAACGGGGAGCGCTCCTCGAACTGAAAACGGACGATGAAATAACCGAAAACGGGGAACTGCCCGCGTTCGCGATCGTGCGGGCGATCCGTCCCGCGCTCAACGCGGCGTTGGAGGAACGGGGCGTGCGCGTGTTCAACAACGCCCAAACCTCGCGTACGGCGAACGACAAATGGGAAACGTACCTTGCTTGCAAGGAATGGGGCATACCCGTTCTGCCCACGGAAAGGGCGGCGGATAAAACTGCGTTCGGCTATCCTTGTATTGTGAAAACGACGGACGGTCACGGCGGCGCGGAGGTATTCCGCGCGGAAAACGAGGGGGAGTATCGGGCGATCTCGGAGCGTTTGCGGCTTGGAAACAGACCCGCGATCGCGCAGGCGCAGAACGCCGTTCTCGGCAGGGATATGCGGGTATACGCGCTCGGCGGGGAGATCGTCGCGGGGGTATTGCGTAGCTCGGACGCCGATTTCCGCAGTAACTTTTCCCTCGGCGGGCGGGTAGAGCCGCGCTCGGCGGACGGGGAGCAAAAACGGATCGTGGCGAAGTTATACGAAAAACTCCGTTTCGATTTCGTAGGCATAGACTTTCTGCCCAACGGCAGGGGCGGTTGGATATTGAACGAGATCGAGGACGCGGCGGGCGCGCGTATGCTGTACAGATGTACGGATATCGACGTCGCCGCGCTGTTCGCCGATTACGTGTGTAAACAGATGAGAGGTCGAGAAATTTAGCAGCTTAAACCTAACGAAGGGGGCAGGTATGCGTTGAATGTACGCATACCTGCCCCCGTTCTTTCGTATAGGCGGTAGGCATGGGAATGAAAGTAGAAAAAGCGGCGAATACTGCAAGGGAGAATATACGCGCGGCGTAAAAGGGGGTAGAACGGAAGTATGTTGAACAGACGGGAAAGCGAAGTGATGGGCGCGGTGTATACCCTTTGCGAAGGGAAAGGGATATGCCTTATCTCTCCGACCGACCTCATTTCCCTGTTGCCTTCACGGAAAAAATACACCGAAGAACAGGTCGAGAAGATCCTCGGCGCGCTCGCCCTCGACGACTATTTCGAACTGCTCTCCTCCGAGCGCAAGGGCGAGAAAATGTACGTCATCTCCCTACACGCGAGCGGGTACGCCTATAAACGTTGCTCCCTGCAACAAAAACGGGACGTGGCGCTCAAACTCGGTTGGGCGATCGCCTCGGCGGTCATCGCCTTTCTCGTCGGGTGGGTGCTCAAATGGATATTTTAAAAACCCGACGAAAACTATCTCTCATTTTGTTTACTTTTCCTAAAAAACGTGGTATAATGTAAACAAATGTTTGCGAGATAAAAACATACGGAAAGGAAGGAACGATGGAATTCAAATTACACGCGCCGTATTCGCCGACGGGGGATCAACCGCAGGCGATCGGAAAACTGACGGAAGGCGTGCTCGACGGTATGCGCGCGCAGGTGCTGGTCGGCGTGACGGGGAGCGGAAAAACGTTCACGATGGCGAACGTCATCAAAAACGTAAACCGTCCCACGCTCGTCATCGCGCATAACAAAACGCTCGCGGCGCAGCTTTGCAACGAGTTCCGCGAGTTCTTCCCCGAAAACCGCGTCGAGTATTTCGTGTCCTATTACGATTACTATCAGCCCGAAAGCTATATCCCCTCGACGGATACTTATATCGAGAAAGACCTGAGCATGAACGACGAGATCGACAAGCTCAGAAACAGCGCGACGGGTTCGCTTATGGAACGCAGGGACGTGATCGTAGTCGCCTCCGTGTCCTGTATCTACGGTCTGGGCGCGCCCGAGGAATATTTCAGACTGTCGCTTTCCCTGCGGCCGGGTATGGAATGGGAGCGGAACGAGCTTATCCGCAAGCTCATCGAATTGCAATACGCGCGCAACGACGTGGATTTCAAGCGTTCGACCTTCCGCGTGCGCGGCGACGCGCTGGAAATTTTTCCCGCGTCCAACTCCGAAGTCGCGATCCGCGTGGAGTTTTTCGGGGACGAGATAGACAAGATCTACGAGGTCGAGGCGTTGACGGGCAATAAGCTCAACGAGCTTTCGCACGTGGCGATCTTCCCCGCGAGCCAGTACGCCGTGGGTACGGAAAAACTCAAAAACGCGCTGTCGATGATCGAAGAGGACCTTCGCGGCGAGGTGCGCGCGTTCGAGGACGCGGGCAAGATCTTGGAGGCGCAGCGGCTCAAACAGCGCACCGAACACGACCTCGAAATGATGCGCGAGATCGGCTATTGCAGCGGTATAGAGAATTACAGCCGATACTTCGACGGCAGAAGTCCGGGCGAACCGTCGTTCACCCTGCTCGACTATTTCCCGTCGGGCGAGTTCCTCGTGTTCATCGACGAGAGTCACATGACCATTCCGCAGATCCGAGCGATGTACCACGGCGATCTGTCGAGGAAGAAAAACCTCGTCGAGTACGGGTTCCGTATGCGCGCGGCGTACGACAACAGACCGCTGACCTTTCCCGAATTCGACGCGCGCGTGCCGCAGGTGGTGTTCGTATCCGCGACCCCCGCGCCGTACGAGCTGGAACAGGCGGGACAGACCGTCGAACAGCTCATACGCCCGACGGGACTGCTCGACCCCGAAATAACGGTCAAGCCCACGCGCGGGCAGATAGACGACCTGTTGTCGGAGATACACACCGTCGTAAACGACGGCGGGCGGGTGCTCGTCACCACGCTCACCAAGAAAATGGCGGAGGAGCTGACCGATTATTTAAAGGAACATTCGATCAAGGTCAAGTATATGCACAGCGATATCGATACGCTCGAACGGGTGGATATCGTCAACGGGTTGCGTTTGGGCGAATTCGACGTGCTTTGCGGGATCAACCTTTTGCGCGAGGGGTTGGACTTGCCCGAGGTCAGACTGGTCGCCATTCTCGACGCGGATAAGGAGGGGTTCTTGCGCAGCGACACCGCGCTGATCCAGACGATCGGGCGGGCGGCGCGGAACAGCGAAGGACGGGTCGTGATGTACGCCGATACGGTGACGGACAGTATGAAACGGGCGATCGGGGAAACGAATCGCAGGCGGCAGGTACAAGACGAATACAATAAAGCGCACGGAATCGTGCCCAAAACCATCATTAAAGAAGTCAAATCCACGCTGAACATTACGAAGAAGGCGAAGGGCGAGGAGATCAAGCTCAAAGACATTCCCGACGAGATCGAAAAGCTGAAAGCGTTGATGAAGGTCGCGAGCGGACAGCTCGATTTCGAACGCGCGATCGAGATACGGGAGAAGATCGCGGAGCTGAAACTCAAATTAAGAAAATATCAGAAGTGAAAGAAAGGATATGCAGGAAAATATAATCGTCAAAGGCGCAAAAGAAAACAATCTCAAAAATATCGACGTTACGATCCCCCGCAACAAACTGACCGTGTTCACGGGGCTTTCGGGGAGCGGGAAATCCACGCTCGCGTTCGATACCATTTTCGCGGAAGGACAGCGGCGGTACGTGGAGAGTTTGTCCTCGTACGCGCGGCAGTTCTTGGGGCAGATGGAAAAACCCGACGTCGAGAGCATAGAGGGGCTGTCGCCCGCGATCTCCATAGACCAGAAAACGACCTCGCGCAACCCCCGTTCGACGGTGGGAACGGTGACGGAGATATACGATTATTTCCGTCTTTTGTTCGCGCGTATCGGCGTTCCGCATTGCCCTAAATGCGGTCGGGAGATCCGCCGTCAGACGGTGGACGAGATCTGCGACCACGTTATGCGAATGCCCGAGGGCAGTAAGATACTCGTCAACGCGCCCGTCGTGCGCGGGAGAAAGGGCGAGTACGTAAAAGAACTTGCGGGGTTCAAAAAGAGCGGTTACGGCAGGGTCAAGATAGACGGTATCGTATACGACCTGCAAGAGGAGATAAAGCTCGAAAAGAATATCAAACACAATATCTCCGTCGTCGTCGATCGGTTGGTGGTCAAACCCACCGTGCAAAAACGTCTGACCGACAGTTTGGAGGCGGCGCTCAAACTCGCAAACGGGCTGGTCGTCATCGATTGCGAGGGGAAAGAGGATCTGTATTCCGTCAACTACGCCTGCCCCGATTGCGGCGTGTCGATCGAGGAGATAGAGCCGAGAATGTTCTCGTTCAACACCGTCTACGGCGCGTGTCCGACCTGTTCGGGGCTGGGGTTCAAACAGTTCGTCGATCCTGACCTGGTATGCCCCGACAAGAACAAAACGCTCCGCGAAGGGGCTATGAAAGTGACGGGTTGGAACCTCGGTTCAAGCTCGATGGCGCTGATGGAGCTGTCCGCGCTGTCCAAGGCGTACGGGTTCTCCCTCGACGTGCCCGTGAAAGATCTGTCCAAGGAAGTTTACGACATACTTATGTACGGCAGCGACGAGCGCGTGGATATGCAATACAGCACCCGTTCGTTCTCGGGCAGTTTCAAAAAGACGTGGGAAGGGTACGTGAACAATCTCCAACGCCGTTATGCGACCTCGACTTCGGACGGGGTAAAGAGCGACATCGAACGGCTGATGCGGAACGCGCCCTGCGACGGTTGCGGGGGCAAGCGGCTGAAAAAAGAGGCGTTGTCCGTCTACGTCGGCGGGAAGAATATCTGGGAGGTCTGCGAGCTGTCCGTGGACAAGCTCTGCGCGTTTATGGACGAGCTGCAAGGCACGCTCACCCACACCGAACACCTCATCGCCGACGCGATCATCAAAGAGATAAACAGCCGCCTCGGATTTTTGCGGAACGTGGGTTTGAACTATCTGACCCTTACCCGAACGGCGGTCACGCTGTCGGGGGGCGAGAGCCAGCGTATCCGCCTCGCCACGCAGATCGGCAGCGCGCTCACGGGCGTGTTGTATATCCTCGACGAACCGAGTATCGGTCTGCACCAACGGGATAACGAAAAATTGCTCAACTCGCTCAAAGGTCTGCGCGATCTGGGGAACACGCTCATCGTCGTCGAACACGACGAGGATACGATGCGCGCCGCGGATTATATCGTGGACATCGGTCCGAAAGCGGGGGTACACGGCGGCGAGGTCGTCGCGTGCGGTACGCCCGAACAGATCGCGAACGCGCCGAACTCGATAACGGGCGATTACCTCGCGGGCAGACGGAAGATCGAAGTACCCGCCGTTCGCGCGCAAGCGGGGGAAAAGTGGCTGAAAGTGTTCGGCTGTCAACAGAATAACCTGAAAAATATCGACGTCGAGATACCCGTGGGGCTGATAACCGCCGTTACGGGCGTTTCGGGGAGCGGGAAGTCGAGTTTCGTCAACGAGATCGTCTATCCCACGCTCGCGAACGAGCTGAACGGCGCGAAACACGCCGTGGGCAAATACGCGAAGATGGAGGGGATCGAGCATTTCGACAAAGTCATCGCGATCGATCAATCGCCGATCGGCAGAACGCCGCGGAGCAATCCCGCCACGTATACGGGCGTGTTCAACGCCATTCGCGACCTGTTCTCGATGACCCCCGACGCCAAGGAACGCGGGTATAAAGCGGGTCGGTTCTCGTTCAATATTTCGGGCGGGCGTTGCGAGCATTGTTTCGGGGACGGTATCATCAAGATCGAAATGCATTTCCTGCCCGACATTTTCGTGCCGTGCGAGGTCTGCGGCGGGAAACGGTATAACCGCGAAACGCTGGAAGTCAAGTATAAAGGCAAGAGCATTTCCGACGTGTTGGAAATGACGGTGGAGGAGGCTTGCGAGTTCTTCGCGCCCATTCCGACGATCTATAATAAGATAAAAACGCTCAACGACGTGGGGCTTGGGTATATCAAACTCGGTCAAAGCTCGACGACGCTTTCGGGTGGCGAGGCGCAACGGGTCAAGCTGGCGACGGAGCTTGCCCGCCGTTCGACGGGGAAAACGCTGTATATTCTCGACGAGCCGACGACGGGGTTACATTCCTACGACGTGGATAAACTCATCAAGATCATGCTGAAATTGCGGGAAGGCGGGAACACCGTACTCGTCATCGAGCATAACCTCGACGTCATCAAGACGGCGGACTATATCGTAGACCTCGGACCCGAAGGCGGCAACGGCGGCGGGGAGATCGTCTGCGAAGGTACGCCCGAACAGGTCGCGGCGTGCGAACAAAGCTACACGGGCAAATTCCTGAAAAAAATGTTGTAAAAACCGTTCGAGAATGAAAAGCGGCTGACTTTATCGATCGTAAGTCAGCCGTTTGCGTATAAAGAATACCCCCGACGGGGCTTGCTTGGCAAGACCCGTCGGGGGCTTTTATGCGCGCTTGCGGTTTATAATTTCCGGATCTTGACGTTACCGCAAAGCACGTCCGAATAGGAGTACGCCGTTTTGCCGAGGAAATCTTTGTCGTCGGGCTTGACCGTGAAAAGGGCGGGATAGATCCCCGAAAGTACCCCCGAATAGCTCATCGTCTTGTTTCTGCCGAGGTTGACTTTCACCGCTACCCTCTGCGCGGAACAGTCTTTTACCATTTGTTTGACGTCCGATATTTTTTTGGTTGGTTTGATCATATCCCAAGTATGCCCGAAAAACTGGTTTTTTATGCCCCTTCGCGTAAAATTTACCAAAAAATATTTTTTTCGCGCAAAACTCGCGCGGGGCGAACGTTCTATTTTTTCGCGGCGGGGAATAGGATAAAAAGGCAACAAATCCCGGAGGAGAGTTATTATGTCAATCAAACCGCAATATGAAACCTATCGTTATACGGGCGAGATCGCCCGTCTTAAAAGTCAATCCATCGTCGAGTGCCGTTTGCCGGGCAGCGAAATAGGCAGTATCCTCGCCGTGCAGGCGCAGGCGGTACCCGTCGAATGCTCGTGCGTGGACGGCGAGGTGCGTTACAACGGCAAACTGCTCCTTTGCGTGGTATACGAGGACGCCGACCGCAAGATCTGCCGCGTGGAACGCGGCGCGGAATTTTTCCATAAAGCGGAGGGGAGCGCGGTCACGCCCGCGTGTTTCGCCAAACTCGCCCTCGCGGCGGAAAACGTGACCTATCGCCGCGAGGGTTCGGGCTTATACGTGTCCGTCATCGTCGGCGCGGACGTACTCGTGTACGGCGGTCGGCAAATGGAATATCTCGTCGGCGGCGACGAGATCGTGACGAGAAAGGATACCCTCTCCATCTGCCGCACCGTCTGCGTTTCGGGCGAAACGGAGTCGGAGGACGAATTCGAAACGGATTACGTAGGCGATATCCTTATGCACAGCGAAAACGCGGTGGTGACCAACGTCGCCGTGCGCAGCGGTCAGCTCGACGTCGAGGGCGAACTCGTACTCAACGTATGCGTGCTTAAAAGCGACGAGAGCGTATGCTCGTACGAACGCGTGATCCCGTTCTCCGTGCAACTTCCCTGCGAGGAGGCGTTCGGTCAGGTGAGCGCGAGCGCGCGGGTGCAGGTACGCGCCGCGCACCTCACGGCGGGCGTGGACGAAGAAAAGGGCAAGAGCAAGATCGTGTTTTCCTACTCCCTCGCCGCCGATTGTTTCCTGCATACCCGCGACGAACTGACGGCGGCTGCGGACGCGTTCTCGCCGAGCGGGGAACTGCTCTTGGAACGCGCGAGCGACGGGGGCAGGTATTTGACGAACCAAGTCAAATGCGTACAACGGGTCGGGGGCGTAGCCTCGCTCTCTCCTATGGCGGAAGGCGAATACGTACTCCGCGCGGCGGTACTGCCGCGCGCGGAAATGACCTGTAAAAGAGGGGAAAACGGCGTGGAGGCGGAAGGCGTTCTGACGGCGGAAGTCCTGCTTTCGGGCGCGGAAGGCGGGTACAGATCGTGTACCCTTTCCCTGCCGTTCGTATTCCCCGTGGACGCGGACGGGGAAACGGTGGAGGCGGACTGTATCGTTTGCGGCTTGAACGTTCGGCGGAAAAAGGACGGCGAAACGGAGGCGGAGGCGACCTTGAAAATATGCCTGCGCTCGTACGAGCGGCGGGAGTGGGAGTATATCTGCGAGGCGGCGGAGGGCGAGCCGTACGAGGAAACGAACGCCGCCGTATCCGTCTACGCGCTCCGCGCGGGCGAGGAGCTTTGGCAGGTCGCGAAACGGTTGCGGAGCGCGCCCGAGGAACTGCAACGGAGCAATCCCCAGCTCGAATTTCCCGTGAAAGAGGGCGAGCGCATTTTCGTGTATCGACAAATCAAGTAATTTTTGCAAAAGATAGTCCCAAAACGTTGAAATTTCGAAAAAAATATGCTACAATAAAATCGAACCATCTCGGCGGCGGGGAAGTTCCCCGCCGCGATATTCGAATGTTTACGGAACGACGGAATGAAAACGACCAAAGTAAAAGCGTACGCGAAAATCAATCTGACCTTGCAGATCGTCGGAAACGAGGGGGAATATCATCTCCTCGATTCGCTCGTCGCGAGCGTGGATCTTTACGATCTCGTCGTTTTGAAAAAACGTAATGACAAGCTCTCGTCGGTGACGATGAAAGGGCAGGGGAGCGAAAGCATACCGCCCGAAAGCAACAACGCGCTCAAAGCCGCGGAACTCTTTTCAAAGCGTTTCGACTGTAACGGCGCGGATATCGCCGTCTATAAGAATATCCCGCTCGGCGCGGGGCTTGGCGGTTCGTCCGCGGACGCGAGCGGCGTTCTGCTCGGTATGGCGAAACTGTACGGAATAAACGACGAAACCGCGCTCGGCGAGCTTGCCGACGCGCTCGGCAGCGATACGAAATATATGCTCGAAGGCGGGTTCGCGCGTATGCGCGGCAGGGGCGAAAAGCTCGAACGCCGCGATATTTCGCCCAAACTGCATTTCCTCGCGATCTGTCCCAAAACGAGCGTTTCCGCGGGCGCGTGCTATCGCGAATACGACGCCCGGCCGATACGCGGCGGCGAGGAAAACGCGACGGAAAAATGCCTTGCCGCGTTACAAGACAACGATATGGACGGGGTGGGCAGGTATTTGACGAACGATCTGTTCCCGCCTGCGGCGCGGCTGAACGCGGACGTGCGGACGGCGTACGACGAGGCGAAAAGTTTTTCGCCGCTCGGAGCGGTGATGACGGGTTCGGGGAGTTGCGTTCTGGCTATGTTCGAAAGCCGAGAGCTTTGCGAATGGGCGAAAAGCCGCTATCGCGGCAAATTCCGTACAATGGTCTTGCGGACGGTCGCGCCCGCGCAAAAGGATCGGGGTTTGAAAAATCCTTTCGCGATCTCGGAAGAAGAATACGAAAACGCGGAAGAATAAAAGGAGATAGGAAAATGGAAGAAAGGATCATCGACGACGAATACGGCAGGGGAATACGCCTGAAAAAGACCAAGGACGGCTACGTGGACGTGACCGACGAACTCGCCGAAAAGGGCGAGAAAGCGGAAGAAACGGGCGCGGAATACGAGGGCGAAGAAGTCGCGTTCGAATTCCCGATGCTGGACTCGGACGAGGACGACGAGGAACTCGTAGGTCTGACCCCCGAAGAGGCGGCGGCGCTCAAAAAACAGAAAGCGGAGGCGGCGGCGTTTCGGAAAGCGGAGTACGAAAGACTTTGCAAAGAGGGTGAAGAACTTCTGACGACGGGCAGTTTTAAAGCCGCCGAACTCAAATTCGAAAAGGCGCTCGATCTCGACGAGGAGGCGACGGACGCCTCCGTCGGCTACTGGCGGGCAAAGACCTCCGATTTCGCCGAACCCGACGTTTTGGCGGACGAATACGTAGAGGCGGGTATCGAAAGCCTCGAATACGACCTCGGCTATAAAGCGACGGATATTATTCGGGAAAAGTACCGCGGCGCGTTCGAAAAACGCTACGAAGAACTTTTGAGCGAAGAAAGACCGCTCGCAAGCGAAGTCGGTGCGAAACAGGAAAGCCGCCGCGCGGCGATCAAAGCGCGGCTCAAACGCTCTTTCCTCGGCTTTTTGCTCTCGGCGGTCCCGACGGCGGCGCTCGCCGTGCTGACCATCGTACTCGGCCTGCAAAACTTTACGACCCGCGAAAACACGTATATCCTGCCGACGATCCTGTGCGGCGCGGGGTTTGCGGTCGTATTTATCGCGTTTATCCTCTTGACGAATAAATGGATAAACGATATGCGTATCTACCGCGCGAACGAGCGGCTGTCCTCGACGGAAGAGGGCGCAAGACTGGAAGAGGTCCGCGACTACCTCGATCTTTACGGCGCGTTGCTCGGTCTGAACGCGGAGCAAGCGGAAGAAACGGACGGAACGGAAGAAACGGAAAACGAATAAAGCGAGCGGGAACGGAGAAAAAATCTTCGTTCCCGTATTTTATAAGGAAGTGAAATTTGTTGCGTTCCACGGTCTGTTCGTGGTATAATAAAACGGATATGAAGAAACTATTCACCTATTTCAAACCGTATAAATGGCAGAGCCTGCTCGGTCCGCTGTTCAAGCTGTTGGAGGCGACTTTCGAACTGTTGGTGCCGTTCGTGGTCGGGCTGATCGTAGACAAAGGCTTGGGCGCGAACGTGAACGGCGGGTACCCGAATGCGGACAAAGGGTATATCGCGGGAATGTGCCTTATCCTCGCGGCGTTCGGCTTGCTGGGCTTTTTGTTCGCGGTCGCGGCGCAGTATTTCGCGGCGCGGACGGCGACGGGCGTTTCGGCGGATCTCCGCCGCGACCTGTTCCGCAAATTGCAGTCGCTTTCGTATAAGGACATCGACCGTTTGGGTACGGCGACCATGCTCACGCGTATGACGAGCGACGTGGACAGATTTCAATCGGGGGTCAATCTCGCGCTCCGACTGTTCCTGCGTTCGCCGTTCATCGTGTTCGGCGCGATGATCACCGCTTGTATCATAGACCCCAACTCGTTCGGCGTGTTCGCCGTCGCGATCGTCGCGTTGGCGATCGTCGTATACGCGGTGATGTTCGCGTGTATGCCGCTGTATAAGAAAACGCAGGACAAACTCGACAAAGTGACCCTCTCCACCCGCGAAAACCTCACGGGCGCGCGCGTGCTCCGCGCGTTCTGCCAAGAGGACGGGGAACGGGAAATATTCAACGCGCGGAACGAGGAGCTTAACAAGGGCAGAAAATTCGTCGGCGCGGTCGCGGCGATCACCAACCCGTTGACGTACGTACTCGTCAACCTCGCGATCATCGTCCTGCTCTGGACGGGCGCGATCCGCGTGGACGGCGGTTCGCTTTCGCAAGGCAACGTGATCGCGTTGTATAATCTGATGAGCCAGATACTCGTCGAGCTTATCAAGCTCGCGAACCTGATCGTTACCGTCACCAAGGCGGCGGCGTGCGGCGGGCGTATCGAACGGGTGCTTGAAATGCGGCCCTCGCTCCTCGTCGAGGAGGACGGCGAGGAGGGCGCGGAAAACGCGGGAACGGACGGCGCGTTCGTCGAGTTCCGCGGCGTGACGATGCGGTATAACGACGGCGCGGAGGCGGCGCTCGAAGACCTGTCCTTTACCGTCAAGCGCGGCGAAACGGTAGGCGTGATCGGCGGCACGGGTTCGGGCAAGACCACGCTCGTCAATCTCATACCCCATTTCTACGACGTGAACGAGGGGGAAGTGCTTGTCGGCGGGAAGAACGTTCGGGCAAGCTCGGCGCAGAGCTATCTGCGGGAGAAGATCGGGGTCGTGCCGCAAAAAGCGGCGCTCTTTAAAGGCACGATACGCGAAAACCTGCTTTGGGGCAGAGCGGACGCGACGGACGGGGAATTGCTCGCGGCGGCGCGGATCGCGCAAGCGGAGGAATTCATACTCGAAAAGGGGGGCTTGGACGCGGCCGTGGAACAGGGCGGCAAGAACTTTTCGGGCGGTCAGAAACAACGCCTGACCATCGCCCGCGCGCTCGTCAGAGATCCCGATATCCTGATCTTGGACGACTCGTCGTCCGCGCTCGACTACGCGACGGACGCCGCGCTCCGAAAGGAGATACGCGCGCTGAAAACGACGACGTTCATCGTTTCCCAACGCGCCTCGTCCGTAATGCACGCGGATAAGATCGTCGTACTCGACGACGGCAAGGCGGTCGGTATGGGTACGCACGAAGAACTGATGAAAACGTGCGAAGTGTATCGGGAAATTTACTATTCGCAATACGAAAAAACGGAGGAGGCGGCGGTATGAAAAAAACTTCCGGCGGCGTACTCCGCCGTATCTTGCGCTACGTGGGCAAATACCCCCTGTCCCTTATCGGCTCGCTGTTCTTCGCGGTCTTGACTGTGGCGGCGACCCTGCTCGTACCCGTATTCTTCGGCGACGCGATCGACTGTATCGTTTCGGCGGGGAACGTGGATTTCGAGGGGCTGAAACGCCTGTTCCTGCAAACCGCGGCGGCGGTGGGGATCGCCGCGCTGTCGCAATGGCTGATGAGCCTTTGCAACAACCGCATTTCCTGTAACGTGGTGCGCGACCTGCGCCGCGACGCCTTTTCCAAGATCGGGAAACTGCCCTTAAAATATATCGACTCCCACCCGCACGGGGATACGGTCAGCCGCGTCGTCGCCGACGCAGACCAGTTCTCCGACGGGCTTTTGATGGGGTTCACGCAATTCTTTACGGGCGTGATGACCATACTCGGCACGATCGCGTTTATGCTCGTCGCCAACCCCAAGATCGGGCTTGTGGTCGTGCTGTTGACCCCCGCGTCCCTGTTCGTAGCGAAGTTCGTGTCCACGCATACGCATAAATTTTTCGTGGAACAGACCAAGACCCGCGGCGAACAGACGGCGTTCGCGGAAGAGGCGCTCGGCGGGTTAAAGACCACGCAGGCGTTCGCGCACGAGGACGAGAACGCGGAAAAATTCGACGAGATCAACGCAAGACTGGAAAAAGCCGCCCTCAAAGCGACCTTCTATTCCTCGCTCACCAACCCCTCGACGAGATTTATCAACAACCTCGTGTACGCGGCGGTCGCGCTCATCGGCGCGTTCGACGTGGCGGGCGGCGCGTTTACCGTCGGCGGTCTGACCAAATTCCTCTCCTACGCCAACCAGTACACCAAACCGTTCAACGAGATCTCGGGCGTCGTCACCGAACTGAAAAGCGCGTTCGCGTGCGCGGCGCGGATCTTCGAGCTTATCGACGAGCTTGAAGAACCCTCGGACGAACGCAATCAAGACCTCGGCAAAGCGGAGGGGAACGTGGAACTTCGCGAAGTGGCGTTCTCCTATTCCAAAGACCGCAAACTTATCGAGGGGCTTTCCCTTTCCGTGCATACGGGACAACGGGTCGCCGTCGTCGGCAGAACGGGCAGCGGCAAGACCACGCTCATCAATCTTTTGATGCGGTTCTACGACGTGGACGGCGGCGCGGTGGAAGTCGAGGGCAAGGACGTGCGGGAGATCACGCGCAAGTCGCTCCGAGAAAACTACGGTATGGTTTTGCAGGAAACGTGGCTGAAAAGCGGCACGGTGCGCGAGAATATCAAAATGGGCAGACCGTCCGCGACGGACGACGAGATGATCGCGGCGGCGAAAGCCGCCCACGCGCACGGGTTTATCAAACGTATGGAAAAGGGCTACGATACCGTGCTTGGCGAGAGCGGCTCGCTCTCCGAGGGTCAAAAACAGCTCCTTTGCATCACCCGTATCATGCTCGCGTTGCCGCCTATGCTCATTCTCGACGAGGCGACCTCGTCCATCGATACGCGAACGGAACGCAAGATCGGCGACGCGTTCGACGCGCTTATGGAAGGCAGAACGACCTTTGTCGTCGCGCACAGACTTTCGACCATCGTACACTCCGATCTTATTCTCGTGATGGAGAACGGTCGGGTCGTCGAACAGGGCAAACACGCCGAACTTTTGCAAAAAGGCGGCGCGTACGCGGCTCTGTATAACGGTCAATTCGCATAGGGCAGGTATTTAACGAACGAAAAAAATCGGCGGCGCGTAAAGTACGCGCCGCCGATTTCAAATATCCGTTTAAATGACGTCCGTTTCGCTCTCGCGGTAGTCCTGTTCGCCGACGATGGCGGTGAGTTCTTCCTTGGTCTGCGCCTCGTCGTAGGTCGAATACCGCACGTGCAAAATATCTCCTTCGCGGATCGCTTTGCCGCCGTGCTCGTCCACCTGCGCGTTCCCCGATTGTTCCTTGCGTTGCAGGGAAAGCACGAACAGGTTGGCGGGCCAGAAGATGTCGCGGATCTGTTTCCCGATCGCGAAAGAATCTTTCTGCACGGTCACGAACGTGTCGATGACCTTGGTCGTACGGTCTTTGTTGAGGTCTTTGACCCGATTTTCCACAACGCTGTCGTTGACCGATTTGACGTTGAAGATCTCGGTGATGATGAACGCGACCGCCGAAACGACGATGACGTAGAGAATGTTCTCATAACAGGACAAAGCCTCCACCGAGAACACGATCGCCGTGATGGGCATTTTCATCATACCCGCGATACACGCGGCGATACCGAGCGCCAGCAAAACGGAATGATATTCCCCGCCAAGCCCGAACAGCGTTTCGAGCGTACCGCCGAGAATGGCGGCGAGTACGACGCCGAGCGCGAGAATGGGCAGGAAGATACCGCCCGTGATACTGTTCGAGTTGGCGGAAAGGGTCAAGGTCGAACGTACCAGCAGGATCAAAAGGAGCAAATAGATGGGCAGCTGTTCTTCGAACAGGGTGAGGATCAGCTCGTGACCCGTGGAGATGAAATAGTAGGAGCAAAGCCCCAAAACGAGGGTCGCGGCGAATACGAAAAATATCTTATAATAATGCGGTACTTTGCCGAGCTTTTTCTTGAAAAATCTGTTGACGATACGGTAGTATTTCAAGAACACGACGGCGAACAGTCCGACGGCAAGCCCGATGACGACGGGCAGCCAAATATCTTTGAGGGAGAGGGAAAGTATCTGCATTTGCGGAAACAGATAGGCGTTCACGCGGAGCAAAGGCGCAATCAGCTCGGTGGTGAAACACGCGAACATGACCGAGGTCGCGGAAACGATGACGATCATCGGGGAGATACGCTGGTGCGCCTCCTCGATCGAGAACATAATGCCCGAAATGGGCGCGCCCGTCGCCACCGCGAAACCCGCGCACGCGCCGCCCGTCATCGCGTAACGGTCCCAAGCCCTGTGCTTTTTCGCGAACGAATACACGCTCCCGCGCCCGATCGCCGTACCCATCTGCACGGACGGACCTTCGTTGCCGAGCGGTACGCCGATGAGAAAGCTCGTGAGCGATAAGAAGAAAGTGCCGACGAGATTTCTCAGCCACTTGAACGTGATGATCCCGCGCAAAATACCGATCGAGGTGGGAATACCGCCCCCGCGGAGGTTGGGCATTTTCTTATATAAAACCGCGAACAGCACGGCGATGCCGAACAGCACGACGAGTACGAGGGGGATAAAATACAAATGCTCCCGTAAATAGGCGTAACCCGTTTGGGAGAGGGAGATGACGTATTTCGCGCACACTTTATAGAGGTTGACGACGAGCGCGGTCAAAACGCCCGTGATCGACCCGAAAATAAAGGCGGGGAATATGAGGTTTATAAAATAATTTTTCAGTCTGGTCTTTTCTTTCGTCATAAACATTATCCGTCGTTCGGTCTTTGGGGTACAGTATAACATATAGAAAGGGAAAAAGCAAGCGTATTGCACGGCGGGAGGAAAGTACTTTTCCGTAAAAAGGATAGAAATATTTTAGTACGGGTCTGTTTAAAAAGCATACTTTTTCGCCCGTTTTCCCCATTCGGCGCATACCTGCCCCCTTGCTTTTTTAAAAAGGCATATCTTCGCTAAGGCTTTCATATACTATGTTTGACGGAAAATAAGTCAAGGGAGCGTGAAGGTATGCGGCTGTACGACGAGATATTCAAAAGCGCGGAGGGGGTCGCGCTTTCGCGGTTTACCATCGTGCCGCGGGGCGGCGGCTATTTCGAGGGCGTGAAAGCGGTGGGGGATTTCTCTCCCGAACGGATCGTGCTGTATTTCCCGCGCGAGAGCGTGGAAGTGGAGGGCGAGGAACTTTCCATCGGCAAGTATTGCGACGGCGATCTTCGGCTTTCGGGGCGGATACTTTCCGTTCGGCTGTTGGACGGAAAACGGGGGTAAGCGTATGGGCTTTTTCTCTTTGCGCGAGAAGATACTCGTCGAAGGCATTATGCCCGAACGCGCGCTTTTGAGGCTCCGTCGGGCGGGAATAGACGTTTATAACGTAAAAAAAACGCAAAAAAATCAAATACTTTTCAGCGTAAAGAAAAAAGATAGCGAAAAAGTTTTTGCAATTTATCCGAATGTGTGTTATAATAGTAACGGGTACAGTCCCTACGTCGCCCGAAAAGTCGGCGCGGAAGGGTTGGCTCGGCTGCTTTCCCGCGGCAAGGACCGCATAGGTCTTGTCCTCGGCGCGCTCCTCTTTTGCGGTTGCACGCTCTTTTCCGATACCCTTGTTCTGGGCGTGGAGTTCACGGGTACGGACGTGTACGCGCGCGAGGCGTACGCGGCCCTCGAAGAATACGGGATCGGACCGTTTTCGGGCTACGAGCGCGGCAACGAGGATCTCATTTGCGCGAAACTCCTTTCCCTCGACGGCGTGGAATTCTGCTCGGTGAAAAAATCGGGCTGTCGGGTACTCGTGGAGATACGGCTCGCCTCCTTCCAAGAACCCTCGAAAAAGAACGGGGATATGACGGCGGCGCATACGGGCAAACTGCTCTCGCTCACCGTCCTTCGCGGCACGGCGCTCAAAAAGACGGGCGAGGAAGTGCGGGTCGGCGAACCGCTCGTCGGCGGGTACTTCGAAACGGTCGAGGGCGAGAAACGTACGGTCGCGCCCATCGCGCGCGCGTATATCGCGTGTACATACGAGGCGGAAGTCGCGGCGGCGGACGGAGAAACGGCGTTTGCGGAATGTTACCTGTCGCTCGGACTGACCGAGAAAGACGAGATAACGGGTACGTCGATCGTGCAAAACGGGGAAATGTTTCACGTGAAAATCGACTACACCGCGGTGGAGACCTTCAATTTTTAGAACGGCCCGAACAACGGGCGGAGGCAGGATAGTTGGCGAAAAAGATCAAGACAACGAAAACGGTGGACGCGAAGTCGGTGGACAGGCTCGCGCGGATACTGGGCGCGTTCGACGAAAATCTGGACTTTCTGATGAAAGAACTGAATATCGTCGCATACGTCGAGGGCGTAAAGATACGGCTCGAAGGCGAGCTTGCGGCGGTGTCGCTCGGCGAGAAAACGCTGACCGCGCTCGTGGACGTCGCGGATAGCGGCGAGGAGATCGACCGCCGCCGCGTGGCGTATTGTATCGAGCTTGCCAAGGAAGGAAAGGAGGAGGAACTCCGTACCCTCGAAAGCGGCGTAGTCGCGGTCACGGCGACGGGCAAGCGGATTAAGTGCAAGACGGTCGGTCAGAAAGCGTACGTGGACGCGATCGGGAAGAACACGGTCGTATTCGGGGTCGGACCTGCGGGTACGGGTAAGACCTATCTCGCCGTGTGCATGGCGGTGTCGGCGTTCAAGAGCAAACAAGTGGAGAAGATCATTCTCACAAGACCCGCGGTGGAGGCGGGCGAGAAACTCGGCTTTTTGCCGGGCGATCTGCAAACGAAGGTCGATCCCTATCTCCGACCGCTGTACGACGCGTTGCAGGAGCTGTTGGGGTTGGATACGTACGCCAAACTCATGGAACGGGGCGTCATCGAGGTCGCGCCGCTCGCGTATATGCGGGGCAGAACGCTCTCGAACGCGTTCATCATACTCGACGAGGCGCAGAACACGACGAAGGAACAGATGAAAATGTTCCTCACGCGTATGGGCGAGGGCAGTAAGACGGTAGTGACGGGCGACGTTACGCAGATAGACCTCGACGGTAAGGCGAGCGGACTCGTACACGCGACGGAGATCCTCGAAGGCGTAGAGGGGATCGCGGTATGTCGGCTGACGGGGAAAGACGTCGTAAGACACCCGCTCGTAATGCGGATCATTCGCGCGTACGAACAGGCGGAAACCAAACCTGCGCGAAAAACGGAAAAGCCGTCGGCGGGGAGAAAACCCGCGGCGGCGGAAAAAGGAGAATAACGAAAGATGGCGGAAAAAAAATTCGGTGCGGAATGGACGAAACAACACACGCTCAAAAGCACGTTGCTGTTCCTGTTGCATTTCCTGATATTTATGCTGATAGCGGCGGGGCTATTGCTCGGCGATAAGCTCTCCGAGTTAAAGAAGTATATGAGCGAACAGGGCGCGAACTATCTGTACGCGACTTTCTGTATCTTTTTGCTCTTTGTCATTACGTATTTTTACTTCTTCTTCGAGGACAGATCCATTCTCACGAGCGGAAAGAATATCGCGCTCGTGTTCACCGTGCTCGATCTGTATTTGATCCTGTCCTGTCTGATCGGGTATAAGCTGGCGATCTACGCGCGACCCGTCGCGCTCGTCGCGCTCTTGCTGTTCGTGCTCATCGGACGGAGAAACGCGATATTTATGAACATTATCTGCGCGCTCCTCATATTCGTCATAGACACGTTCGCCGTGCCCGAAGTTTCGGCGAAGATATGCTATTCGTCCCTCGTCATTTCCTTCTCCGCGGGTATGATCGCGATCTTCTTCGGCGGTAAGGTGAAGTCCAGACTTGCGGTCATTTTCATAGGCATTACGATCGTGTTCCCCATCGACGCGATCATCGTCTTGCTCGAAGTTTCCAACCTCGTCAACGCGGGCGAAACGCTCGTCACCGAACAGTCGCACTTCCAGTATATCTTAACGCAAATGGGTTATGGTCTGTTCGGCGGCGTGATGTCCACGGTCATCTTCCTCGCCGTATTGCCGATATTCGAAAGCCTGTTCAACTGTCTGACGGTGTTCCGACTTCGGGAGCTTACGAGTTCGGACGCGAAGATACTTAAAAAGCTGAAAAGGGAGGCGCCGGGCACGTATAACCATTCGGTGATGGTGGCGCAGCTCGCGGAGGCGAGCGCGGCGGCGATCGGCGAGAACGTAGACCTTGCGAGGGCGGCGGCACTGTATCACGACGTCGGAAAATTGCATTGTCCCGAACATTTCACGGAAAACCAAGGCGATTACAACCTGCACGAAGAACTCACGCCCGAACTTTCGGCGGATATTATCCGTTCGCACGCCAAGGACGGGTATACGCTGATCCGTTCCAACCACCTGCCCGAATTCCTCGCGGACGTCGCGCTCGAACACCACGGCACGATGCCCATTCGGTATTTCTACGCCAAAGCCTTGAAGATGACGGACGGGGAACTGAATATCGAGGACTTCTCGTATATGGGACCCAAACCCCAGACCAAACTCGCGGCGATCATTATGATCTGCGACGCGTCGGAGGCGGCGGTCCGCGCCGCGAACGCGCGTACGCCCGAGCAAACGGAAAAGGCGATACGTTCGGTCATCGAGGAAAGAATGGACCTCGAACAGTTCGCGGAATGCGACGTAACGATGGCGGACCTCACGAAGATACGCCAAGCGCTCGTGAATACGCTTTCGGGCGTGTATCATCACCGTATACAGTACCCGAATATCAAGTATAAACGTACGGAGAACGGTACGAAAGGCGAAAATCAATGAGTGAATTCCGTTTGTATTTAGACGGCGACGAACTGCCCAAAGCGCGCGCCCTCGCCTTGGAAAAAGCTTTGGGCGAACGGGTTTCGGCAGATATTCCGCTCGCGCTGGAAGTGACCTTTGTTTCCGCGGAGGAGATACGGCGGCTGAACGCGGAAACGCGGCAAATAGACAAAGTGACGGACGTACTGAGCTATCCCACGCTCGACGGTATCAAAGGTCAAGCCATACGCGGCGCGGAACATCCGTACGATATCGACGAAGAGGGGAACTTGCTCATCGGCTCGGTAGCGATCTGTTTGGACCGCGCGCGGGAACAAGCGGAGGAATACGGACACTCGTTCGAGCGCGAGTTGCACTATCTGATTGTCCACGGCGCGATGCATTGTCTGGGCTACGACCATATCGCGGACGCGGATAAAACGGAAATGCGCGCCGAGGAAGAACAAGTCCTGTCCGCCCTCGGTATCACCCGCGATTAACGCCCCCACGGACAAGCCCCCAAGTAAAGCAACCGCAGGTTGCGCCCCACGCCGTTAGGCGTAGCCGCAACGAAGTTGCGTTCTAATCCCAAAAACAACAAATACCCAACAGAGAGAAAAAGGAGTTTTTTATAGTGAAAAGCGGATACGTAGCGGTGATCGGCAGAGCGAACGCAGGCAAAAGCACGCTCATAAACGTGATGGTCGGAGAGAAGGTCTCTATCGTTTCTCCCAAACCCCAAACCACGCGGGATAGGATACTCGGCGTGCTCACCGAGGACGACTATCAGATCGTGTTCGTCGATACGCCGGGGATCTATAAGGCGCGGAACGCGCTCACCGATATGATGATGCGTACGACGGAAACGAGCGCGAGATCGGTGGATTATATCCTGTACGTCGTGGACGGTCACGACGGGATAAGCGAGGAGGACTTCGCGCTTATGCGTAAGTATAAAGACCTCGGTATTCCGATGGCGATCGCTTATACGAAGATAGACATTATGCCCAAAGAAAATATCCCGCTCGATATGGCGAAATTCTCCGACGCGGGACTCGATCTCGACGTGTTCCCCGTTTCCGCGAGAAAGGGCAAGAACGTGAAAGCGCTCAAAGAATTCCTCGTTTCGCAAATGCCCGAGGGCGAGAAGGCGTTCGTCGAGGATATCGTGTCCGATAAGAGCGAACGGTTTATGATCTCCGAGATCATGCGCGAGAAGATCCTTCTCAAATTCGACAAGGAGATACCCCACGGTATTGCGATCGTCATCAACACGTTCGAGCAAAAGGACAACGGCGTGTACGAGGTGAACCTCGACATCGTATGCGAACGCGCCAACCATAAAGCGATCCTCATCGGCAAACAGGGCAAGGCGATCAAAGAGGTATCGTCGTTCGCAAGACAGGATATGGAAAAGTTCCTCGGCGCGAAAGTATTCCTCACCACGTTCGTCAAAGTCAAAGAGGACTGGCGGGATCGCCCCAACCTTCTCCGCGAATACGGTTACGAAGACCTGAAAAACGAATAATTTCCCCGTCCCCGCCGCAAACTGTTTGCAAGGAGGGGACGATATGCGCGACAAACGGGAAGAAAGCAACGCGGCGAAAATGGCTTGGGAGATGTTCGAAAAGACGGGGAGCGTGAGTTATTATATGCTCTATTACGATCTTATGCGCCGTAAGTAAAGGAACGATTTATATACGTCGCAATACTTCGTCGAACTTGCGTTTTCCCTCGGTCACGTACGCATAAGTACGCTCCCGTCGGGAAATCCGCGTTCTCCTTGTCTTGCTCGTATCTAAACCGTTCGATGAGTGGCGTACTGGATTGAACTTCGACGGGCGGGAATATTCAACAAAACATAAGAAAAAGGGGACGATATGGACGTCAAGACCGAGGCGATCGTTTTGCAGACGCTCGATTATAAAGATAACGACAAACTGCTTACGCTGTTTTCGCCTACGCTCGGCAAGATCACGGCGGGAATACGCGGCGTGAAAAAGCCCAAAGCCCGTCTTGCGTTCGCCGCGCAGCCTTTTTGTTTCGCGGAATACGTACTCGCCGAAAAGGGGGGCAGATACACCGTCACTTCGGCGTATTTGCACGAGAGCTTTTTCGAACTCCGTTCGGACGTCACCCGCTTTTACGCGGCTTGCGCCGCCGCGGAGATCTGCCGCGGACTTTCCCTCGAAAACGAATGCTACGAGGGTCTGTTCATCGGGTTTGCCGAGTGCCTGAAATCCCTTTGCTTGGCGGGCGAGGACGAGGCGGAATCGCTGATAACCTTCCTGCTCGTCGCCCTGCGGGAAAGCGGCTATCCGCTCGAACTCGATTTTTTGGAAGCGTGCGGCGGGGACATCGGCGAAACGCTCTGGTTCGACTTCGCCGACGGCAGGTTCGCGCCCTTCGAACGCTGTATCCAAGGCGAACGCGCCAGCCTTTGTACCTATCACACCTTGCGGAAATGCGCGGGGCTGTCCTATGACGAGAACGCGTGTATAGGCGGTAAAAAACGCGCTTTGCGCCTGCTCAAAGTCTATCTCGTGCAAAAGACGGAGATAAGTTTTGAGGGCTTGGGGGAGTTCATTCGGCTCTACGACGAGGACGGCCGCGCAAAATAATTATTATAAGGAAACAATATCAAAATGGAAAAAATAACCGAAAACACACAAACGAAAACGCCCACCCGCGCGGAAAAACGCGAGGCGGCGAAAGAACTCATTCGCGAACTTTTACGCAAGACCGATTATAAGAGCAACGACCTCATCGACGAGGCGGCGCGGCTGTTCACCGACCGTTTCGGCAGCGGCGACGCCGAAAATCCCAACGACGTCAAAGGCAGGATAGGTTCCGTTCTCGATATGATGAAAAAAGAGGGCGAAGTCAAATTCGACGGGGGCATGTATTCGACGACCGAAGAAAAACCCGCCGCCGCGGAAACCGCGCCCGCGCCCAAAAAACGCGGCAGAAAGAAAAAAGAGGTAGCGGAAACGGCGGCTCTGCCCGAAACGACGGAAACGCCGATGGAAGAAACCCCCGAAAAGAAAAAACGCGCGCCGCGTAAGACGGCGAAAAAGAAAGAGGCGGACCCTCTGCCCGCCGCGCCCATACAACCGATCGCGCCCGTCGTTCCCGTAACGCCGACCACCGCGCCCGAACCTATGCCCGAGGACAAACCCGCGCCCAAAAAACGCGGCAGAGCCAAGAAAGTCGCGGCGGAACAGCAGACGGAAGTTAAAAAGGAAGAGGTCAAAGAAGAAGTTAAAGAAATTAAAGAAGAAGTCGCCGCGCCGATCGCGCCCCCCGCTCCCAAGACCGAACTCGTCGTCAAGGAAAAGGCGGAGATCGCGCCCAAAGGCACGCTGATGGATATGAGCTTTCTGTTCGGCGATATAAAACCCGTCAAAAAGGAACAGCCGAAAGCCGAGCGCAAAGAGGAACGCAAGGAAGAACGCCCCGTGCCGCAGGTGCAACCGAAAGAAAGCAAAGAACCTGTCAAAGAACAGCCGAAAGAGCCTGTCAAAGAGCAAATAAAAACAAAACCCGCGGAGCAAACCCGTCCCGTGCAGACGGAACGCAGACCCGCGCCCGCAAAGGCGGCGCAACCGCGCCCCGCCGCGCGCACGGCGCAAAAACGCGGAACGCGCGCGCTCACGCCCGACGAGAAATTGCAAGAGGCGTTCTTGACGAGATTGCATAAACTGGGCGGAGAATATTTCGAATATTATTCCATCTATCTGCTCGAACGGTATTCCCGAATGAACGGCAGACGGTTGGAGGGCTTGAAAGTAACGGGCGGCGACCACGACGGCGGTATCGACGGCGAGATCGAACTGACGGATAAACTCGGTTTCCGCGAAACGATCTACATACAGGCGAAGAACTGGGATCCCGACAAGGGTGACGAAAAATTGTGGGTCGTAGGCGAAACGCTCTTGCAGCAATTTATCGGCGCGTGCGTGTGCCGTCAGGCAAAAGACGGCAAACAGCATTGCCGCGGTATTTTCATCACCACTTCCCGATTCACGCCCGAGGCGAAAAAACTGCTCGACGACACGTCGGATAAATTCGTCGGTTACGACGGCGCGGAGCTTTTCGAAACGGCGAAAGAATGTGGGTTCGGTATCGTGAAAAAGAACGGCGAATGGTCGCTGGACGAAACCCTGCTTTCGGGTACGAAAGCCTTCTTCAATATGTATTGATACTAAAAACGAATAAAACGCCGCCGCGGTTTTCCGCGGCGGCGTTTTATCGGTTTTTTACGAAAAGTTTAATGGGAAACGTTTAACGGGGTCGGGGTTTGGTTAGAAATATAGTGTAAACGAAAAAACCAAAAGGAGTGTGGCAGAATATGGATATGCGTAAGTTTACGGAAAGATCTGCGGCGGCTTTGCAAGCGGCGCAAAGCACGGCGCAAGAGTACGGCAATCAAGAGATCGGGCAAGTGCATCTTTTGTACGCGCTCGTAACGGCAAACGAGGGTCTGATCCCCCGTTTGCTCGAAAAAATGAACAAAAACGCGCAGGCGATCGCGCAAGCCGCGTTGAACGAGATAGAACGTTTGCCCAAAGTCAGCGGCGGGGAACGGTATATCTCCGCGGCGCTTGCGGGCGCGATCGAGGCGGGTGAAAAACAGGCGGGAAAGATGGGGGACAGCTATCTGTCCGTCGAACACCTTTTTTACGGTCTGACCGAAAAGCCCGATACGCTCTTGAAAAAGATATTCAAGGACTACGGCGTGGAACAGAACGCCTTTATGCAGGCGCTCGCGGGCGTGCGCGGGAACAGTCGGGTCAACAGCGAGAACCCCGAGGACACGTACGACGTTTTGAATAAGTACGGCGTCGATCTTGTGGAAAAGGCGCGGGCGCATAAGATCGACCCCGTCGTCGGCAGGGACGAGGAGATACGGAACGTAGTGCGTATCCTCTCCCGTAAAACGAAAAACAATCCCGTACTCATCGGCGAGGCGGGCGTTGGTAAAACGGCGATCGCCGAGGGCTTGGCGATCCGTATTATGAAAGGGGACGTACCCGATTCCTTGAAGGACAGAAAGGTATTCTCCCTCGATATAGGCGCGCTGATCGCGGGCGCGAAATTCCGCGGCGAGTTCGAGGAACGGCTCAAAGCCGTACTCGCGGAAGTGAAAAAGAGCGAGGGCGGAATCATTCTGTTCATCGACGAACTGCACACCATCGTCGGCGCGGGCAAAACGGACGGCGCGATGGACGCGGGCAACCTCTTAAAACCCATGCTCGCGAGAGGGGAACTGCATTGTATCGGCGCGACCACTCTCGACGAGTATCGCAAATATATCGAAAAAGACCCCGCTCTCGAACGTCGTTTCCAGCCCGTCCTGGTAAACGAACCCACCGTCGAGGACACGATCTCCATTCTCCGCGGTCTGAAAGAGCGGTACGAGGTCTATCACGGCGTGAAGATACAGGACAACGCGCTGATCGCGGCGGCTACCCTTTCCGATCGGTATATCACCGACAGGTTCTTGCCCGATAAGGCGATCGACCTCGTAGACGAGGCTTGCGCGCTCATCAAGACGGAAATGCAGTCTATGCCGTCGGAGATGGACGAGATCTCGCGTAAGATAATGCAGCTCGAAATAGAGCAAAACGCCCTGAAAAAGGAAACGGACTCCCTGTCCGCCTCCCATCTTCGCGAGATAGAAAAAGAACTCGCCGAACTTAGGGCAAGCTACGCGGAGATGAAAGCCAAATGGGAGAACGAAAAGAACTCCATCGGCAAAGTGCAAAAACTCCGCGAGGAACTCGAACGCGCGAACGCGCAGCTCGAACGCGCCCAGCGCGAGTACGACCTCGAAACGGCGTCGAAATTGCAATACGGCAAGATACCCGACCTCAAAAAACAGCTCGAAGAATGTGAAAAGACGGGGGCAGGTATGCGTGCAACGGAAAATTCCCTGCTCCGCGACAAGGTGACGGAAGAGGAGATCGCGCGGATCGTGGCGCGGTGGACGGGCATACCCGTCGCCAAGCTCGTCGAGGGCGAACGGGAAAAACTGCTCCGACTGGAAGATACGCTGCACGAACGCGTGATCGGTCAGGAACAGGCGGTGACGGCGGTCGCCGACGCGATACTGCGTTCGCGGGCGGGCGTAGCCGATCCCAACAGACCCATCGGTTCTTTCCTCTTCCTCGGTCCTACGGGCGTGGGGAAAACGGAGCTTGCGAAAACGCTTGCGCGCGCATTGTTCGACGACGAGAAGAATATGGTGCGTATCGATATGAGCGAGTATATGGAGAAATACTCCGTTTCGCGGCTCATCGGCGCGCCTCCGGGATACGTCGGCTACGACGAGGGCGGTCAGCTCACCGAGGCGGTACGCCGTAAACCCTATTCCGTCGTCCTTTTCGACGAGGTGGAAAAAGCGCACCCCGACGTGTTCAACGTGCTGTTGCAGGTCCTCGACGACGGGCGTATCACGGACGGTCAGGGCAGAACGGTGGATTTCAAAAACACCGTCATCATTCTGACCTCCAACCTCGGTTCGTCGGCGATCCTCGACGGGATCGAATACGACGGCGAGATCTCGGAGCACGCGAAAGCGGAAGTGGAACGTCTGCTCAAAGCCTCTTTCCGACCCGAATTTTTGAACCGTCTGGACGAAACGGTGTTCTTTAAACCGCTCGCGAAGACGGAGATCGGCAAGATCGTGCGCCTGCTCGCGCAAGACCTCACCAAGCGCTTGGAGGAAAAACAGCTCCATCTCACGCTCACGGACGGCGCGGTGGACTATATCGTGGAAAAGGGCTACGACCCCGTCTACGGCGCAAGACCGCTCAAACGGTATATGCAGCACACGCTCGAAACCACGCTTGCCAAGCGTATCCTCGCGGGCGGGTTCGAAATCGGCGACAAACTGGTGATCGACGCGGACGAAAACGGCTTGACCGTGGAAAAAGCGTAAACGGAGAAAGACTTCCGAAAACTTCGGAAGTCTTTCTTTTTTGCAGAATACGAACAAATTTTCGATTTTTTGTTTACAAACGGCGGGCGCGTGTGGTATAATAGAGGAATGAGAGAGGTAGGAATATGAAAGTTATCCACACGGGGGATATACATATCGGCTCGGCGCTGAAAACGTTGCCGCCCGACAAGGCGCGGACGAGAAAGGCGGAACTGCTCGACGGGTTCCGTCGGCTTTGCGCGTACGCGAAAGAGATCGGCGCGGGCGCGGTACTGATCGCGGGCGACCTGTTCGACGAGAACGGCGCGGCGGAAACGCTCAAACGCGAGGTGCTGTCCGCGATCGCGGCGGCGGGCGTGCCTTTTTTCTACGTTTCGGGCAATCACGACGACGAGCTTGCGTTTGGGGACGGCATACCCGAAAATTTACGGCTGTTTTCTGCGGGTCACGGTTGGAATTCGTACGCGCTTGGCGGCGTTACGGTGACGGGTATGGATACCAAAAATTTCTCGGAGGAGAAATTCCGTTCGCTCGCGTTGCCGAAAGATACGTTCAATATCGTACTCGCGCACGGCGATATTTCCGACCCCCGTTCGGGGGAATATATCCCCCTCGCGGCGTTGCGGAATAAAAATATCGACTACCTCGCCCTCGGACATATCCACCGTCCCACGCTCGCAAAAGAACGGCTGGACGAACGGTGCGAGTACCGCTATTGCGGTTGTCTCGAAGGTCGGGGATTCGACGAGGAGGGCGCACGGGGCTTTTTCCTGCTCGACGTCGCAAACGGGCGCGTCCGCGAAGAGAAATTTTTATCCTTTGCCAAACGCGCCGTGCAAACGCGCCGCGCGGATATTTCCGCCTGCGCGGGGTATTTCGACGTGGAAACGGCGGCGCTCGCCGCGCTTAAAGACGTTCGCGCCGAAGATATGGTCAAGCTCGTGCTTTGCGGCAATTATAAAACGGGATTACGCAAGGATATACCCTTGCTCACCGCGCGGCTTGGCGAACGGTTTTTCTTCGTCAAAGTCGAGGACGAGAGCAAACTTTATTTCGATCCCCGCGAGTACGAAAGGGATCTCACCGAACGCGGCGAATTCGTGCGCGAGGTGGGCAGGTACGAGATGAACGAGGAACTTCGCGCGGAAATACTCGAAGTGGGCTTGAAAGCGTTGAATGGGGAGGAGATAGACTTATGAGATTTCTTTCCTGTTATATCGCGGGGTTTGGCAAGTTCGCCGACCGTTCTTTCGATCTTTCCAACAATATCGTCGTGATCCGCGAGGAGAACGGTTGGGGCAAGACCACCCTCGCCGCCTTTCTCGAAAGTATGCTCTACGGTCTGGACGGGGGCAGGAGCAAGGCGGTCGCGGACAACGACCGTATCCGTTACCAGCCCTTTTCGGGCGGCGCGTTCGGCGGCTCGCTCGTATTTACCTACGGCGGCAAAACGTACCGCGTGGAACGCTCGTTCGCACGGACGGCGGGCGGGGACAGCGTGAGAGTGTACGACGGGAACAATATGCCCTGTTATCTGTTCGGCGACAAAGCGGAACGGCTTGGCGAAACGGTGACGGGCGTAAGTCGGGAAAGCTACCGAAAGAGCGCGTATATCCCGCAAGGCGGGATAAGCTCGGCGGGACTGCCCGACGATATGAAAGGTCGGCTCATCGCGCTGTTGAGCGCGGACGGCAAAAAGGAGAATGGCGCGCAGACCGCCATAGACCGACTGGACGCGGCGGAACGCGCGTTGCGGGCGAAACGCCGACCCGCGAAAGGCAAGCTCGACGAGATCGACGAACGGCTGACCGCGCTCGCGCGGGAAAAAGCCGATTGCAAGACCGCCGCCGAAACGGCGGCGGCGCTCCGCGCACGGGAGAGAGAATACGCGGCGCGGCTCTCCGCTTTAAGCGAAAAAGCGGAAACGCTCTCCAAAGCCCTGCTCGACGGCGCAAGACAGGAGGCGCGGCAAGCGGACGAACAGGCGTACAGACAGCTCCGCCTCGGCGCGGAAACGGCGCGAAACACGCTCGGCGAACTCAACGCGTTTTTCGGCGGGGTCGAACCGAATACGGTGAACACGGACGGTCTGCAAAACGCGGTGACGGAATTTTATCGGCTCAAAGAAGAGATAAGCAAGGAGGAAGAACGGCTGTATGCCGCGGCGGCGGATTCGCGCGAGGCGGCGGCGCTCGCCGCGCAGCTTGCGGCGGTGGAAAAGACGGCCGCCTCGTATGAACAGCTCATAAACGCCGAACGGGAAAAGGAGAGGGCAGGTAAGCGTTTAAAGGACGAAAAGCGCAAGGTCGCGCGCAAAAAACGGCGGGGCGGCACGTTCTGGATCTGCGTGTTTTTGGCGGCGGCGATCGTCGGCGCGGTGCTCGTTCCTTCCCTGCCCGCCGTCGGGTATCTCCTGCTCGCCGCGGGCGGCGGGGGACTGCTCGTCAAGCTCGTCACCGTACTGCGGATCCCTTCGGGCGGTCGGCGTAAAGGCTCGGATACAAGCGGACTGGTGGAAGAATACGAGAACGCGCAACGGGAGGCGGCTGCGCTGAGGGCAAAGCTCGCGGCGTTGCCGAGCGGAGACGCGGACGCGACGAAAGAAACGGAACTCGCGCTCGCGCGGAAACGGGAGCGCGCGGCGGCGCTCGAAGGCGCGATCAAGAACTTTTTGGGCAATTTCCGATTCGAGGAAACGTACGACTACCGCGCGGCGTTAAAGACGTTGCGGGAGAATATCGCGCGGCACGCGCGCTGTCTTTCCGAACTGCAAAATTATAACGACGGCGCGGAGCGTTTGGAACCGCAAGAAACGCCGACCGCGTTTTCGGATATGCCCGCGCTCCGCGCGCAAAAAGCCGCGATCGAACGGGAAAAAGAGGACGTGACCGCCGAACGCGCGCGGCTTTGCGAACGGATAAAAGCGAACGAAGAACAGGCGCTTGGACTGACCGAATTAAACGGCGAGGAAGAACGGCTGAGCGAGGAGAAAGCGCGGCTGGAAAAACGGCTGACGGCGATCCGTTCGGCGCGGGAACTGCTCGTTCGGGCGCGGGAGAATATGGCGACGCGGTATCTTCTGCCCGTGGAGAAAAGCTGTCGGGAATACCTGCGGGAAATGGGCTTTACGCGGGGCGGGGAAGGCTTGCGTTTCTCCGCCGACGGCGCGCCCGTGTTCGAGGAGAACGGCAATTTCCGCGCGTTCGACTATTACAGCGCGGGACTGAAAGACCTGACCGATCTTTGTATGCGGATCGCGCTTGCCGAGCGGATATTCGTCGGCGAACCGCCCGTGCTGGTGCTTGACGACCCGTTCACCGAACTCGACGACGACAAGACGGAACGCGCGAAACGGTTGCTTGTAAAACTTTCGGAAAAATATCAGATCGTATATTTCACGTGCAAGCGGGAACGGAGCTTGTAAAAAAATGAAATTTTAGTGAAACGGCGGGGAAATCCGTTTAAACGTTTGACTTTCGGTTTAATAAAATATACAATAATAACGTTTTATAATGAAGTGTAAAGGAGAAAAAAATCGAAAAATGGCAAGTACGGTAAAGACGCTTTTGAAAAGCGTCAGAGAGTATAAAAAACCGTCGCTGATCACGCCCGTGTTTATGCTGCTCGAGGCGGTCTGCGAATGTTTGATACCGTTTATGATGTCCAAGATGCTGGAAGGCAGCGCGCCGATGAGTCAGATCCTGACCTACGGCGGCATAATGCTCGCGCTCGCGACGGGATCGTTGTTCTGCGGCATTATGGGCGGTCGGTTCGGTGCGATCGCGAGTTGCGGATTCGCGAAAAATCTCCGCAAGGACCTGTTCTATTCCGTGCAGAACTTCTCGTTTAAGGACGTGGATAAGTTTTCTACTTCCTCCCTCGTGACCCGTCTGACCACGGACGTCACCAACGTGCAACAGGCGTACCAGATGTGTCTGCGTATCGTTATCCGCGTACCGCTTATGTTCGTATTCTCGGTCGTGATGAGTATGACGATCAGCTGGCGGCTCGCGCTTATTTACGTGGTCATCGTGCCGATCCTGCTCACGTTGCTTTTGACGCTTATGCGGAAGGTGATACCGTTTTTCCGCCGTATCTTTAAAAAGTACGACGCGCTCAACAACTCCGTGCAGGAGAACGTGGGCGGTATCCGCGTAGTCAAGTCGTTCGTGCGCGAGGATCATGAGAAAAAGAAGTTCAACGTTGCGGCGACGGAGGTAAGGGACGATTTCACCAAAGCGGAAAAATTGACCGCGCTCACCTCCCCGATCATGATGTTCGCGATGTACCTGTCCTCGGTGCTGATCACCTTCCTCGGCTCTTACCTGATCATCAAAACGGGCAGCTGGGAAAACGGCGCGATCGTCGGCGAGCTTGTGCCGAGCGAACTTTCCGCGGTCATTACTTACGGCGTGCAGATGCTTTCGTCGATGATGATGGTGTCTATGATCTCCGTTATGCTTACGATGTCCGTCGAATCGGCGCGGCGTATCTCGGAAGTGCTGGAACAAAAATCGGAGATCGTCAGTCCCGAAAACGGCGTGAAAGAGGTCAAAGACGGTTCGGTACGGTTCGAAAACGTCGGATTCAAATACTCCGAAAAAGCCAACAAATACGCGCTGTCCGATATCGATCTCGATATAAAATCGGGCGAAACGGTGGGTATTCTCGGCGGTACGGGTTCGTCCAAGACCACCCTTATCCAAATGATACCCCGTCTGTACGACGCGACGGTCGGGAACGTATACGTCGGCGGCGTGAACGTGAAAGACTACGAACTCGACACTCTGCGTAAAGAGGTCGCCGTCGTGCTCCAAAAGAACGTGTTGTTCTCGGGTACGATCAAGGAGAATTTGCGTTGGGGCAACGAGAACGCGAGCGACGAAGAACTCGTCCGCGTTTGCAAGCTCGCGCAGGCGGACGAATTTATCACCGCGTTCCCCGACGGGTACGATACGTATATCGAACAGGGCGGCACGAACGTTTCGGGCGGTCAGAAACAGCGGCTTTGTATCGCGCGGGCGTTGCTCCGTAAGCCGAAAGTTTTGATCCTCGACGACTCGACCTCGGCGGTCGATACCAAGACGGACGCGCTCATTCGCCGCGCGTTCGCGGAGGAGATACCCGACACGACCAAGATCATCATCGCCCAACGCGTTTCGTCCGTGGAACACGCGGATAAGATCGTGGTACTCGACGGCGGTAAGGTCATCGCGTGCGGCAACCACGACGAGCTGATGAAAACGAGCGGGATCTACCGCGAGATATACGAGGCGCAAACGCGCGGCAGCGCGAATGCGGAAGGAGGGAACGAATAATGGCGCAAATGTCTATGGGTCGCGGAAAAGCAGTTCCTTCTATGCGCGGCGGGTGGGGTATGCCCGCTTCCAGGGGCGCGGTGAAAAAAGGTACGCTGAAACGGCTTTTGAAATACGCGTTCAAGTATTATAAATGGCATCTGATCACCGTTTTCGTCTGCCTCGTGCTTTCGGCGGCGGGCGGGCTTGTATCCTCCGTCTTTATGCAGAAGAATATCGACGAGGTCATTACCCCCGGCGTACAGGCGGGCAGTTTCGCGGCGGTAAAGAGTACGTTGTTCGTCAATATCACGATCATGATCAGCGTATATGCCGTAGCGCTTTTGTCCACGTTCCTGTATAACCGTATTATGGCGACGGTGACGCAAGGCGTTTTGTATCACCTGCGTAAGGATATGTTCGACAAGATGCAGTCCTTGCCCATCAAGTATTTCGATACCCACGCGCACGGCGAGATCATGAGTACGTACACCAACGATACCGACGCCGTCCGTCAGCTTATCGGACAGAGCATACCTACGCTCTTTTCGAGCAGTTTGACCTTAATCGTTTCCGTTTCGGTAATGCTTTCGTACAGCTTTATCATGGCGGGCGTGTTCGCGCTTTGCGTTATCGTGATGGCGATGATCGTCGGCAAGCTCGGCGGCAAGAGCGCGAAATATATGGTCGCCCAGCAACGCGCGTTGGCGGCGGAAGAAGGGTTCGTCGAAGAGATGATGAAAGGACAGAAGGTCGTCAAGGTGTTCACGCACGAGGAACGCGCGAAAGCGGACTTCGACAAGTATAACGAAGAGCTTTACGTGAACGCGCGCGACGCGCATATCTTCGGCAATATCCTCGGTCCTATCCTCGGCAACGTCGGTAATTTCACCTACGTTCTGCTTGCGATCTGCGGCGGCGTTCTTCTTGCGACGGGCGCGTCGAATCCCAACCTTATCAATATTTTCACGGGCGTCGGTTCGATAACGCTCGGCGCGGTCATACCCTTCCTCGGTATGTCCAAACGTTCCACCCAAGCCGTCAACGAGATGTCGCAGCAGGTGTCGATGATCGCGATGGGTCTTGCGGGCGCGAGCCGCGTGTTCGAGCTTATGGACCAAGAACCCGAACAGGATAACGGGTACGTCACCCTCGTCAACGCGAAACGCGGCGAGGACGGCGAGCTTGCGGAAACGACGGAGCGCACGGGGCTTTGGGCTTGGAAACACTTCCATAAAGCGGACGGCACGACGACGTATACCGAGCTGAAAGGGGATATCGTGATGGATAACGTAGACTTCGGCTACGTACCCGAAAAGCAGGTGCTCACCGACGTTTCGTTGTACGCAAAGCCCGGTCAGAAGATCGCTTTCGTGGGCGCGACGGGCGCGGGCAAGACGACGGTCACCAACCTTATCAACCGTTTCTACGATATTGCGGACGGCAAGATACGCTACGACGGGATCAATATCAATAAGATATGCAAGAGCGACTTGCGCAGATCGCTCGGCATCGTGTTGCAGGACGTCAACCTGTTCACGGGTACGGTAATGGAGAATATCCGTTACGGCAGACTGGACGCGACGGACGAAGAATGTATCGAGGCGGCGAAACTTGCCAACGCGGACGATTTTATCTGCCGACTTCCCGACGGCTATCAAACTATGCTCACGAACAACGGCGCAAACCTGTCGCAAGGTCAAAGACAGCTCTTGTCGATCGCCCGCGCGGCGGTGGCGGACGCGCCCGCGATGATACTCGACGAGGCTACCTCGTCCATCGATACGCGTACGGAGGCGTTGGTGCAAGGCGGTATGGATAAACTGATGCGCGGCAGAACGGTATTCGTCATCGCGCACAGACTTTCGACGGTACGGAACTCCGACGCGATCATGGTACTCGACCACGGCCGTATCATCGAGCGCGGCACGCACGAACAGCTCATCGAGCAAAAAGGAACGTACTATCAGCTCTATACGGGCGCGTTCGAACTTGAATAAAAAAAGCAAAGGTCGGCGAAAAGCCGACCTTTGCTTTTATCGTCGCGCGCGTGAGAGGAAAAAATTTTTACATTTTTTCGAAAAAATCTCAAAAAGCCCGCCGAAAGGCTTGATATTTCTTTAAAATTATATTAAAATGGAATATGTGAAAAACGAGTACGATCTTTCCTTGCGCCCCCAAAAGCGAGCGCAGGCGTTTTTTGCGGTTAAAACACAACGAAAAAAATCAACTTGGAGGAAATAAACATTATGGCAAAAAAATATTGCTATCTCTTCACCGAAGGCAACGCGAAAATGCGCGAGATCCTCGGCGGTAAAGGCGCGAACCTTGCGGAAATGACCAACATCGGTCTGCCCGTGCCTCAGGGCTTTACCATTTCGACGGAGGCTTGTACGCAGTACTATGAGGACGGTCGTCAGATCAACCCTTCCATTCAGGCGGAAATTATGGAATACGTCGACAAGATGGAAAAGATCTGCGGCAAGAAGTTCGGCGACAAGGAAAACCCCTTGCTCGTATCCGTTCGTTCGGGCGCGCGTGCGTCCATGCCCGGTATGATGGACACCATTCTCAACCTCGGTCTTAACGAAGAAGTAGTAAATACGATCGCGGCGAAATCGGGCAATCCCCGTTGGGCTTGGGACTGCTATCGCCGTTTCATTCAGATGTTCTCGGACGTCGTTATGGAAGTGGGCAAGAAGTATTTCGAAAAGCTCATCGACGAGATGAAAGAAAAGAAGGGCGTTACGCAGGACGTAGAGCTTGACGCGGACGATCTGAAAGAACTTGCGAACCAGTTCAAGGCAGAGTACAAAAAGCAACTCGGCAAAGACTTCCCCAACGATCCCAAAGAACAGCTCTTCGAGGCTGTCAAAGCCGTGTTCCGTTCTTGGGACAACCCCCGTGCGAACATCTACCGTATGGACCACGACATTCCTTACAGCTGGGGTACCGCGGTAAACGTACAGATGATGGCGTTCGGAAATATGGGCGAGACCTCCGGTACGGGCGTTGCGTTCACGCGTAATCCCGCTACGGGCGAAAAGGGTCTTATGGGCGAGTTCCTCACCAACGCGCAAGGCGAAGACGTCGTTGCGGGCGTTCGTACCCCGATGCCCATCGAACAGATGAAAGAAGTGTTCCCCGAAGTATACGCGCAATTCCTCGAAGTTTGCAAAACGCTTGAAAATCACTACCGCGATATGCAGGATATGGAATTCACGATCGAGGATCGTAAACTCTATATGCTCCAAACCCGTAACGGTAAGAGAACGGCGGCGGCGGCGATCAAGATCGCTTGCGACCTCATCGACGAGGGTATGATCTCCGAGAAAGAAGCGCTTATGCAGATCGACGCGAAGAGCCTCGATATGCTCCTCCACCCTCAGTTCGACGCGAAAGCGCTCAAAGACGCGGACAAGAACAACGTAGTGGGCAAGGGTATCGCGGCGTCCCCCGGCGCGGCGGCTGGTAAGATCGTGTTCACGGCGGAAGACGCGGTCGTAGAAGGCAAGAAGGGCGAAAAGGTCATTCTCGTCCGTTTGGAAACCTCTCCCGAAGACATCGAAGGTATGAAGTACGCGCAGGGTATCCTTACCGTTCGCGGCGGTCAGACCTCGCACGCGGCGGTCGTTGCCCGCGGTATGGGTACGTGCTGCGTATCCGGTTGCGGCGACATCAAGATGCACGAAGAAGAGAAGTGGTTCTCGCTCGCGGGCAAGACGTTCAAGGAAGGCGACGTGCTTTCCCTCGACGGTTCGACGGGTACGATCTACGATTGCCTTATCAAGACGGTTCCCGCAGACCCCAACTCCGGTTACTTCGGACGTATTATGGAACTTGCGGACAAATATAAAGCGCTCGGCGTAAGAACGAACGCGGATACGCCCGCTGACGCGAAACAGGCGGCGGCGTTCGGCGCGCAGGGTATCGGTCTTTGCCGTACGGAGCATATGTTCTTCGACCCCGCAAGAATCGGCGCGTTCCGCGAAATGATCTGCTCGGATACGGTAGAAGAAAGAGAGGCGGCGCTCGCGAAGATCGAGCCTATGCAGCAGGCTGACTTCGAAGGTTTGTTCGAGGCGCTCGGCGGCTATCCCGTTACCATTCGTTTCCTCGATCCTCCTCTTCACGAGTTCGTTCCCACGGCGGAAGAAGATATCGCGGCGCTTGCGAAGGCGCAGAATAAGACGGTCGCGCAGATCAAACAGATCATCTCCGACTTGCACGAATTCAACCCGATGATGGGTCACCGTGGCTGCCGTTTGACGGTCACGTATCCCGAAATCGCGGTCATGCAGACGAAGGCGGTCATCAAAGCCGCGATCAACGTGCTTAAAAAGCATAAGGACTGGAAACTCGTTCCCGAAATCATGATCCCTCTTACGGGCGAGCCTAAGGAATTGAAATTCGTTAAGGATATCGTCGTTAAGACGGCTGACGAAGTGATCAAGGCAAGCGGCGTAGAGCTGAAATACGAAGTCGGTACGATGATCGAGATCCCTCGCGCGTGCTTGACGGCGGAAGAGCTTGCGAAAGAGGCTGAATTCTTCTGTTTCGGTACGAACGACCTTACGCAGATGACGTTCGGGTTCTCGCGTGACGACGCAGGTAAGTTCCTGCCCGCATACTATTCGAACAAGATCTACGAATCCGATCCGTTCGCAAGACTGGATACGACGGGCGTAGGCAAGCTGATGAAGATGGCTGTGGAAGACGGACGTAAAGCGCGCAAAGAAATGCATTGCGGTATCTGCGGCGAACACGGCGGCGATCCTTCCTCCATCGAGTTCTGCCACGAGATCGGTCTGAGCTACGTTTCCTGCTCGCCTTACCGCGTTCCCATCGCGAGATTGGCGGCGGCGCAAGCGAACATCCGCAATCCTAGGTCCTAAATCTTGGATTAAAAATTAATAAAAACACCATATATTGTGTTTATGAGCCTGTATCGAGAAGATGCAGGCTCAATTTTTACGTTTTTTAGGCAAAAAATAAGCCGAAAAACGCCCAAAAAAACTTTTATTCCACTTAAGTTGAACACTTTACTTTTAATTTTTTGTGTGGTATAATATACATAAATAAGATTTCAAGCAAAAAAGGGTAGAAAAAGGTAAAATGACCAATTATAGAGCTATTTTACAGTATCATTATAGGGGAAACACGACGACGCAAATCGCTAAGCTTTGCGAATGTTCGCGTACAACCGTTTTGAAAACGATTAAAAGAGCGAAGGAATGTGGTATTGACGAGCCTGCCTTTGAATTACTGTCGGATATTCAATTGCTTGAAAAACTTTATCCCAAGCGCGTGCATAGAAGCGGCTACGAAGAGCCGGATTTTATTGCGCTCGAAAAGGATAAAAAGAAGAGAGGACTTACGGTTTTCGTAATGTGGCGTAGATATTATAAAAGAACGTTAGCCGCAGGCAAAAAACCTTACGGAAAATCGCAGTTTTTCAAGTTGTTTAAGCGGTACGACACGGGTTCTTTTCGATTTGAGTTTCAATATACGGAAACAATGAAAAAAGCGAGCGCGTTAATTTCCGATTATGTTTGTATTCCCTCGAGACTTGGCGAGGGCGTTAAGCGTGCTGCGAAAGAGAAATTTCATTTATGGTGCAAAAAAATGCGCTTAGACCCGCAAAAGATATAGTTGAATAAAAAAGAAGAACGCCAAAGGTGGGTACTCTTATAGAGTATCAAAAACCTTGGCGATCTTGGCGTACTTGACGCTAAAAGCCTTTAATTATAAGGGAATCAAGTTCGCCAAAGTGGTTGGCGGTCTTGAAATGCACTTTGGCGGTCTTGAACTTAAATTTGAAAAAGTTGCAGCTTTATCGTAGACAAATAAATATTTTTACAAAAGAGGTCAGATGTCCCAAAACGTGGACGTTTGACCTTTGCTTTTTTCTTTGAAATTTTATATAATATATGACGGAAATTGTCATATTTACTGTGATATAATAATGACGGACAATAGAAGGACTAGGTGATTATGAGAAAAGCATACAGAATTATTTCCATTGAAGCGGCGGATATTTATCGGCAAGAGCAAGAAAATGGCGGTAACGTTGGGTATAAAATGCCCGAAATCAAAAGCGACGCCTATTTTAAGTTGTTCAAAATCTATTTGGACAACTCGCTTGATTTGGTAGAACTTGAAAAGGCATACGCGCGCATCTGCCGTAAGAAGTTTTCTTTCCAAGACAAAAAGGAAAACGAGTACGCCCTTGCCGTAATCAACTTGAAGTTTAATTACACGTACAAACCCGAAAACGGTAAGCCCGTAAAAATCAAAGACTTGCGCGCACATTTTTATCAAAATGGTTTTTATTTGGGCGGCGTGCATTACGTCAGATACAAACGCAGTGCAGGCAGTTCGCGCGAGGGCAAGTGCCTTTTTATCGACGAGCGTTTATATAAGGCAATGGATAAGTGGAGCGGTTGCGGTTTGAAAGCGCAAACCGACCTTGCTTCGTGGGAATCGTATAAAGCATTGTCGCTTAGCAGTATCAAAGGAACGATAAATATTCCGCTTGACGGGATTTTGTTCGTGCCCGATTATAAAAGCATATTTACGGAAGAAGTTGTTTCGGTGGAATTAAAGGACGGAAAGCTTATAGCCGAGCAAAAGCAAACGGAAATCACCAACGATATTTGGGATGGTGAGAGTCTTTTGGACGAGAGAGTGTTTGAAAACGGCTATGCGGACAAGCATATGCTACTTCTTCGAAACAAGTTCTTTAAGTCTTGCGCGTTTAGAACCAAACTCCAAAAATGGATAAAAGATAAAAATATTACGCTCGATGATTTGAAAGCAAGGGGATTTACGCTTGCAACCGAAGCAAGCCAAATCGTAATGGTGACGACGCCCAACAGTTTGAAATATCTTAAATTCGCAGGCGGTCTTTCCGAAAAGAATATAAGGAAATGGACGGAAAGCGTAAACGACACGTTCGGTGTGGTGAAATGGGATAAAAGTACGAGATTTTTTCACGGCGATATGGTGCAGAGCAGTTATCAACTTCTCAATACCTTGGGGCTTGACAAAGCGCAATCGGAAAAATTATTACAGCCGAGCTTTGATTATATCTCGCTTGTTAGAAGCGACGTGGAGTTTATGCGCTATCACTTTACCGATGCGTACGTAAGGGAGAAAGAAGAAAAGGAAAAGAAAGTTCCCGACGGGCTTGCCGAGCGCGCCGAAGTCATTTTTCGTTTACTTTTCAGTTGCTCGTTTTTCGATTGTACGGCGTTGTATGCGAATTTTAGAGACGACGTTGTAAGCGGACTCAAAACGAATTTGCGCCGTGGACATATCCTTTTGAACGGCACGAACGCAACGCTTTTTGGTAATGGTCCGGAACTGTTGAAATACATAGCAGGGGAAAAGGAGGCAAGTGAATTAAAGAAAGGGCAAATCCGCTGTGCGCGGTTTGAAAACGGGACAAAACTTCTTTGCGCTCGCTCACCGCATATCACGATGGGCAATCTGTATTGCGTGGAAAATAATCTCGACGGCGAGATATGGAACTACTTTGATTTAGGTAAAAATATCGTTTGCGTAAACGCTATCGGGGAGAACATTCAACAGCGCTTAAACGGTTGCGATTACGATTCGGATTCTATGCTCATCACCGACGATAAGTTGTTGGTGGAGAGCGCCGAGAGATATAAAGAGCAGTTCAAAGTGCCCGTTTGCGGTATTTCGTCTATGAGCAAAAGCGGTCAAACGCTTTCCGAACTCGACCATGATACGAGCGAAAACAAGATAGGGGAAATCGTAAACCTTTCGCAAAAGTTAAACAGTATCATTTGGAACGAAATGCACGACGGCGCGCCGAACGAGAAAATCTTAGATATTTATAACGACGTTTGTAAACTTGCCGTTTTATCTGGATTAGAAATAGACAAAGCAAAGCGCGCTTACGACAACGTAAACGTTGGCAAAGAACTTTCCGCGTTGCGTAAAAAATATAACCGCCCTGCGCCGATTTTCTTTAAGGAGATAGACGAAAAGGAGAAGGAAAACGAGTACGCATTTTACGATACGGCGATGGATTATATCTATCAAGCGGTTAAAAAGTTTAACTTTCAAAAAGGGAAACGAAAGACAAAAGAATGTATACCTATCTCTTGGGTGATTGGTGGTAAAACGACGTCGGATAACGCTACCGATTATAGACATAGAGATAAAATTATTGAGATTTGCGAAGAATATAGAACGAGAATTGACCGTTTGTATATGGAACTTCGCACGGCGGACGACCAAGAAAGGGAAGTTATTTACGATAGAATTGCAGAAGAAAAAGACGAGCGAGACAGACAAGTTTCAAAGTGGCTAACGAGCGAAAACGTGCTTATTTTTGTGGTGCGACATTACGAAAAGAATCGTCCGTCCGATTGGCGAATTTATGCACCGATAGTTAATGCTCCGCAGTTTAGAGACTTTATTAATAGTGACGCGGGAAATGATTGGTACGTAGAGGAAAGTGACAACGGCGTGTATGAGGCATACGGGAAGAAATTTACAAAAAAGATTTAAAAAGTGAAAGAGAGCGTCGTTTGCTACAAATTAAAAAGTAGAGTTTTTCCTTTCTATGAAAGGAAACGGCTTGCCAAAACTAAAAAAATGAGTAATCGGCGTAATAGAACCCGTTTTTCAAAAGCGTGGAAATGAAAGCTCGACAGTGAAAAACTGTCGGGCTTTTTCTACGTCCAAAAGACAACTTAATATAGGGAAAAGGGAATTGACTTTGACGTTATAGCGAGGAACGTATTTGTCTTGCCAAATACCGATTTTCCAAATCGCCTCGTTAGGGGGATACCCCCTAATACCCCGAAATTGTTAAGGTATAGCGACTCAATTTTATGTAAATAATAAGTGCTTTTTTCAAAATAAAATGTCAAGTAAAACTGAAAAATACTTGACAAATTATGAATAAGAGCATATAATAATGGTGAAAAATAATATTAAAAGGAGGGCTTAAACATGAAAAGTAGTGCTGTTATAAAAACTGCATTGTCGAGCTATAAGGAAAATGAATTGATACATGCGAGCAAACTATATCGAAAAGAACTTGTCAATCAAATCAGTGAAGCGGCATTTTATAAGACGTTAGAAAGAATGTGTAAGTCCGGCGAACTTATAAAAATCGCAAAAGGAACTTATCACTTGCCTAAAGTTAGCAAGTATGGAATTGTTCCACCTTCTGAAAAGGAAATCGTTTCGGCGTTTACAAAGAACGGAACAGGCACAGTTGTTGGATATGCGCTTTACAATTCTTTAAACTTAACGACGCAAATAGCAAAATCTATTGAAGTTATGTCCTCTGCGCTGGAAAGTTTTACTAAAACGATTCGAAATATAACGGTGCATCAAGTGCAAATTGATTATTCTAAAAGTATTGAGAATATGATTCATGCTTTAGAGGTGTTGCAAAATTATTACACTATACAAGACATGAATTACTCTGCTTTTATAGCATTTACCAAAGAACTAGCAGATGCATATAATGAAGAAACGTTTAGAAAAGTTATTTCAACAATCAGCTATAAAAAATCAACGATTGCTTTCTTGCAAGAAATTTTGAATTTCTATGGTAAAGAAAACAACTTAAATATGTATTTATCAAACCTGTCGGAATATAAATATCCAAAAATGGAGGAGTTGTATGAAACTGCACGAGTATCAATATGAATTTAAGGATTTAATATCGATTGTTGCGAGCAAATTGCATATTCCTGAGTCGGCGGTTGAGCGTGATTATTATATAGTCTTATTATTGAAGAATCTTGAAAATAGCGAGTATGCGGATAAATGCGTGTTCAAAGGAGGAACGTCACTTAGTAAATGTTATCCCGGTTCGATAGAAAGATTTTCCGAGGATATAGACTTAACGTTCTTAGGAATGGAATTATCGGACAAGGCTTGCGATAAAAGTATCAAGCAAATCGAAGCAATTATGACTACGGGCGCACAAACTGATAAGATAACGGCGGAGCGCTCAAATAGAAGTAAGAGTATGTACGTTTGGTTCGCAAACGAGGATAATAAAATCAAACTAGAAATTGGAAGTAGTGTTCGTCCAGATCCATATTCTAAGAAAACTTTTAAATCATATATTCATGAATTCTTGGAGGAGCAGGGAGCAGAAGACGATATTCAAAAGTTTGAGCTTGCTTCGGTTACGTTAAACGTTCTTCATATTGAGCGTACTTTTATCGATAAAATAATGTCTGTAAAACGCCACGCAATCTGCGAAAGTTTGGATAAAAAAGTTCGTCATATTTACGACGTGACAAGACTTTTTACATTACCAGAGATACAGGATTTCTTGCGTGATAAAACCGAACTCAAGAGATTGATACGGATAACGAAAGAAACCGATAGTTATTATCTCGAAAAGAGAGGAATTACGAAGAAGTACAATCCAAATGAGGCGTATGATTTTGATTCTTGGAAACAGTACTTGACACCACAGATTCGTTTGCGTTATGAAACGTTGCACAAAGATTTGCTTTATACGGATGAGCAACAAAAATTTGATGACGCGCTACATGCATTTTCTGATATAAGCAAAATTTTTGCTGAAATATGCGAGTGATTTTAATAGAAAAATAAAAACGGAGGTTCAGCGAATCTCCGTTTTTGTATTGGGTAAAAACTTGGATTTATGGGTTCTAAACAAAAAATAAAGCGAAAAGGAGGGAAGATTATAGGAAACAGAACAAGACAATTTGCCTACAATTTTAGGGCAAGCGAGCAAGAGAAAAATTTAATAGACAAAGCAATAACAAAGAGTGGGCTTACCATGACGGCGTTTGTAATTCGTGTGATAACCGAAAAACCGATTACTGTGATAGAAAATGGAAACGAGATTTTAGCCGAATTAAAACGTCAAGGGAACAATCTCAACCAAGCGGTTAGAGGTATCTATAACGGCTTGGCGACGGCAGAAGAAATACAAAGTTGTATCGCCGAATTAAAGAAGTTATACGCGAAAATATCTATTGCAATCGGAGGTGGGTAATGCCGCTTTTTAAGTGTAGCGCAAGCAAAGCGAAGCCGAAAAACGGTATCACGTATATCACCGACGAGAAGAAAGCAAAGATAGTGTCGGTGAGAAATCTTTTTGAAGACGAGGATTACGCCAAGCAGTTTGAAGAAATGGCAAGTCGGTTTGGCAAGGGGGATAAGTTTGACGAAAGGAAATATTATCATTGTAAATTATCGTGCGCGCGCAAAGATAACGTTTCGCCCGAAAGGGCGCACGCCTACGCGGAAGAACTTACGGCTAAATTATTCAAAGACTACGAGTGTGTGATTGCTACGCATACGGACACGCAAACGGTACATAGCCATATCATTATAAATGCGGTAGACCCGATAACGGGGAAGAAACTACAATTCAGTAAGCAAGATTACGTGAATATGAAAGACGAGGCGAATAGGCTTGGCAAGAAGTACGGATTTAGCGAAACGGATTTTAGAAAGCGTGGTAAAAACAGCAGAACGGCAGTCGAGAAAAAGATTATGCTCAAAGGTGGTATTAGTTGGAAAGAAGAACTTAGAGAAGTAATTGCGGAAGCAACGAAAAACACAAGAACGCTGGACAAGTTCAAGGAATATCTTGAAAAGTGTTACGGCGTAAAAATCACGAGGGACGGTAAGGATTTTTCTTATCTGCATCCCGAAAAACAAAAACCCATCCGAGGGGAAAAACTCGGAACAAATTATAAAAAAATGGAGGTATTAAAACAAATTGTTGAACAAAATAACGGGCGAGCGTCCTCAGCCCGTAATCGAGGACGAACCGGTGGATTT
>JBGVLV010000018.1:0-6381 GCA_045124465.1 Candidatus Scatosoma sp.
CCTTTACCGTTCTTGTTTGGGCGGCAAGCAGCCTTGACAATTCGTTCTTCGCTATCTTGATTTGTTCCTCAACTCTTTCAAGATACGATACAGACAATTCTTGCGTATTCAGAGTTGAGATATACTTTTTAAGAGCGTCTACACGGCTTTGCTCGTGCAGGTTGCCACGTCTTTCAAGTAGGTATCTTCCGCCGCCGTTTGATCGTACGTATGTGCGAGCATATCTCCGTATTCGAACGTATTTGTACCTTTTGCTCCACATTCGCAGGAATAATAATATTTTGCTCTCGCCGTACAGGTCGCCGCAGAATAAAAGTATTCCTCTTTAACGACCTCGCAAACATAAGAACAAATATGTGCGGAGTCACCCCCCGAACCACCGCCGCTATTCGTATCACCGATGTCAGCGTCACCGTTACCCCCGTTCGAACTACTCGAACTTTCCGAGTTGTTTTGACCGGCGTTTGTTGTTTCCTCGCAAGCGGAAAAACCCACGGCAAGCGCGGTAACGCTCATGCACGCAAGAAGAGTTGCAAAAAAACGTTTTACTGTTTTCATTTATGTAAAACCTCCTTAAAATAAATTTTCGTAAAATAAAAATGCCGCCCCGCAAAACGAAACGACATCTGTAAAAATGTTCCTCTCGCTTTGCTGCGACACAATTAATTTACAAATCGATTACTGTAAGTTTGTAACGCGAAAAAGATACACCTCTACCATAGAAGTATATGTTCACAGTAATCGAATTATTTAATTATGTCGCAGTTTCATTTTACCACCTTTTTACAGGTTTGTCAACAAATTTTCGCGCAAAAAAATCGGGGCTTACGCAACCGCAAGCCCCGATTTTTTTCTTCTTAATTATTACAAGCTTTATTATTGCAAGCTTTCCACAAATCTCTTGATACGTTTCAAGCCTTCTTCTATGTCCGCCTCGGAGAGCGAATAGGACAAACGCAAACAATCGTCCGCGCCGAACGATACGCCCGGCACCGTCGCTACTTTCTCCGCGTCCAAAAGCGCGTCCGCAAAGCTTACCGAATCGGTGATCGTTTTTCCGTTATAGCTCTTACCGTACAGTCCGTTTATTACCATCATTACGTAGAACGCGCCGTCGGGTTCTACCGCCTGTACGCCGTCGATATCCGCTATCAGTTTCAAAAGCTTTGCTCTGCGCTTATCGAATACGTTCACCATCGCGCCGATCTCTTCGTCCGTGGATTTCAACGCCTCTATCGTCGCGTATTGCGAAATGGAACAAGCGTTGGAGGTCGCGTGGCTTTGGAAGGAGTCGATCGCTTTCGCAACGTCTTTCGGAGCGGCGAGATAGCCCACGCGCCAGCCCGTCATCGCGTACGTTTTGGACACGCCGTTGACCGTTATCGTCAAGTCTTTCATCTTCTCGCTCACGCGCGCGATCGAGAACGGTTTTACGCCGTTATAGCAGAGTTTTTCGTAGATCTCGTCCGCAAGTACGTAAATTTCCGCCTCCTCGCAGACTTTCGCGATCTCGCGAACCTCTTGTTCGCTATACACCGCACCCGTGGGGTTGGACGGGGAATTGAAAATGAGCATCTTCGTCTTGGGCGTAATCGCCGCTTTCAGATCCGCCGCCGAGAACTTGAACTTATTCTCTTTCTTGCAATCGATATACACGGGTTTCGCTCCGCAGACCTTTACGACTTCGGGATAGGTCAGCCAGTACGGCGCGGGAATGATCACCTCGTCGCCCTCCTCCAAAACGGCGTAGCAAGCGTTGAAAATGGAATGTTTCGCGCCGTTGGAAACGATGATCTGCGACGGCTCGTAGGAAATACCGTTATCCTTTTCGAACTTCTCGCAGATCGCCTTACGGAGCGGCAACAGACCGGAGGACGGGGTATATTTGGTCTGACCGTTGTCAAGCGCGACTTTCGCCGCGGCGATGATATGGTCGGGGGTGTTGAAGTCGGGTTCGCCGACGCTGAACGAGATCACGGATTCCCCCGCGGCTTTCATAGCCTTGGCTTTCGCGGAGATCGCGAGAGTGAGCGAGGGTGCGATCGTGGTCATTCTTTGGGCAATTCTGTTTTTCATCTGTACTTCTTCTCCTCATAAAAATACGGTTTGGATTTTTTCACACGTATTATTTTACAATTTTTTTTCGAATAATGCAACCGCAAACGCCCCACTTTTCGCAAAAACTTGAAAAATAATCGAAAATTTTGATGAAATCAACCGATCGATCGATTTTGTCGATCGAGTAAATCGAAAAAACAAGGATTTACGTCCCTGTTTTCGGCGTTATTCGTTGTCGCAACGTTCGATAGAGCAGATGAACGGGTTTTCCGTCATAATATCGTTTAGGCAAGCGGAAGAAAATTCTTTGTCCGTGTTCAAAGTCGCGCTGTAAACAACCCGATCGTCCTCTCTGTTGATGATGAGTTTATTGAAACGTTCCGTGCCGAAAAGTTCCTTGATCTTTTTATTCGCGTCGCCCGTCTGCACGAACACGATCTTGACGGAGTAATATTTTTTGGACTGGAATATTTTACACCGCAAATGAAACACGCATTGCGCGGTGACGAGTATCGCCGTTGCGCCGAGCGCGACGATATACAATCCGCCGCCGCAAGCCATACCCACGCCCGCCGTCGCCCACACGCCCGCCGCCGTGGTAAGACCGCGGACCTCGTGTTGGCGGTAAACGATCATACCCGCGCCGAGAAAGCCTACGCCCGACACGATCTGCGCGGCGACGCGGGCGGAGTCCGCGTCGCTGTCGAACGCGTATTTGGACACGACCATCATCAACGCCGAACCGAAACACACGATGGTATGCGTGCGTATTCCCGCCTCTTTAAAGCGCAATTTACGCTCGAACCCGATGACGAAACCGAGCGCCACCGACAACAGCAGATCCAACAACATTCTCAATTCCGATAACATTTCGTTGTTTTTATCCTCCCTTTTCATTGTTTTTACGAATTTTTCTATATATTATAACACAACGGGCATACGGTTGCAAGTCTATTTTGTCGAAAAATCGGAAAATTTCACCTTTCTATCCTATATCCGTATAACGCGAAAAGCGCACCCGCTACGGGTGCGCTTTGTATGCGGTCTTTATTCGATTATTTTTCTTCGAGCGTAAGGTATACGGCGGGATCGACGTTTACGTTATCCTTATAAATTTCAAGGTGCAAATGCGCGCCGTCCTTATATTCCTTGCCGTTCGCCTCGGCTACGGTCGCGATCACTTCGCCCTTTTCCACGCTGTCGCCGACTTTCAGCCCGTCCGCCTCCGTGACGAAACAGTACACCGATTTCAGCCCGTCGCCGTGGTCGATGACGATCTCCGTACCCGTGAGCTTGGTGGTATAAATACTCGCGATCGTACCAGCCTCGACGGCGAGTACTTCCGTTCCCGCCTCTGCGGCGAAGTCCACGCCCTTATGCACGTAATAGGCGTTGATGGTCTGGTTGTGGTAGAACCCGTATTCGTTGATCACGTTCACCGTTTCGAGGGGCGCGACCATACCTTCGGGGGTCACGACGACCTGTTCGTTGTTGTCGTTGCCGTCGTCCTCGTTGCCGCCGACCTGCGAATCGTCCTCGTTCGGGAGCACGACGGTGTTGCCCGAATTGTTCGCCTGGTTCTCGTCTACCTTATCCCCCGTGCCAACGGCTACCGCCACAATGATGATCGCCGTGAGCGCCGCCGCGCAGCCGAGCGCGGTGAATAAATAGAATTTCCGTTCGCCGCTAAACCAAGACTTCTTTTTCTTCGCCTTTTCCGAGCCTTTTTCTTTTTCTTGCTGTTCTTTCATTTTTTCAATCCTCCGAAAAACTTTTGGTATGTATATGGTTTCCAGGTTTTGCCCCTTTTAAACCTGTCTTTCTCAAAAATAAATATTTTCTTTCAAAACCCGCCGAACACGATGGGACTGCCCACGGCGACGCGGGTATCCGCGACCGCGATATGCAGATTGACCGTTCTCCCCGCCACGCAAACGCCGTCCGTCCATTTTTCCGTATAGCAATAATAAGAAACCGTTCCGCCCGCATATTCGAGCGCGAGTATTTCCGCGCCGTATTTTTCGGCGATCTCCCGCGCGAGCGCGTCGGGGTCGGGCGCGGCGTCGAGCGTGAACGTCACGCTTTCGCCCTTTACGCGGGCAAGATCGGCGAGCGAGAGCCGTTTTTTGCAAAGCGCTTGCGACGAGGCGGAGTCGAGATAGAACGATCTGTCGCCCGCGATCGCGGAAAGTCGGGAAACGTTGACGGCGCGGAGCGCAAGACACGCCGCCGCGAAAAACGCGACCGCCGCCACGCACGCGATACCTTTACGCAACCGCCATAACGCCATAACGAAAAACCTCCCGCAACGGGCTTTTTCGTCCGTTGCGGGAGGGATTATTGACGGAATTTTCGGAGTTTATACCTTATCGTTTAAAAATCGCCGAGCTTTTCGCCGCCGAGCAGGTGGATATGGAGATGATGAACGGTCTGACCGCCGTTTTCGCCTTGGTTGACGACGACCCGATACCCCTCTTGCAGACCGAGTTGGTCTTTAAGCTGCGCAATCTTGGTAAAGCAATATTTCAGAAGTTCGGCTTTTTCCTCGTCCATTTCGGAAAGGAGAGCGAAATGGGTCTTGGGGATACAGAGGTAGTGTAATTTGGCTTTGGGTTCGATGTCGCGAATGACGATGAGTTTATCGTCCTCGTACAGTCTGGGCGAAGGGATCTCGCCCGCGATGATCTTACAAAAAATACAGTTTTCCATATATAAGTTCTCCTTTATTTATACTTTTCCCTATTACGGGAACAAAAATATTTTCGCCACTTCGTTGCGTTTACGCCTTACGGCGTGGGCGCAACCTGCGGTTGCTTTTCTTGGGGGCTTTATGCGAGGGCGCTGCCCTCAACCTCCCGCAAGGAACTAAGTTCCTTGACCTCTCACAGCCGCTCCGCTTTTACGCCGTCTTTGAACAGCGACAGCACTCGGACTTTTACGGGGCGTTTTTCCGTTTCGCCGTTTACGTAAACGCGGATATAGTTTTCCGAATAGCCTTCCGTGTACCCGTCTATACAGTGCTCTGGAACGACCGTCAGTTCTTTGCCGACGTGGTTTTGTAAATACCGCTCCTTTTCCGCCGCGCCGACAAGCAACAGCCTGTCTACGCGTTCCTTTTTCACCGCGAACGGGAGTTCTTTGTATTTCCTGTACGCGTTCGTACCCTCGCGCGGGGAGTACGGGAACGCGTGTATCTGCGCGAAACCCGCCTCGCGGACAATACGCACGGAGTCCTCGAAATCCTCTTCCGTTTCCGTCGGGAACCCGACGATAATATCCGTCGTGATCGCCGCGTTCGGGAACGCTTTATAGATCATTTCGCATTTGTCCAGATACTCTTGGCGGGTATAGTGCCGATTCATACTTTTCAGCACCTTGTCCGAACCGCTCTGCAAGGAGAGATGGAACTGCGGCGCGAAGTTCCGCACCTGACCGAGCGCGCTTAAAAACCGCTCCGTGATCAGGCTCACTTCCATCGAGCCGAGCCGTATGCGCGTTTGCGCGTCTTTCACCGCCAACATAAGATCGGCGAGGTCTTTGCCTTCCCCGTCGCGGTAGGCGGAAATATCGATCCCCGTCACGACCGTTTCCATCGCCGCGCTTTGCAGGATCTCCGCGCTCGCGCTCGAAACGCTACGCGAACGGCTCCTGCCCCGAAGATAGGGTATCACGCAATAGGAACAAAACCTGTCGCAACCGTCCTGTATCTTGACGAAATTGCGGGTCTTTAAACATTTGGGGAGCAACATTTCCTCGTACTTCCCCTCCGCGCCGCTAAGCTGATTGCCGCAAAACCCGTCGGCAAAGTCCGCTTTCACGATCTCCAAGACCCTGTTCTTGCGTTGCGCGCCTACCGCCGCGACTACGTTTTCGCTCTTTTCCAAAAACGCCGCCGCGTTCTTTTCCGCCGCACAACCGCAAACGATCACGCGCGCGCTCGGATTGTTTTTCAACGCCTTGCCGACGGTCTGGCGGCTCTTTCTCTCCGCCTCCGCCGTCACCGCGCAGGTATTGATCACGTACAGATCGGCGGGCGTAAGCTCCCGCGCCACCTCGTAACCCAGTTCTTCCAGACCGCGAATGAGCGAACCGCTCTCCACGTCGTTGACCTTGCAACCGAGCGTTATCACCGCCGCTTTCATATTTGCATTTCTCCCAAAGCGAACATAACGATCGCCGTCAGCGACACCGCCGCCGTTTCCGCACGCAAGATACGCTTGCCGAGCGTGATATGCGCAAACCCCAGCTCTTTCGCGCCCGCCGCCTCCGCTTGGGAGAACCCGCCCTCGCTCCCGACGACGATCGCCGTCGAGCCGCGGAGCT
>JBGVLV010000019.1:0-70800 GCA_045124465.1 Candidatus Scatosoma sp.
TATTCGTTTATCGCGCCGTGTTCGACAAGGATATCGGAAAGACGGGCGAGGCGTTCGGGGGAAAGCGTTTCCCCGCGCGCTTTTTCGTCGATCTCCGCCGCGCGGAGGATCTCTTTCGCGCTTTCGCGGGTGAGCTTGAAATAGTTGACGAGGTTGTTTTCCAAGGTCTTACGACGGCTCAAAAACGCGCATTTCACCGTTTGGCGGTAGGCTTTTTCGCTCTGGACTTTTATCCGACCGCGCACGAAATCGATCTTGACCACCGCCGAATCCACGTTCGGGCGGGGCATAAACATATTACGCGAAACGCGTTTTACGATCTTCGCCTCGCCTTTGAGGGCGATCGCCGCCGTGATCGAGCCGTATTCGGGCGTGTTCTCTTTCGCGCAAAAGCGGTCCGCGACCTCTTCTTGCACCATAATGGAAAGGCTCTGCACTTTTTCGCTCTCTTCCAAAAATTTGGCGACGAGGGGGGTCGTGATATAATAGGGCAGGTTCGCGACGACCGCGTATTCCCCTATCTCGTTTTCGAAGGCTTTGAGGTCTATTTTATTAAAGTCGCGGAAGATGACCTCTACGTTTTCCAGACCCGCGAGCGTTTCCGCGAGCACGGGCTGCAAGTCGCGGTCGATGTCGAACGCGTACACCTTTTTCGCGCGTTCCGCAAGTGCGCGCGTGAGCGTTCCCGCGCCGCAACCGATCTCCACGACGGTCGTGTTTCCGTCTATGCCCGACGCCGCGACGATCGAGGAAAGCAAGTTGGTATCGGACAGGAAGTTCTGACCGAACTGCTTTTTGAACGCAAAACCGTGTTTTTGTAGTATTTCCCGCAATTCGCTCATCGCGTTCTCCTTTTCAAGTTCATTCGGAGTCGGTGATATATTTCCGAATATACAGCGGTATCTTTACGCTTTCCGCGAGCCGCTTACAAGCCTCCACTTCCGCCTCGCCGATACAATCGACGATAGAGAAACGGCAGGGTACGCCGTTTTTACGGCAAAGCTTTGCGAACTCGATCAGCGCGTCGAACCCGCTCTCGCCGAACTGCGAACGGCAGATGGGCTGATATTTTTCCTTACACGAGGCGTTGAGCGACACGTTCACGAGGTCGATCTTGCCTTTGAGGTCGGGAACGATGTCCCGTTTATTGATGAGGTTGCCCTGACCGTTGGTGTTCAAGCGGGTGGAAAGTCCTTTGCTGTGGAAATAATCGCAAAGCTCGGTCATTTCCGCCACGCGGTAGGTCGGTTCGCCGAAACCGCAGAACACCGCCTCTTTGAATTTGGAAAGATCCCCAAACCCTTTCACCGCCGCAATGACTTTATCGGCGGTCGGTTCGCCGTGACGGAGCCACAGATAGTTGCCGTAGTAGCTCGTCCGCTCGTTCCGAACGCAGAAATCGCAACCGTTGGAGCATTTGTTGGTGAGATTGATATACAAATTGCCGTCGAGAACGTACGCATACGTATCCTTGCGGCCGTCGTCGGGTTGCTTGGCGACGTTGCGGTTTTGGTTCTGTTTCTGGGGCTTATTCGGTTTGTTCGGTCTGCCCTGTTGCTTGGGTTGGTTCTGCTGGTTTTGCTGACGGTTTTTATCCTGCGCGCCTTGAACGTTTTGACCGCTTTGATTGTTTTGAACGTTTTGGTTGTTTTGCGGGTTTTGTCCGTTGTTGCCGTTGCCGTTCTTTTTCTTTTTACGGCGACGGCGGCCGCCGCCCTGACCGCCCTGACCCTGTGCGGGTTGGGGGTTTTGCGCGTTGGTTTGGGGATCGAAATTTTTCGTTTCTTCCATAGTCCTTATTCCTGTTGTTTATTTGAGTTTGAAAAACAGCCGTTTCGCGTTTTCGAGTACCTGCTCTTGCAACGCTTTTTCGTCCGTTTCTTTCAGCTCGGCTATCCTCGCCGCGACGAAGGTCACGTTCTTGGGTTCGTTGGGGAAGGTGCCGCGATAGGGCGCGGGCGTGAGGTACGGGCAGTCCGTTTCCGTAAGAATACGGGTAGCAGGTATGCGTTGAACGCTATCCACGACCTTTTTGGCGTTCTTGAACGTAGACGTGCCGCCGAAAGAGAAGTACAGTCCGAGCGCGGCGAAACGTTCCGCCATTTCGGGGGAGTACGAATAGCAATGCATCAGCGCGCTACGGCGCAAAAGGGGTTTGTTTTGTTCGAGGATCTCGAGCGTTTCCTGCGCCGCGTCGCGGCTATGGAGAACGACGGGAAGTCCTTTTTCGTCCGCCAAAGCGAGCTGTTTTACAAAGAGTTCGCGTTGAAATTCTTTGGGCGGGTTATCGTCGAAATGATAGTCAAGACCGATCTCGCCGACGGCGACGCATTTTTTATGGTCGCAAAGCCGCGCGATCTCGTCGAGGTCGCCTTCGCGGTATTTTTTCAGTTCGCTCGGATGAAAGCCCGCGCAGAAATACACGAAGTCGAACGCGTCGGACAATTCCGCCGCTCGGCGGGAGGAGTCGAGGTCGAACCCCGAACATATAATACGTTCCACGCCCGCGGCTTTTGCGCGACGGACGGTTTCTTCCACGCCGCCCACGGCGGCGTATTCGCCGCCCGTCAAATGACAATGCACGTCGATATACATAATCTTTCTCGTTTTTTATTTGTTGTTTTGGGGTTGCTTGTCTGGGGGCTAAAAGCGCAACTACGTTGCGGGTACGCCTTACGGCGTGGGCGCAACCTGCGGTTGCTTTACTGGGGGCTTATTCGTGGGCGCTGCCCACACCTGCCAGGGGCTTTGCCCCTGTACCCCACGAGGAACTAAGTTCCTCGACCTCTCACCTCACAAGCTCCTCGGTTTCTCAGCCGAGTTGTGTGCCGCTTTTTACGTCTTTATCGGGGGTCACTAATGCGAGCGTGCCGTCCGAGTCTTCCGCAGCAAGGATCATTCCTTCCGACAGGATTCCGCAGACTTTTCTCGGTGCGAGGTTGGTCACGAATACCACTTTCTTGCCGATCAGGTCTTCGGGCGCGTAGTGCTTGGCGATACCCGATACGACGGAACGTACTTCGTCGCCGAATTTGACCGTTTCGTGTAATAACTTCGAGGATTTGGGTACGCGCTCGCAAGCCACGATCTCGCCGACGCGGAGCTGGACTTTCTCGAACTCCTCGAACGTTATCTCCGCTTTGCTCGACTTCTCCTCCGCTTGCACGGGCGCGCTCGCCGCCGCGATCTGCGCCGCGCGGATCTTTTCGATCTCCGGTTCCAACGCTTTAAAGTCCACTCTCGCGAACAGGGGGGGTACGGCGTTGACCGTTACCGTTTCCCTCAGCCCGAATTTCGCGCAGTCCTCCAACGTTCTCGTCTCGCCGCCGAACGCCGCGAGCATTTTCTCCGACGTTTCGGGCATAAAGCTGTCGAGCAGCGACGCGCAGATCTGAATGACCTCCGCGAGGTTATACAACACGTCGTTGAGCCGAGCTTTCTTGCTCTCGTCCTTGGCAAGCGCCCAAGGCATCGTTTCGTCGATATATTTGTTCGCGCGGCGGAGAAGTGTAAATATCTCCGAGATCGCGTCCGCGATACGGAGTTCCTCCGCTTTCGCGATCACTTTCCCGACCGTAGCCGCCGCCGTGGCTTTGAACTCCGCGTCGGGGTCTTGCTCGTTTGCGGGCAGAGATTTCTCCACCGTGCCGCCGAAATATTTCCCGATCATCGCCACCGTACGGCTGACGAGGTTTCCAAGCACGTTCGCAAGATCGGTGTTGAACCGTTCCGCGACCAGTTCCCACGTGATCTGACCGTCGTTGTCGAACGGCATTTCGTGGAGCACGAAATACCGCACCGCGTCCACGCCGAACAACCGCGCAAGGTCGTCCGCATAGATCACGTTGCCTTTGGATTTGCTCATCTTGCCGTCGCCCTGCAAAAGCCAGGGATGACCGAATACCTGCTTGGGCAAAGGTTCGCCGAGCGCCATCAAGAATATGGGCCAGTAAATGGTATGGAAACGCAGAATGTCCTTGCCGATAAGGTGCAGATCGGCGGGCCAGTACTTTTTATAGTTCTCGCCGTGCGCGCCGTCCGCGTCGTAGCCAAGACCCGTGATATAGTTCGCGAGCGCGTCCATCCATACGTACACTACGTGCCGATCGTCGAAAGACACGGGTACGCCCCATTTAAAGGTCGTACGGGACACGCAAAGGTCCTGCAAACCTTTCAAAAGGAAGTTGTTCATCATCTCGTTCTTACGGGAAACGGGCTGAATGAACTCGGGGTGGGTATTGATATGTTCGATGAGCCTATCCGCGTATTTGCCCATCTTGAAGAAATACGCCTCCTCTTTCGCGGGCTTGACCTCTCTGCCGCAGTCGGGGCATTTCCCGTCCACGAGCTGGCTCTCCGTCCAGAACGATTCGCAGGGCGTACAGTACATACCCTCGTAGTACCCTTTATAAATATCCCCTTGGTCGTAGAATTTTTTGAATATTTTCGCGACCTGTTTTTCGTGGTCCTTATCCGTCGTGCGGATAAACCTATCGTAGGAAGTACCCATCAGATCCCAGATATTTTTTATCTCGCCCGCGATCTTATCCACGTACGCTTGCGGCGTTATGCCCGCCGCCGCCGCTTTTTCCTCTATTTTCTGACCGTGTTCGTCCGTTCCCGTCTGGAAAAACACGTCGTAGCCCTGCTTGCGCTTGAACCGCGCGATCGCGTCCGCAAGCACCGCCTCGTACGTGTTTCCGATATGCGGCTTGCCCGAGGTGTAGGCTATCGCCGTCGTAATGTAGTAAGGTTTTTTCGCCATAACAAAAGCTCCTTCTTGTTCTGATCTTCCTTATTATACATCATTTGAACGAAAAAGTAAAACAAAATCACCGTCTTTGCGCCCTTTCAAACAACTTTCTGCCGTCATTTCCGCGCCGTTTCCCGCATACAATAGTTCTATGAACACACTTTTCGCGCTTATCTTTATCCTCGCCGATATCATTCTGCTATTCCTCTCGCCCGAGAACTTCCTCTCCACCCTCCTCGACGGCGCGTCCAAGAGCGCCACTTTGTGCCTTTCCCTGCTTTCGACCTACTCCGTATGGCTGGGGCTTATGAAGGTCTGGGAGGCGAGCGGGGTCACCCGCGGCGTGTCGCGTATGGTCAAACCCGTCGCCAAAAAACTTTTCAAAACGGACGACGAGGAGGCGCTCGACGCGGTGTGTATGAACCTCTCCGTCAACCTGCTCGGCATTTCGGGCGCGGCGACCCCGTACGGGATCCGCGCGGCGCAGCTCCTCGACAAGACGGAAGAGGCGGAGTATTCTTCGAGTATGCTTTTCGTGCTCAACGCCACCTCCATTCAGCTCATTCCCACCTCCATCATCGGCATACGCGTCGCCTTAAACAGCGCCGCGCCGACGGATATTATTCTTCCCACCCTCATCACGACGGTGTTCTCCACTCTGCTCGGAGTGGTCCTGACCCGACTTTTGATCCCGCCCAAAGCCGCAAAGCGCAAAAAGCGCGCCCACGCGGGCGTGAAGATACTCAAAACGAAGGGGGCAGGTATTTGATGACGTACGCCCTCGCTTTGATCGTACCCCTGTTGTTCCTGCTCTCGTTCGTATTCGCGCTCTTTAAAAAAGTCAAGCTGTTCGACTGCTTTACGGAGGGCGTGAAAGGCGCGATCCCGCTCATCGTTTCCATCTTCCCCTATATCGCGACGGTGACGATGCTTTCCAAGCTTTTCGAGGTGAGCGGACTGGAAAGCAAGCTTACGGACCTGCTCGCGCCCGTGTTCTCTTTTACGGGCATACCCGACGAGATCGCCCCGCTCCTGCTCGTCAAGCCCCTTTCGGGCAGCGGCGCGATCGCCGTGCTTTCGGAGATACTCGCCCGTTACGGCGTGGACAGCTATGCCGCGCGGTGCGCGTGCGTGGCGTACGGGTCGTCGGAAACCATTTTCTATATCGGCGCGGTGTATTTCGCGGGTCTGAAACGAAAAAAACTCACGCTCGCCTTGCTCATCGCCGTGTTTTCCTATCTCGTTTCCGTCGCGTTATGCTGTCTGCTCTGTCGGATTATGTAGCTTTTGGAAGTTTTTCTATATCCGAACCCGCAAAAATGTGAGAACGGAACATTTTTTGCGACGTAGATATACTTTTTAACTTTTTTTAAAATTTTCGAAATTTTTCTTTACTTTTTTCTCCAAACATGATAAAATATATTCGTAAATCGGTTGAGGAAACCGAGATACGCAAAACAGCTCATCATTTTCCCCCTTATCATATAGGTAACCGCCTCGAAGTCGCGAGATTTCGGGGCGGTTATCGTTTACCGTTTTTTCCTCATATTTGAAAAGCCTTTCCCGTTCAAGGGAAAGGCTTTCGAATTTTAAGTTATCGAACTTTAAATTATAAGCAATGCCCGTTTTTCTCGATGACGCGCACGACTTCGTCCACGCACGCGGCGCACGTTTCCTTGCTCTCCGCCTCGACCATTACGCGCACGAGCGGTTCCGTTCCCGATTCGCGGACCAGGATCCTGCCCGTATCGCCCAAGCGTTTCTCCACTTCCTTGACCGCCGCAAGCACTTCGCCGTCCGACATCGCCGCCTTTTTGTCCTTGACGCGCATGTTTTTGAGGACTTGCGGGTATACCGTCATCTGTCCCGCGAGCGCGGAAAGGGTCGTCTTTTTGTCGATCATCGCCTGCATGATTTTCAGGCTCGTCAAAAGCCCGTCGCCCGTGCACGCGTATTTGGAGAAAATGATATGCCCCGACTGTTCGCCGCCGAGAATATACCCCTTTTCCGACATACGCTCGTATACGTATTTGTCCCCGACCGCCGTCTTTTCGTAGTTTATCCCCAGTTCGTCCAGTCCTTTGTACAGACCGAAGTTGGACATTATCGTCGTAACGACGGTGTTCCCGATGAGTTTGCCGCGCTCTTTCATATACCGCGCGTAGATATAGATGATCTGATCGCCGTCCACGAGGTTGCCTTTCTCGTCCACGCAAAGACAACGGTCCGCGTCGCCGTCGAAGGCGAATCCGACGTCCAGACCCTTTTCCACGACGAATTTTTGCAACGCCTCGATATGCGTCGAGCCTACGCCGTCGTTGATGTTCGTGCCGTCCGGCTCGTTCCCCATTACGAACGTGGTCGCGCCGAGCGCGTCGAACACGCTTTTCGCGATGTTCCAGCTGCTGCCGTTGGCGCAGTCCAGACCCACTTTCACGCCCTTAAAGCTGTAAATGCCGAGCGAGATCAGATACCCGATATAGCGGTTTCTGCCCGCCACGTAGTCCACCGTTCTGCCGATACCGCTCTTTTTCGCGTACGGAACTTCGGTAAGCTCCTGCCCGAACGCGCAGACCTTGCCGTCGAGGTACGCCTCGACGAGCGCGATCACCTCTTCGTCCATCTTCTCGCCCGCGCCGTTGAACAGCTTGATACCGTTGTCGTAATACGGGTTATGGCTCGCGGAGATCATAATACCGCAATCGAACCCGTCCGAACGCACCACGTACGCGACCGACGGGGTCGTGGTCACGTGCAAAAGGTAAGCGTCCGCGCCCGAGGATACGATACCGCCCGAAAGTGCGTATTCGAACATATACCCCGATCTTCTGGTGTCTTTACCGATGACGATACGCGCGCGTTCGCCGCCCTCGCGTTTGACTTTCTCGTTAAAGTACCAGCCCAAAAACCGACCTACTTTGAACGCGTGTTCCGCCGTTAAGTTCTCGTTCGCCTCGCCGCGAAAACCGTCCGTTCCGAAATATTTTCCCATTCTGCTTATTTCCTCTTTATTTTTATTTTTTAGAAACTATCTCGTTTTTGTTTTTATAAATAGAATTCTCTTTCACCACGCCGCGCACGCACGACAGGGGGTATACGTTCGTCCGCCGACCGATCACCGTACCGGGGTTAAGCACGCTGTTACAGCCCACTTCCACGAAATCGCCGAGCATCGCGCCCATCTTTTTCAAACCCGTTTCTATGCGTTCTTCGCCGTCCTTGACGACGATCGGCGTTTTGTCCGACTTTACGTTGGACGTGATCGAACCCGCGCCCATGTGCGATTTGTAGCCGAGTATGGAATCGCCCACGTAGTTATAATGCGGGGTCTGTACGTTGTCGAACAGAATAACGTTTTTGAGTTCGACGGAGTTGCCGACCACGCAATTTTGCCCGACGAGCGCGCTGCCGCGCACGAACGCGCAATGCCGAACTTCCGTTCCCGCCCCGACGATACAAGGTGCGCCCAAAAACGCGGTCGGCGCGACTTTCGCCGTTTTATGCACCCAGACCTTGGGCGATATTTCTTCGTATTCGTTCTTATCCAGCGTTTCGCCGAGTTCCTCGATGAACGCTTTCAAGCCCGCAAGCGCCTCCCAGGGGTACTTGAACCGTAAGAGATAGGGTTTTGCCTGCGTATGATCGAGATCGTAAAGATCGTTTATTTCGTACATTTTCTTCTCCTGTTTTTCATTGACTTCCCGCCGTTTTGCGGGGTATGTATTCCGAGCGTTGAAAAAACGCCCCCTATTACAGTATATTTCCCGCGAACGGGATACGCGACTTCTTTCGACAAATATATGTTTTTATCATTATAACACACCCGTCCCCGCTTGTCAAGAACAGGGCAAACATTTTTTCCGTTTCCGTACGTAGTTTCCGCGCCCCGCACGATTTTTATGCCCGCCGCGCAAGGACATAAACTTATAATCCGCCGCCCGTCCGTTTCGGACGGGCGGCGGGAGTTTTTCCGACCGTTTATACGTTCTTACCCATTTCGTAGGCTTGTTTCAAAAGCGCGGGCTTGCCTAAAATCTCGCCCCGCTCCGAAACGCCGTTTCCGAGTATCACGCCTTTCTCCACGCTACCCTCTACACATTCGGCAAAACCGCGGAAACACGCCAACGTGCCGTCCATCACCGTTTCGCTGTCCTCCGCCGCGGTCGCGATATAATACATATCTTTCCCGACGATCTCCGTCCACCGCGCCACCGTTCTGTCGATGACCGCTTTGAGCTGGGCGCATATCGAATAGAAATACACGGGGCTTGCCAAAACGATCGCGTCGGCGGCGATCATCTTTTCCAAGATCTCGCGCATATCGTCGTTGAACGCACACCTGCCCCCGTGGTCGCTGCAAAAATAACAACCCGAACACGGCGCGATCTTCTTTTCCGAAACGCGTATTTTCTCCGCGGCGTTACCCGCGTCGAGCGCGCCTTTCATAAACTCGTCGCAAAGAATATCCGAGTTCCCGCCCTTTCTCGGGCTACCCGACAAAATCAGTACTTTTTTCATTTCCGTTCTCCTCTCGTTTCCTTTGTAAAATCAAAGCGGGTCAAGCCCGACTTTTCTTTTTCTTCATTATATCACACCACGAAAACCGAAGTCAACTTTTCGCGAACACTTTTCTTGCCCAACCGCATTTTCCGTTTTTGCATAAAAAATATCTTGCCACCACACGGGTAGACAAGATATTTTTTCATTTTTTCCGTTTAACATAACGCCATAGCCAAGGGGACTTCCGCCACAAGCGACGCCATTAAACTTCCCAAGAAAATCGCAAAAATGAGATAACACGCCACGCTGACGATAACGCCGATCAACGCGCCCTTTCCCGCCGACTTCGCTTTTAAAGGCGTTTCGTTCTTCCAGCACAAGTACAAGATCAGTCCGATCAACGGGAAGAAAAAGCCCAACACCGCAAAACCCATATTCGGCGCGTCCGGCTTTTGCACCTCGGCTCTCGCTCCCTCCACCTGTCGCCCGCAATACACGCAAACCACCGCATCGTCGTTGATTTCTTTTCCGCATTTGCTACAATACTTCATTTGTAGACCTCCAAATTTATTTTGTAACATAATTATATCCTACATTTTGTAGGAAGTCAAGTGTTTTCCTACATTTTGTAGTAAGATAACTTTATGAAAAACAATTATTTTGGCAAAACGTTAAAAGAATTGCGGCTTGAAAAAGGATTATCTCAACAGAAATTAGGAGAAATTTTTCACGTTTGCAATCAGACGGTGAGTTTTTGGGAGCTTGGCAGTCGCGAACCCGATTTGGACACGTTGCTCCTTATCGCACGGTTTTTCGACGTGACGACGGACTACCTTCTAAACGGCGATACGCTTTCTCTTTAAAAACGCGCCGAGAAAACTTGCCTTCGATACGAAAGACAAAAAAATATCCCGTCGGGAAAATCCCGACGGGATATTTGTTCACGAAATATTATTTCGCGCAGTTCTTTTTGAGGATTTCGAGATTTTCCATGATCTCTTTCGGCATCTTGTCGCCGAAGTTTTCCGCATAGTACTTCTCGATCTCTTCCGCCTCTGCCGCCCAGCGCGCTTTGTCTACGACAAGGAGCTTGTCGAGCGTAGCCGCGTCGATATCGCAGTTCTCGATGTTGATGTCTTTCGCATAGGGAAGATAACCGATCGCCGTTTCCTGCGCGTCTACCTTATCTTCGCAACGATCCAAGATCCAGTCGAGCACGCGCATATTGTCGCCGAATCCGGGCCACATAAAGTTCCCGTTCTCGTCCTGACGGAACCAGTTTACGTTGAAGATCTTGGGCTGTTTGCTCTTCTCGACCTTCGCGCCCATATCGATCCAGTGCTGGAAGTACTGATCTACCGAGTAGCCCATGAAAGGTTTCATAGCCATCGGATCGTGACGGAGCACGCCGACCGCACCGGTAGCCGCCGCCGTCGTTTCGGACGACATGATCGTTCCGACGAACGTACCGTGGTTCCAGTCTCTCGACTGATATACGAGCGGGGTGGTCGTCGCGCGACGTCCGCCGAAGATGATCGCGGAAAGAGGTACGCCCGCTTTGGAGTTGAACTCGGGCGAGATGCAAGGGCAGTTCTCCGCGGGAGCGGTGAAACGGGAGTTGGGATGCGCCGCGGGGTGCTTGCCGTCCGCGTTCATATCGGGCGTCCATTCGTTACCCTTCCAGTCGATGAGGTGCTTAGGCGCCTCTTTCGTAAGTTTTTCCCACCAAACGGTGCCGTCCTCGGGGTTGTAAGCCACGTTCGTGAAGATCGTGCCTTTCTTCGTGGACGCCAAAGCGTTGGGGTTGGATTTTTCGTTCGTACCGGGCGCAACGCCGAAGAAACCGTTTTCGGGGTTCGCAGCCCAAAGTCTGCCGTCCTCGCCTACGCGGATCCAAGCGATGTCGTCGCCGACGCATTGTACTTTATAGCCCGCGTCGAGGTACTGCTTGGGAGGAATGAGCATTGCAAGGTTGGTCTTACCGCAAGCGGAAGGGAACGCAGCCGCAACGTATTTCATTTCCTTGTCCTGAGGGCGCTTTACGCCGAGAATGAGCATATGCTCCGCCATCCAGCCCTCTTTTCTGCCGAGGTTGGTCGCGATACGGAGCGCGAAACACTTCTTGCCGAGGAGCACGTTACCGCCGTAAGCGGAGTTCACGGAAATGATCGTGTTGTCTTCGGGGAAGTGCATGATATATCTCTTTTCGGGGTCTACGTTACATTTCGCGTGGAAACCCTTGACGAAATCGCCGTCAACGCCGAGCTGGTCGAGGCACATTTTGCCTACTCTCGTCATGATCATCATGTTGAGAACGACGTAGATGGAATCGGTGATCTCGATACCGATCTTGGAGAAAGGCGAACCGACAACGCCCATCGAATAAGGGATAACGTACATCGTTCTGCCCTTGTAAGCGCCTTTCGCGATCTCGTTGACCATCGCGTACGCGTCCTTGGGGGCTTTCCACTTAACGATGGAATGAGGGAGCGCGTCCTCTTCGTTCTCGCAGCAGATGAACGTTCTGTCCTCTACGCGCGCAACGTCGTTTTCCGCGGTACGGTGATAGTAGCAGTCGGGAAGAAGTTCCTGATTGAGCTTAATGATCTCGCCCGTAGCGCAAGCCTCTTCGCGGAGCTGATCTCTCTGCGCGTCGCTGCCGTCGATCCAAACGACTTTGTCGGGCTGTGCAAACGCCTGACAGTCCGCTACGAATTGAAGAACTTTCTTGTTGTTAGTCATAGTTTATCTCCTTAAAATGTTATTATTTTTTCTCTTGAATTTGCTTTGGCGAAATTTGGAAAATCTGAAAATCCCCTATTTCCACCAAATACATTATACCATAAAAAAAATCGATTGTAAACAGTTTTTTGAAAAATTTTTCGAATAATTCAAAAAAAGGTGGCAGTCCCCTCTTGTAATTTTCCGAAAGCGTGATAAACTATTTGCGCTACTTACCCAAAAACAGGAGGAACTTCTATGAAAAACAAATACACCGACAACCGTCTTGCGGAGGAATTCGATCTCATCGTCCTCACCAACGACGCCCACCTTTCCAAAGGTCTGCCCACGGGTAGCTTGGGAACGCTCACCTATTCGTATACGGGTCTGGGCAGACCGATGTACGGCGAGTTCGAGCTTGCGGACGGCGAACGCGTGGAAGAACCGCTGAAATTCCGCGACTTCCGCGTACTCGACGAGAAGAACGAACGCGACCTTTCCCTTATTATGACCTATCTTTTGTCCCGTCAACCGCTCAAAAGGAAAGCTTAACGCGATTTTCCCGCGTTTTCGTGCCCGTCCGCGCTTGACAAACCCGACTTTATACGTTATACTATATAATAAATAACCATCGAGAAAATCTTTTATTCCGCGGTCTTGTATCGGGAAAAGGAATGGAAACGAATATGAGATTAGTCATAAAAGTGGGCACTTCCACGTTGGCGCACGCGACGGGGCGCTTGAATATCCGGCTTACGGGCGAGCTGTGCCGCGTGATAAGCGATCTGAAAAACGCGGGCAACGAGGTCGTACTCGTATCCTCGGGCGCGATCGGCATGGGCGTGGGCAAACTCGCGCTCAAAGAACGGCCCGCCGATATTCCCACCAAACAGGCGGCGGCGGCGGTCGGTCAATGCGAACTGATGTACACGTACGATCGGTTGTTCGCCGAATACGGTCACACCGTCGCGCAAATCCTGCTCACGGGTTCGGATTTCACGGCGGACGACAGGCACGAGAATTTCAACAACACCATCAAACGGCTCTTGGAGCTGGGCGCATTGCCCGTCGTCAACGAGAACGACACCATCGCGACGGAAGAGATCAAGGTCGGCGACAACGACACCCTCTCCGCTTTGGTGGCGGTGAGCGTGAAAGCGGATCTTCTCGTCATCTTGTCGGACGTGGACGGTCTGTATTCCGCCGACCCGCATAAAGACGGGAACGCGAAACTCATCGAGGAAGTGCGCGGAGTATCGGAAGAAACGCTCGCGCTCGCGGGCGGCGCGGGTTCGGCACTCGGCACGGGCGGTATGAAAACCAAGCTCAAAGCGGCGCAATTATGCGGTGCGGCGGGTTGCGACATGGTCATCGCGAACGGCGAAGACCCCGAACTTTTATACGACATCGTAACAGGCAAGAAAGGCGGCTACACGCGGTTTTTCGCAAAATGATCCCGACGGGAGGTAAGATATGATCCGAACGACGCAAGAAATTTTAACGGCGGCGAAAGCGGCGTCGCGGGAGGCGGCTCTGCTCACCGAAAGCCGAAAGAACGAGGCTCTGCTCCTGATGGCGGACGCGCTCGAACGGGGTGCGGCGGAGATCTTGCAGGCAAACCTCGCCGATCTCGAAAACGCCAAAGGCGTTCTGCCCGAAGTAATGCTCGATCGGCTCCGTCTGGACGAGAACCGTATTTCGGCTATGGCGAAAGGGATCCGCGAGGTCGCGGCTCTGCCCGATCCCGTCGGGGCCGTACTCGAACGGAACGCGCTCAAAAACGGGCTGTCCGTTTCCAAAATACGCGTGCCGCTCGGCGTGATCGGTATCATTTACGAGAGCCGACCCAACGTCACCTCGGACGCGGCGGCGCTCTGTTTCAAGAGCGGGAACGTATGTATCCTGCGCGGCGGCAAGGACGCTTACCACTCCTCCGCGGCGATCGTGCGGCTGCTCCGCGGCGCGCTCAAAGCGGCGGGCGTGAACGAAAATTTCGTCAACCTGCCCGACGATACTTCCCGACGGAGCGCGAACGAGCTGATGGCCGCGGTCGGGTACGTGGACGCGCTCATTCCCCGCGGCGGCGCGGGGCTTATCCGCTCGTGCGTGGAGAACGCGAAAGTTCCCTGTATACAAACGGGAACGGGCATCTGCCACGTATACGTGGATAAGGACGCGGACTTTTCCAAGGCGCTCGACATCATCGACAACGCCAAGACCTCCCGCCCTTCCGTGTGCAACGCCGAAGAGGTCTGTCTTGTACACGAGGCGGTCGCGGAAAAATTCCTGCCCCTGTTGAAAGCGCGGCTCGTGGACAGCCGTATCGCGGCGGGGCTTGTTCCCGTGGAACTTCGGACGGACGGGAATGCGTACGCGCTCATCGGCGGTACGAAAGCGGGCGAAAACGATTTCGACACCGAGTTCCTCGACTATATCCTCGCCGTCAAGGTCGTATCGGACGCGGACGAGGCGATCGCGCATATCGCGCGGCACTCGACGGGGCATAGCGACTGTATCGTGACGAGGAATACGGAAACGGCGGACAAATTCGCGCTCGCGGTGGACAGCGCGGCGGTCTATATCAACGCCTCCACCCGTTTCACCGACGGCGGCGAGTTCGGCAAGGGTTGCGAGATCGGTATTTCCACCCAAAAACTCCACGCGCGCGGACCGATGGGCTTGGAGGAACTTACTTCCTACAAATACGTGATCCGCGGTAACGGACAGATACGAAAATAAGGAGAAAACACTATGAACTACATACTCGGTTTTATCGGTTGCGGCAATATGGGCGGCGCGCTCGCCCGCGCGGCGGCGAAAGCGGTCGGCGGCGAGAATATCGCGGTCAACGACTATTGCGAAGAAAAGGCGCAAACGCTCGCGAGCGAAACGGGCGCTGCCGTTCTCCCCTCTGCGGAGCTTGTCAAAGCCTGTAAATTCGTCGTTCTCGGCGTGAAACCGCAGACGATGGAACAGACCCTCGCCCCCCTTTCGGACGTGCTGAAAGCGCAAAAGAACGTCGTTGTCACGATGGCGGCGGGCGTTTCGATCGCGGCGATACGCCGTTTTATCGGCGCGGAACTGCCCGTGATCCGCATTATGCCCAACACCGCCGCGCTCGTGGGAGAAGGTATGATCTTATACGACTGCGCGGACGTTTCCGACTCCGACGAGAAAGCCTTCCTCGACTGTTTTTCAAAGGCGGGCGCGCTCGATAAACTGCCAGAGGACAAGATCGACGCGGCAAGCGCGTTGTCCGGTTGCGGACCGGCGTTCGTCTACGCGTTCGCGGAGGCGCTCGCGGACGGCGCGGTGGAATGCGGCGTACCCCGCGACAAGGCGGCGAAATACGCCGCCCAGACCTTGCTCGGCTCGGCGAAAATGTTGCTCGAATACGGACACCCGAGCGATCTCAAAGACGCGGTATGCTCCCCCGGCGGCACGACCATCGCGGGTATGCACGCGCTCGAAAAGGCGGGATTCCGTTCGGCGGCGATGGACGCGGTGACGGCGGCGTACAAACGCACGCTCGAACTCAAAAAATAAAAACGTACGGAAAACGAAAGGGGCAGGTATGCGTTCATTCAACGCATACCTGCCCTTCTTGTATTCTTTTTATCTCAAAGCGCGGCGACGACTTCCACTTCCACTTTTACGCCCTTGGGAAGGTCTTTCACCGCAACGCAGCTGCGCGCGGGTTTGGTCGTGAAATACTTCGCGTATACTTCGTTGAACGCCGCGAAATCGCCGATGTCGGCGAGGAAACAGGTGGTCTTGACCGCCTTTTCGAACGAACTGCCCGCCGCGCTCAAAACTTCGCCGAGGTTTTTCATCACCTGTTCGGTCTGTTCCGCGATCGTCGCCGTTTCCACGTTGCCCGTCGCGGGGTTAATGGGGATCTGCCCCGAAGTGAACACCAGTTCCCCGCACACGATCGCCTGCGAATACGGACCGATCGCCGCGGGAGCTTTTTCCGTCGATACTTTTTTCAGTTGCATACGATAATTCTCCTTATAACAATTTAAAACCGAAATCGGTCAACGCTTTCTTGATCTGCGCGATATGCTCGAAGTTACGCGTTTCGAGAATGATACGCAAATAACAGCCGTTGACGTCCGACCCCTCGTTCGCGCGCTCGTGGTGTACGGAAGTGACGTTGCCGCCGAGGTCGGCGATGATACGGGACACGTTTTTGAGCTGACCGGGTTTGTCCATAAGCTCGATCATAAGCTGGCAATTTCTGCCCGACATCAGAAGTCCGCGCTTGATGACGCGGGAAAGAATGGTCACGTCGATATTGCCGCCCGAAAGCACGCACACCGCTTTCTTGCCTTTGAGATCGACCTTGCTGAACATCGCCGCCGCCACGGACACCGCGCCCGCGCCTTCGGTGACGAGTTTATGCTGTTCCATAAGCGCGAGGATCGCCGCCGAGATCTCGTCGTCGGACACCGTAACGATCTCGTCCACGTACTTTTGACAAAGTTCGTACGTGTTCTCGCCCGGCTTTTTCACCGCGATACCGTCCGCGATCGTGGATACGGAAGGCAGTTCCTCTATCTTCCCGTCCGCGACCGAATTCTTCATCGACGGCGCGCCCGCCGCCTGTACGCCGTAAACCTTGATCTTCGGGTTTATGGTCTTGATCGTGTACGCGATCCCCGAGATCAGTCCGCCGCCGCCGATGGGTACGAGCACCGCGTCCAGATCGGAGATCTGCTCGACGAGTTCGAGCGCGATCGTGCCTTGACCCGCGATGACGTCCTCGTCGTCGAAGGGGTGGATAAAGGTGTACCCTTTCTCGTCGCGGAGCTGTAACGCGCGGTTATACGCGTCGTCGTAAACGCCCTCGACCAGACACACTTCCGCGCCGTAGCTCTTGGTCGCCTCGACCTTGGAGATGGGCGCGCCGTCGGGCAGACAGATGACGGCTTTTATGCCGTTCTTTTTTGCCGCCAGCGCAACGCCCTGCGCGTGGTTGCCCGCCGAACAGGCGATGACGCCGCGCGCCTTTTCCTCGTCGGAAAGGCGGGTCATCTTATAGTACGCGCCGCGTACCTTGAACGAACCCGTGACTTGCAGGTTCTCCGTTTTCAAATACAGATCCGCGCCCGGACAAAGCTTGGGCGCATAGATCACGTCCGTTTTCCGTATCACGCCTTTGAGCGCGTTGCTCGCTCTGTAAACGTTGTCGATCGTCAACATATTTTTTTACCTCTTTATTACATTCGTCGCATACTTGGTATGCCCGTTTACAACAAACTGTCGATGAACTGTTCCGCGCACCGCGCCGAACGGTTGCCCTTTCTCAAAGCGAACGCCTCCGCCTTGACTTCGAGTTCCTTTCCGTCCGTCTGCAAGCCGTGCTTTTTGGCAAGCTCGCGCACGATCTCCAAATACAGATCTTTATTCGGCTTGGAGAACAGTACGACCAGCCCGAACCGTTCGGAAAGGGAGAGCGTTTCTTGCAGGGAGTCGTTTCTGTGTACGTCGTCGCCGTCGCGGTCGGAAAAGCTTTCCTTGATGATGTGCCGACGGTTGCTCGTCGCGTAGATGACCGCGTTCGCCGCTTTCGCGCTCGCCGAGCCTTCCAGCGCGGCTTTGAGCATACTGAAATTATCGTCGCTCTTATTGAACGCGAGATCGTCTATAAAGATGATGAATTTGAGCGGATTGCCGCTGATCTTGCCCATGACGTACGGCAGATAGCGGAGCTGGTCTTTCCGAAGTTCGATCAGCCGCACGCCCTCGTCGAAAAAGGCGTTCGCGACCGCTTTCACCGTCGAGGACTTGCCCGTACCCGCGTCCCCGCAAAGCAGGACGTTCGCGGCGGGTCTGCCCTCCACGAACGCGCGCGTGTTCGCCACGACCTGACCGCGTTCTTCCTCGTAGCCGATGAAATCGTCCATACCGATCTTGTCGGCGCTGACGATGGGTTCTATCTCTTTCTCGTCGGAGAGTCGGAACATACCCCGCGAAGAGAAGATCCCGTAGCCGTATTTTTCTATCCCGCGCAAACGTTTCCGATACGCCGCGCCCATATCGAGAACTTGCGAATCGAACGCGGGCAGTTCGCTTTCCGCCGCGCCCATATCCGCCGCGAAATCGGCGCAGGTGAGCGCCGCGAACGCGGAGAAGTTATCGAGTTCCCGTTTCGCCGAACGTTCGATACACGCGGGCAGTTTCTCCCCGCGCGCCGCGCTCTTTACGTATACGTTCTCGTCCTCGGAGAGCAAACGCAGCACGAGCTTGGTCAGCGAGCCGCCGCCCTCGTAAACGTTCGCGACGAACGCCGCGTACGCGCCGCGCTTGTCCGTTTCTTCCGCCTTGCAATAGGCGACGAACGCGGAAAACAACGGTTTTTCCATCACGCCGAAAAAGACGCTCGTCAGTTCCAGCGCGTCGTAAATTTTCCGCAACTTGCTTTCGTTCATACCGCTCGCCTCGTCACCTTCAAAGATTTTCCACGATCTTGTCCGTCATTTCCGCCGTGGACAGCGCCGCGCCGCCGCGCGACAAGTCCGCCGTACGGTAACCCGCGTTCAGAACTTTGTCCACCGCCGAAACGATCGCCTCCGACGCCTCGACCTCGTCGAACGCGTACAAGAGCATCATCGCCGCCGAAAGCACGGTCGCGATCGGGTTCGCCTTGTTCTGTCCCGCAATATCGGGCGCGGAGCCGTGGATAGGCTCGTACAAACCGCGGGTATTGTCCGACAGCGACGCCGACGGCAGCATACCGATCGAACCCGTGATCTGCGACGCCTCGTCGGAGAGAATATCGCCGAACATATTGCTCGTCACGATCACGTCGAATTGCGAGGGGTTCCGCACGAGCTGCATCGCCGCGTTATCCACGAGCATATCGCTCACTTCCACGTCGGGATATTCCGCCGCGATCTCGTGTACGACCTTTCTCCAAAGACGGGAGGTTTCGAGCACGTTCGCCTTGTCGATACTCGTGAGCTTTTTACGGCGTTTTCTCGCCGTTTCGAACGCCACGCGCGCGATACGTTCTATCTCCATACGGCTATACGCCTCCGTATCGTACGCCTCTTCGCCGTACTTGCCCTCGCGATACCCCCGCTCGCCGAAATAGATACCGCCCGTCAGTTCGCGGACGATCATAATATCGAACCCGTTTTCGACGATATCCGCGCGGAGCGGACATTCGCCTTTGAGCGCGGGATAAAGTTTCGCGGGACGGAGGTTGGTGAACAGCCCCATCGCCGCGCGAATACCCAAGAGCGCCTTTTCGGGGCGCAACTCGCCGGGCAGCGTATCCCATTTCGGACCGCCCACCGCGCCGAGCAGAACGCTGTCGCTCGCAAGACAGCCCCGCACCGTTTCTTCGGGCAGGGGTTTGCCGCAAGCGTCTATTGCCGCGCCGCCGATCAGATAGGGCGTAAACGTAAACCCTATCCCGTATTTTTCTCCGACCGCTTTCAGTACGCGCACCGCGCTGTCCACGATCTCGGGGCCGATACCGTCCCCGCGTAATAATCCGATTTTATAATTTTTCATAGCTTTTATTTTATGTTTCCATTCTGGATAGACTGCACCAGCCCCCCGTTCTCGATGATCTTCTGAATAAACGCGGGGAAGGGCTGGGTCTTGAACGTTTTGCCCGTGGTCTTGTTGACGATCACGCCTTCGTCCAAATTCGCCTCGACGATATCCCCGTCCGAGATACCGTCCACCGCCTCGTCACATTCGACGATGGCAAGACCGATATTGATAGAGTTCCGATAGAAGATACGCGCGAAACTTCTCGCGATGACGACGGAGATCCCGCTTTCCTTGATCGCGATGGGCGCGTGTTCGCGCGACGAGCCGCAACCGAAGTTGTTCCCCGCGACCATAATATCCCCGCTCTGCACCTTGTTTTTGAACTCCTTGTCGATATCCTCCATACAATGGGAGGCAAGCTCCTTTTTGTCGATGGTGTTGAGATACCGCGCGGGAATGATGACGTCCGTGTCTACGTTGTCGCCGTATTTGATGGCTTTTCCGTTAAAAATCATACCTTTGTTCCTTTTTTAAAGTTTGTTCGGGTCGGCGATCTTTCCCGCGACCGCGCTCGCCGCCGCTACCGCAGGCGACGAAAGATACACTTCCGATTTCACGTCGCCCATGCGCCCGACGAAGTTGCGGTTCGTCGTCGCGACCGCGCGTTCACCCGCCGCGAGGATACCCATGTACCCGCCGAGACAAGGTCCGCAAGTGGGCGTGGAAACGACGCAGCCCGCCTCGATGAATATCTTCAAAAGCCCGTTTTCCATCGCTTTGAGATAAATATCCTGCGTAGCGGGAATGACGATCGCGCGCACGCGTTTCGCCACCTTTCTGCCCTTCAAGATCTCCGCCGCCTCCGCGAGGTCTTTATAGTGACCGTTGGTACACGAACCGATGACGACCTGATCGATCGCAATATCGCCGATCTCGTCGAACGTTTTCGTGTTTTCGGGCAGGTGCGGGAACGCGACCGTCGAACGGATCGAGCCAAGGTCGATCTCGTACGTTTCGTCGTAGACCGCGTCCTCGTCCGCTTTGTAGGCGGTAAACGGACGGTCGGAGCGTTCTTTCACGTACGCCTCCGTCTGTTCGTCCACCTCGAAAATACCGTTCTTCGCGCCCGCCTCGATCGCCATATTCGAAATGGTCAGACGGTCGTATACGGTGAGCGATCGCACGCCCTCGCCGACGAATTCCATCGATTTATACAACGCGCCGTCCACACCGATCTTGCCGATGATATGCAAGATGACGTCCTTGCCCGACACGTATTTGTTGAGTTTTCCTTTCAAGACGAATTTGATCGCGGAAGGCACTTTGAACCAAGCCTTGCCCGTCGCCATACCGCAAGCCATATCCGTCGAACCCACGCCCGTCGAGAACGCGCCGAGCGCACCGTAGGTGCAGGTGTGCGAGTCCGCGCCGATGACGACGTCCCCGGGTACGACCAAGCCCTTTTCGGGGAGCAGAGCGTGTTCGATACCCATTCTGCCCACGTCGTAGAAGTTGGTCACTTCGTATTTGTCGCAAAAGTCGCGGCACATTTTGCATTGCACCGCCGCCTTGATGTCCTTGTTGGGCGCGAAATGGTCCATGACCATCGTCACCTTTTCTTTGTCGAAAACGTCCTTCGCGCCGATACGGTCGAACTCGCGAATGGCTACGGGCGAAGTGATATCGTTGCCGAGTACCCGATCCACGTTCACCAAGATGAGCTGACCCGCCTCGACCTTTTCCAGTCCCGCGTGCGCCGCGAGAATTTTTTGCGTCATTGTCATTGACATAGTTTTGCCGTTCCTTTTTTACTTATTGATGATCGCGCCTTTGTCCGCGGAGCTTACCTGCGCCGCGTATCTCTTCAAATACCCGCTCACTTCCTTGCGCTTTATGGGCATTTCTTTCTTGCGCTTTGCAAGCTCTTCGTCGGACACATGCAGGGTAATGCTGTAATTCGGTATATCGATGGAAATAATATCTCCGTCCTTTACGTACGCGATCGCGCCGCCCGATACCGCCTCGGGGGAAACGTGACCGATCGACGCCCCGCGCGTCGCGCCCGAGAACCGACCGTCGGTGATGAGCGCCACGTCCTTGTCAAGCCCCATACCCGCGATCGCGGAGGTCGGCGAAAGCATTTCGCGCATACCCGGTCCGCCCGAAGGTCCTTCGTAACGGATCACGACTACGTCGCCCTTGACGATCTTGCCCGCGTAGATCGCGGCGATCGCCTCTTCCTCGCTCTCGTAGACTTTGGCGGGACCTTCGTGCACTAGCATTTCCGGCGCGACCGCCGCCCGCTTGACCACGCACCCGTCGGGCGCGAGATTGCCTTTAAGCACCGCGATACCGCCCGTTTTGCCAAACGGGTTTTCGGGCGTACGAATGACCGTTTCGTCCGTGTTCTGCGCCGCCGCGATATTCTCGCCCAACGTCTTGCCCGTGCAGGTCATCACGCCCGTATCGAGCAGACCGAGTTTGTCGAGTTCTTTCAAAACGGCGTACACGCCGCCCGCCTCGTTGAGATCTTCCATATACGTAGGACCTGCGGGCGCAAGGTGGCAAAGGTTGGGGGTCTTTTCGCTGATCCTGTTCACCTCGTCGAGATCGAAAGGCACGCCGCACTCGTTCGCGATCGCGGGCAAATGCAACATACTGTTCGTCGAACAGCCGAGCGCCATGTCCGCGGTGACTGCGTTTCTGATCGCCGCCGCCGTCATAATATCGCGGGGACGGATATTCTTCTTGATAAGCTCCATCACCTGCATACCCGCGTGCTTGGCAAGCTCGATACGCGCGGAATATACCGCGGGGATCGTGCCGTTGCCCTGCAAGCCCATACCGAGTACCTCGGTCAGACAGTTCATCGAATTCGCGGTGTACATACCCGAACACGAACCGCAGGTGGGGCAGACCTTCTTTTCGAATTCGGTCAAGCCCGCCTCGTCGATCTTGCCCGCCGTGTACGCGCCGACCGCCTCGAACATACTCGAAAGGGAACGTTTCTTGCCGCCCACTCTGCCCGCGAGCATAGGTCCGCCGCTGACGAATACGGTGGGGATATTCAGTCTTGCCGCCGCCATCAAAAGTCCGGGAACGTTCTTGTCGCAGTTGGGGATCATCACCAACCCGTCGAACCCGTGCGCCCGCACCATCGCCTCCGTGGAGTCGGCGATAAGATCGCGGGTGACGAGGGAATATTTCATACCCGTATGCCCCATGGCGATACCGTCGCAAACGGTGATCGCGGGGAACATGATGGGCGTACCGCCCGCCATCGCCACGCCGAGTTTTACCGCTTGCGCGATCTTGTCGAGATTCATATGTCCCGGCACGATCTCGTTATACGAACAGACGACGCCGATAAGCGGGCGAGCCTGTTCCTCTTCCGTCAGTCCCAACGCGTGATAGAGCGATCTATGCGGCGCGTTCTGAAATCCGTTGACAATCGTATCTTTGATCATAGTCCTTTCACCTTGCAAACAAACGCGCGCCCTCGGCGGCGGAAAGCCCCGCCGCCGCGCGCACGAAATACCGTTTTTTCTCAGTTATTGATAAATTTTTCTTCGTCAGCCCAGCTGTACAGCTTTCTGATCTCGTTGCCGACGACTTCGGAGGGATGCTCCGCCGCCTTCTTTCTCATCGCGTTGAAATGTACCTGACTGCCCGCGTCGGACATATCGAGCAGGAAGTCTTTCGCGAACGTACCGTCTTGAATATCCGAAAGGACTTTCTTCATCGCTTTCTTCGTTTCTTCCGTGATGATCTTCGGTCCGGTGATATAGTCGCCGTATTCCGCCGTGTTGGAGATGGAGTAGCGCATGCCCTCGAATCCGCTCTGATAGATGAGGTCTACGATGAGTTTCATCTCGTGGATACATTCGAAGTACGCGTTACGGGGATCGTAACCCGCCTCGACGAGCGTTTCGAATCCCGCCTGCATAAGCGCGCAAACGCCGCCGCAAAGCACCGCCTGTTCGCCGAACAAGTCGGTTTCCGTTTCGGTGCGGAAGGTCGTTTCCAGAACGCCCGCGCGCGCGCCGCCGATACCGAGCGCATATGCAAGACCGATTTCGAGCGCGTCGCCCGTCGCGTCCTGTTCCACCGCGATCAGGCAAGGAACGCCTTTTCCGACCTGATATTCGCTGCGTACCGTATGACCGGGGCCTTTGGGCGCGACCATGATGACGTTCACGTTCTTGGGAGGTTTGATACAGCCGAAGTGGATATTGAACCCGTGCGCGAACGCAAGCGTTTTGCCCTCGGTGAGGTTGGGTTCGATACTTTCTTTATAAAGTTTCGCCTGTTTTTCGTCGTTGATGAGGATCATGATCAGATCCGCCGCCTTCGCAGCCTCCGCCGCGGTCATAACTTGCAGACCTTGCTTTTCCGCTTTTTCCCAGCTCTTGCTGCCCTTGTAAAGACCGACGATGACTTTTACGCCCGAGTCTTTGAGGTTGAGCGCGTGCGCGTGACCCTGCGAGCCGTAGCCGATGATCGCCACCGTTTTGCCGTTGAGTTTGTTGAGATCGCAATCCTGTTGATAGAAGATCCTGTTTGCCATAATTTTATTCCTGTCCTTTTTAAATTATTTTTTATTTCGAAAAGAGCGTCGTTACGCCTCTATCCAAAGCCACGATACCCGTACGGCACATTTCGAGAATACCGAACGGTTGCATAAGTTTTACGAACGCGTCGATCTTGGAGGGGTTGCCCGTCACCTCGATACACATTCCTTCGGGCGAATAATCGATGACGCTCGCGCGGAACACGTCCACCGCCGTCATAATATCGCTCCTGTTCTCCGATCTGTTCTGCACCTTGATGAGCATAAGCTCCCGCTTGATCGGTTCGTCTTCGAGTACTTCCACTTTCTTCACGACCATAAGCTTACGGAGCTGGTTGACGAGCTGTTCTTTTACGTACGCGTCGCCGCTCATACAAATGGTGATACGGGAATATTCGCTGCGCTCCGTTTCGCCCACGGTGAGCGTATCGATATTGAACCCGCGCCGCGTGAACATACCCGTCACTCTCGTCAGAACGCCCGCCTTGTTCTCTACGTACACGGCTATTACGAATTTTTTGTTTTCCATATTTTTTTCTCCTTGTTTCAGATTGAATGAGATGATTTCCCGTCGAATTTAGATACAGTACGCCACTCGTCGAATTTAGATACAGTACGCCGCCCGTCGAACGGTTTAGATACGAGCAAGACGAGGAGAACGCGGATTTCCCGACGCGAGATTCCCGCTCACTCGTCGAATTTAGATACAGTACGCCACTCGTCGAAGTTCGATCCAGTACGCCACTCGTCGAAGTTCGATCCAGTACGCCACTCGTCGAAAGGCTTAGATACGAGTAAGACGAGGAGAACGCGGATTTTCCGACGGGAGCGTACTTGTGCGTACGTGACCGAGGGAAAACGCAAGTTCGACGAAGTATTGCGACGTATATAAAGCGTTCTAAACTTTTGTGATAATGTCGTCGATGGCTCCGCCGGGCGGCAACATCGGCAATACGAATTCGTCCTTGTCGATACGCGTATCGATGACCACGGGTCTGCCTGAGGTCAACGCTTTGTCGAACGCCTGCCTGAACTCTACGGGCGTTTCCGCAAGATACCCTTCCGCGCCGAACGCTTTGGCGAGCGCGACGAAATCCGTCTTTCTGTCGAGTACCGTGTTCGAATACCGTTTCCCGAAGAACAACGTCTGCCATTGTCTTACCATACCCAACACGCCGTTGTTCATCAGTACGATGACGACGGGCAGTTTATAGGTCACGGCGGTCGCCAGCTCGTTGAGGTTCATACCGAAACTTCCGTCGCCCGTGATCAACACTACGGGATCTTTGGTCGCTACGTACGCGCCCATCGCCGCGCCAAGCCCGAATCCCATCGTTCCCAGACCGCCGCTCGATACGAACCGACGGGGACCGTCGAAGGTCGCGTATTGCGCCGCCCACATTTGGTGCTGACCGACGTCGGTCGCGATGATGGTCTTTGCGGGTTTGTCGGCGTTGATGATCTCGAACACCTGTTTGGGCGTGAGCGAGGCTTTGTTCTCCGCCGCGATCTCGTCCTCGAACGCGTTCTCCTCCGCTTTGAGCTTTCGTACTTGGTCTATCCATTCGGGGTTGCTCTTGGGCGCGCACTTTTCCGCGATACGCTTGAACGCGTCCTCCACGTCGCCGACCAGACCGAGGTCTACGCGCACGTTCTTGTTGATCTCCGCGCAATCGGGGTCGAGTTGAACGATCTTGCTCTTTTTCGCAAACTTCGCGATATTGCCCGTCGCGCGGTCGGAGAACCGCACGCCGACGGCAAGGATAAGGTCGGATTCGTTCTGCGCCATCGAGGACGCGTAATGTCCGTGCATACCCTGCATACCGAGGAAACGTTCGCTGTCGTTCGGGATCGCCGAAAGGCCCATAAACGAACAGCCGACGACCGCGTCGATCTTATTCGCGAACTCGACGATCTCTTTGCCCATGCCGAGTCCCGCCGCGCCGCCGCCGATATAGATATACGGGCGTTTCGCGCCGTTGACGAGCGCCGCCGCCTGCTCGATGAGTTCTTCTTTCACCTTGGGCAAAGGCATTTTCTCCACGACGGGCTTTTCCTCGTATTCATAGGTCGCCTGTTGCACGTTCTTGGGAATATCGACGAGTACGGGACCGGGTCTGCCCGACTTCGCGATGAGGAACGCCTCGCGCAAAATATCCGCAAGCTCCTCTATCTTGGTAACGAAATAGTTGTGTTTGGTGATGGGCAGGGTAACGCCCGTAATGTCGACTTCCTGGAAACTGTCCTTGCCGATGAGCGAGCAAGGCACGTTACCCGTGATCGCGACGAGGGGAATGGAGTCGAGCATAGCCGTCGCGATACCCGTGACGAGGTTGGTCGCGCCCGGACCGCTCGTGGCGATACATACGCCGACCTTGCCCGTCGCGCGGGAATATCCGTCCGCCGCGTGCGACGCGCCCTGTTCGTGCGCCGTCAATACGTGGTTTATCTTGTCTTTATATTCGTACAGCGCGTCGTAAATGTTGATGACCTGCCCTCCGGGATAGCCGAACACGTCGGTCACGCCCTGTTCGATGAGGGTCCTTATTAAGATCTGTGCGCCTGTCAATTTCATAGATTTCTCTCCTTTACTCTTTTACTCGTTTAACATACGGTTGACTGCGGAAACGAGGGCTTTGACGGACGAAGTCATAATGTCCGTGTGGATACCCGCTCCCCAGTACGGCTTGCCGTCCGATACGATACAAACGTACGAGGCGGCTTGGGAGGTGGAACGTTCTTCGAGCGCGTGTTCCACGTAGTTTTCAAGCACGTATTCCCTGCCCGTGACCCGCTTGATCGCGCTGCTCACGCAGTCGAGTCTGCCGTTGCCCTCCACTTCCACCGTGGAGGCTTTGCCGTTGTACTCGATGACGACCCTGCCTTTCATCTTCTCCGCCGACAGATCGTCGTAACCCGCCTCCAAAACGTTTATCGTTTCGTGCAGGTTCACGAAATCGCGCAGGAAAATGTCGTAGACCTCTTTCGCCGCAAGCTCTCTGTGTTCGTGGTCGGAAATGCTCTTTACGTGATAGCCGAACTGTTCGCGCATCTTCGCGGGCAAAACGAGTTTGAACTGCGTTTCGAGGATATAGCCGATCCCGCCCTTACCCGATTGCGAATTGATACGGATCACGTCCGCCTCGTACACCCTGCCCACGTCCGCGGGGTCGATGGGAAGATAGGGAACGGTCCACGTATCCGCGTCCTTTTCCACGCGGTATTTCATACCCTTTGCGATCGCGTCCTGATGCGAACCGGAGAACGCCGCGAACACGAGCTGACCGCTGTACGGCTGGCGTTCGCCCACCTTCATTCTCGTCACCCGTTCGTATACCCGCGTGATCGAGGGAAGATCGGAAAAGTCGAGTTTGGGATCGACGCCCTGCGAGAACATATTCAGCGCAAGCGTTACGACGTCCACGTTCCCCGTGCGTTCGCCGTTGCCAAAAAGGGTCCCTTCGATACGGTCGCCGCCCGCGAGCAGACCCATTTCGCTGTCCGCCACCGCGCAGCCGCGGTCGTTATGCGGGTGCAGGGATACGATCACGTTTTCCCGTCCGCGTAAGTTCTTGCACATATACTCCACTTGGTTCGCGTACACGTGGGGCATGGAATTTTCCACGGTCACGGGCAGGTTGATGATCGCCTTATCCTCCGCCGTCGGCTGCCAAACGTCCAAGACGGCGTTGCAGATCTCCGCCGCGAACTCGGGTTCGGTACCCGTAAAGCTTTCGGGGGAGTACTCGAACGTGATCTTGCCGTCCGCCTTTTCGCGGTATTCCTTGCAAAGTTTCGCGCCCGTCACGGCGATGTCGATAATTTCTTTTTTATCCCGTTTAAAGACCTGTTCCCGTTGCGCTTTGGACGTGGAATTATACAAATGTACGATCGCGCGTTTCGCGCCTTTGAGCGCCTCGAACGTTTTCGCGATGATATGTTCGCGGGACTGGGTGAGGACTTGTATCGTCACGTCGTCGGGGATAAGGTCGCGTTCGATGAGCGCGCGGCAGAATTCGTATTCCGTTTCGCTCGCCGCGGGGAATCCCACTTCTATTTCCTTAAAACCGATCTTGCAGATAAGCCGGAAAAATTCGAGTTTTTCCTCCAAGCTCATGGGAATAATGAGCGCCTGATTTCCGTCGCGAAGATCGACGCTGCACCAAACGGGCGGTTTTTCGATCGCCGACTTTTTCGTCCAGTCCATCGTCACGCCCTGCGGTTCGAAATATTGTTTTATGTATTTTTGACTGTTCTTCATAAACTCCTCGCTCGCGATGATAAAAATAATCTCTTTTACGCGCTGAAAACGCATAAAAGAGACGAAGTTTTTTACTCTCCGCGGTACCACTCTGTTTGACGGTCGCCCGTCCACTCGTGTCTTTGAAAGACTTTCCCTTTAACGGAGGATCCCGTCCGAATCTACTTGGCGTTTTTTACGCGGTTCTCTCGGCGGCTCGGGGAGGAGCTATCTTCCGCCGTCCGTATTGACTCGCACCTGCCGTCAACTCTCTGAAAATCGGATCTGGAGCGGATTTCTTTCCCGTCGTTGCCTTTAAAATTTATAGTTGTATCTATTTTATAACAATTTCCCCTTTTTGTCAAGGGAGTACTGCCACTTTTTTTTGGGTTTTTCGGGAAAAATTTGTTATTTTCTCCGAAATTCCTCTCCGCTCCGCGGTTTTTAACCGATCTTATGGACCCAACCGAACGTATCCTCCGCTTTGCCCCATTGAATACCCGTCAGAATATCGTAGAGTTTCTGCGTGACCTCGCCGATCTTGCCGTCGTTGATCTCGTATTCGGCGTCTTCGTACGCAAGCTTGCCGATGGGCGACACGACCGCCGCCGTTCCGCAGCCCCAAGCCTCTTCCAGCTTGCCCGCTTTCATCGCCGCAACAAGCTCGTCTACCGACAACAGCCGTTCGCTGACTTTATATCCCAAAGACTTCAAGACCTCGATACAGCTCTTGCGCGTGATACCGGGCAATATCGACCCCGTGAGCTTGGGCGTCACGATCTCGCCGTCGATCTTGAACATAACGTTCATCGCGCCGACCTCTTCGATATATTTGCGCTCTACGCCGTCCAGCCAAAGCACCTGCGAATAGCCTTTCTTCGCCGCTCTTTCGCCCGCTCTCGTGCTTGCCGCGTAGTTCCCGCCGCACTTCGCGTAGCCCGTTCCGCCGCGGACCGTTCTCACGTCCTCGCTTTCGATCATGATCTTGACGGGGTTGATCCCCTCCGCGTAATAACTGCCGCTCGGCGAGGCGATGAGCATAAATCTCGCTCTGTGTACCGCGTGTACGCCCAGGCTCTCGTCGTTGCCGAACATAAACGGACGGAGATAGAGCGAAGTCCCGAACGACTTCGGCACGAACCGTTCTTCGAGTTTTACGAACGTTTCCAAAATTTCGAGCGCGTCGCCCTCGTCCAAAAGAGGCAGACTCATACGCTCCGCGGAATTGTTCATACGTTTGATATTTTCAAGCGGTCTGAACAGCTGTACGCCGCCGTCCTCGCGGCGGTACGCTTTCAAACCTTCGAATATTTCCGCGCCGTAATGGAGTACCGTCGAGGCGGGGTGCAGCGATATGTTCCCGAACGGAACGATCCTCGCGTCGAACCAGCCTTTCCCCTCCTCGTAGTCCATTAAAAACATATGGTCGGTGAATACTTTCCCGAACCCCAGTTTGTCTTCCGGCGGCATCTGTTTGGGAGTCGTCGTTTTCGTGATCTTGATTTCCATTTCAACCTCCCTGTTTCAATTCGAAAAACGAATTGATATTCTTCCTTTAATTTATTTATACAATAATAGCACACTAAACTTGCGAAGTCAACTATTCCGCGCGGAAATTTTCGGTTTTTTTGAAAAAATTAGATATTTTCTTCGTTTCCCGCCTCGATGTCGCGGATAAATTCTTCGTTCTGCTCGGGGTACACCGAAAGCATAGGCTGTATATCCGCGCCCTTCTTGCGGTCGAAATAGTTCTTGGTGATCTTGACGATAAGCCCGCTCATCAGCACCAGACCGATCAGGTTGGGGAGCGCCATCAGTCCGTTGAACGTATCCGAGATCGCCCAGGCAAGTTCGCCGTCGATGACCGCCGACACGATGACGAGGAGTACGTACGCGATCTTAAAGACGGTCGTCGCGATCTTTCTGCCCTTATCGCCCGTCGGACGGAAGAGGAAATCCACCGCCTTTTCCCCGTAGTACGACCACGCGAGCGTCGTCGTGAACGAGAACAGCGGAATGATGGTGGAATATACCACCGTTCCGAACGCCCCGAACATCTCCTCGAACGCCATCATCGACACCGTGGTGTCCACGTAGTTGCCGCCGTAAAGCACTTCGAAGTTATCCCCGAACGTTACGAGGATAACGAGCGCGGTCAGCGTGCATATAATGAAAGTATCGAAGAACACTTCGAAAATACCCCAAAGTCCCTGTTTGACGGGTTCGCGGGTCTTGGACGCGCTGTGCGCGATGACGGACGAACCGAGTCCCGCCTCGTTGGAGAACACGCCGCGGGCAAGACCTTTTTTGATGATATCCGCGAACACGAATCCCGCAAAGCCGCCGACCGCCGCCTTGAACGAGAATATATTCGTAAAGATGAGCGCGAACGCGCCGCCGACCGCCGTAATATTCGCAAAAATGATGACGAGCGCCATCAAGATGAACAAAAGCGACATAAACGGCACGAGAATGGACGCTACGCGGCCGATGCTCTTGATCCCGCCCAAAATGATGAGCGCAAGCACGACGGCTACGACGATACCGACGACAAGACCGATGACCGTTTTGTTCCCGTCGGAGAACACGCTTTGGAAGGTGAGCGACATTTTGTTCGTCTGCGCGCCGCTCATACCGATCGCCGCGAGGGTACAGAACACCGCCGCCATCACGCCGAGCGTTTTGCCAAGCCCTTTCAAAAACGAGCCTTTCTTGCCTTCGACGTTCCTGCCCAAGCCCTCGGAAAGGTAGTACGCGGGTCCGCCCGAAAAGTCGCCCGTGTTCTTGTCCTTTTTACGGAAGAACATACCGAGCACGTTTTCGGCGTAGTTGGTGACCATACCGAAGAACGCGGATATCCACATCCAGAACACCGCGCCCGGACCGCCCGTCATAATCGCGGACGAAACGCCGATGATATTCCCCGTGCCGACCGTGCCCGAAATGGCGGTGGCGAACGCCTCGAACGGGGAGATGGAATTTTCTTTGTCGTTCTTCGACCGTTTCTTGCCCATGCCTTTGACGGCGGGGACGATGGTCGAGTTCAAGGACGCGCCGAATTTATGCACCTGCATAAACTTCGTCCGTACGGTGAGCAGTATGCCCGTGCCGAGGATCAGCACGATCATCGGCCAGCCCCAGACGATGTTGTTGAGGAAAGTGTTTACTTTCTCAACGCCCGAAAGGATAGTTTCCCACATTGTTTGTTTCCTCCTGCGTGGAAATAAAAAAATAAAACGAAGTAAACGCTCACGCGCGCACTTCGCTCAAAAAACGGTATTATTCGCCCTTTTCGGTTGGAAAAAGAGAGCAATACTTCGTCCTTTTGCCTGAGAGATTTACAAAACGCGGGTACGCCCGTTTTTTGCATTGCCCCTTCGGCACCCGCGGAAAACAAAAACGCGGACTTCTCCAAAGTGCTATCCGAGCGCGGTTCCCGATCTTGCGATCACCTGAGAGGTTTACTCCTTCGGTCAGACGGAAACGTCTGTCTTCCGCACCCTTCATTTAGCGTTTGCTATATCCCATCATAGCATAATTTGTCCGAACGTGTCAATAAATTTTTACACCGTTTTCACATTTTTTTGTACTTTTTCTTCTCTCAATCGTTGGCTTTTTTCCGCGCGGTATGTTATAATACTGATAAATAAAAAATAAAGGAAACGGCTATGATCAAAAAGACTTACGAATTCGAAAACAACGGCGAAACATACGCGGTGTACACCCTCTCCAACGCGAAGGGCAGCGAAATGGATATCCTGACCTACGGCGCGCGTATCACGCGCATTTCCGTACCCGACAAAAACGGCGCGTTCGGCGACGTGATCGTCGGCTACGCAAAACCCGAAGACTACTGCGGCAAGACGGCGTATTACGGCGCGACCATCGGCAGATTCGGCAACCGTATCGAAAAGGGCAGATTCACGATCGGCGGCAAGAGCTATCAGCTCGAAATCAACGATCGGAGCAATTCCCTCCACGGCGGTACGACCGCGAATTTCGATTCGCAAAACTGGACTGCGAAGATCGAGGGCGACAAGCTCGTGACCTCGCTTATCTCCCCCGACGGCGCGGGCGGATACCCCGGTACGATGAACGTCAGCGTTACTTTCTCGCTCACCGACGAGGACGAAGTGGTGATCGAATATCTCGCGACGACGGATAAGGACACCCCCTGCAACCTCACCAACCACGCCTATTTCAACCTCGGCGGGCAGGACACGATCCTTTCGCACGAGCTTATGATCAAGGCGAGCAAACTCACGCCCGTGGACGACGAACTTATTCCCCACGGCGAATATATGGACATCGTCGGAACGCCCTATTCGTTCGATCCCGCGAAAAAGCTGGGCGCGGATATGTTCTCGGACGCGAAGATGATCAAGGACTGCAACGGTTACGACTTCAACTACTGTCTTGACCGCGCGGGAAAGGGTCTGGAACATTTCGCGTACGTGTACGACGAGGAATCGGGCAGAAAGATGGACTGCTACACCACTTTGCCGGGCGTTCAGCTCTACACCGCTTGCCACATGAGTTTAAGCGGCAAAAAACAGTACGGCGACCATTGCTCGCTCTGCTTGGAAACGCAAGGTTTCCCCAACTCCCCCAACTGTCCCGAGTATCCCTCGACGGTTTTGAAAGCGGGCGAGGAATACCGCGAAACGACGGTGTATAAATTCTCCGTAGTCAAATAACGAAAAAACTTTTTGCAAGGTTTTTGCAAGGGTACGATATGCTGAAAGCGCTTTTCAAAAAACTCAAAGAGTCGGCGATCTCAGTGTTACCGGTAACGCTCATCGTCCTGCTCCTCAACTGCACCCCGCTCGTGGACTTTTCGACGAGCGAGGTCGTCGTTTTCGTCGTCTGCGCCCTCGCGCTCATCGTCGGTATGGCGCTTTTCAACCTCGGCGCGGACATCGCCATGACCCCGATGGGCGAACAGGTCGGTTCGGGTCTGCCTAAAAAGGGTAAATTCAAAACGTTGCTCCTCATCTGTTTGGTGATGGGCATTTTCGTCACGATCGCCGAACCCGATCTTTCCGTACTTGCCTCGCAGGTGCAAGACGTCATCAACGGCACGGCGCTCACCGTCGCCATCGGCGTGGGCGTGGGCGTGTTCTTGGTGCTGTCCGTGCTCCGCGTGGTGTTCCGTCTGAACCTTTCGCACCTGATGACCTTTTTCTATATGCTCTTATTCGCGATCGCGGCGCTCATCATCGTGCAGGGTAACGAGAGCTTTCTCGCCCTCGCGTTCGACTCGGGCGGCGTGACGACGGGGCCTATCACCGTGCCGTTCATTATGGCGCTCGGCGTGGGCGTGGCGGCGGCGCTCGGCGACAAGCGCGACCGCGAGAGCAGTTTCGGTTTCATCGCACTCTGCTCGATCGGTCCTATCCTCGCCGTGCTTATCCTCGGTCTGACCGCGAACGGCGAAGTGGCGTATTCGTTGCCCGATTACGCGATGCACTCGGAGATGGCGGCGATCGGAGAAACGGTCTTCGAAACGTGCAAAGAAGTGTTCGTCGCGTTGTTGCCCATCGTCGCGTTCTTCTTCCTCTTGCAATTCTTACTGCTCAAATTACCCAAAAAACGTATCGTACAGATCGTCGTGGGTATCTTCTATACCTTCTTCGGCTTGGTGATCTTCCTCACCGCCGTAGCCGTCGGGTTCATGCCCGTCGGGTATAAGATGGGCGCGCAGCTCGCCGAACACAGCCCCGTGCTCCTCGTCGCGTTCGCGTTCCTGCTCGGCGTTACCGTCGTGCTTGCCGAACCCGCGATCCACGTCCTTAACAAACAGGTCGAATCGGTGACGGGCGGCGCGGTGAGCAAACGTTCTATGCTCATAGCCCTGTCCGCGGGCGTAGGCGCGGCGATCGCGCTGTCCGTTCTGCGGGTCATCTTCGATTTCAGCGTTTTGTATTACCTGATACCCGGTTACTTTATCGCGCTCGGATTGTCCTTCTTCGTACCGAAGATCTACACGGCGATCGCGTTCGACTCGGGCGGCGTAGCGAGCGGACCTCTGACTTCGAGTTTCATTCTCCCCTTCGTCATCGGTATCTGCGCCGTTTTGCAGGGCGAGAGCAAAGTTTTGGTGGACGCGTTCGGACTGGTGTCCATGGTCGCGATGACCCCGCTCATCACCATTCAGATACTCGGTTTCAAAGCCGTCGTCACCAAGCGCGTACGCGAGAAGGTCGCGATGAAACGTATCCTCGGCGCGGACGACAAACAGATCATCAATTTTCTTTAAGGAGGGGCAGGTATGGGATTACCGAAACTTACGAGAAAAAGTAAAAAGTCGCGCTCGGCGGTAAACTCCGATTTCAAAAAGCTCAAACTGCTCGTCACCGTCGTCAATCGGAGCAAGACGGAATTCTACGCCGATCTGCTCGGCGGGTTCGAGATCAATTTCCAAACGAGCGTTTTGGGGCAAGGCACGGCGAGGTCGGAAACGCTGCACCTGCTCGGACTGGAAGACTCGGACAAAGGGGTCATCTTCTCGATCGTACGCGAGGACCGCGCCGCGGACGCGCTCGCGGCGCTGGACGAGAAGTTCCGCACCGTAAAGAACGGCAAAGGCATCGCGTTCACCGTTCCCTTATCCAGCGTGGTCGGGGTCGCGATCTATCGGTTTTTAAGCAATAACAGAACGCCCGTCAAGGAGGAGAAATAATTATGGAACAGAAATTCACGCACGAGGCTATCTTCTGCATCGTCAACAGCGGTTACAGCGACACGGTCATGGACGCGGCGAAAAAGATCGGCGCGCGCGGCGGCACGGTCATCAACGCGCGCGGCACGGCGGGAAAGGAGGCGGAAACGTTCTTCGGCATTTCCGTTCAGCCCGAAAAGGAGATCGTAATGATCCTCGTACCCGCAAAGCTCAAAGACAAACTTTTGAACGCCCTGTACGAGGAGGCGGGTCTGAACTCGGCGGGTCAAGGTATCGCGTTCTCTCTGCCCGTGGACGGCGTTGTGGGTATGTCGGAATTCCCCGACAAGAAAGACCCGCAACAGATCTCCGTTTTCCACCCAAGCGAAGAACCTGCGGAAGTATAATCGAAAAATAAGAAAAAGAAACGCCGCCCCGAACTTACGCGTAAGTTCGGGGCGGCGTTTCTTTTTCTTATTTTTCGATTATACTTCCGCAGGTTCTTCGCTTGGGTGGAAAACGGAGATCTGTTGCGGGTCTTTCTTGTCGGGGAATTCCGACATACCCACAACGCCGTCCACGGGCAGAGAGAACGCGATACCTTGACCCGCCGAGTTCAGACCCGCCTCCTCGTACAGGGCGTTCAAAAGTTTGTCTTTGAGCTTTGCGGGTACGAGGATCATTACGATCTCCTTTTCGGGCTGAACGGAAATGCCGAAGAACGTTTCCGCCTCCTTTCCCGCCGTGCCGCGCGCGTTGATGACCGTGCCGCCGCGCGCGCCGATCTTTTTCGCCGCGTCCATGACCGTGTCGCTGTAACCGCTGTTGACGATGCAGAAGATAGCCTCGTGCGTGAATTTCTGTTCCATAATTATTTCTCCTCCTTGACGGGCGTTCTGTTATTGCTTAAAAACCGATAGATCGCGACCCCGACCACGCTGGATAAGGGAACGGTGAACGCGATGCCTTTGCCGTTCTTTACGGTGCGGAACTTCTCGTCCAGCGCCGCGAGCGCGTCCGCGGCGCGGTCCTCGCGTACGATCGAGAAGATGACCCCTTTGTCCGAGTCTTCCAGTCCGAGCAGGTGCAGCGTTTCCGACCTCGCCGTGCCTTGCCCCAAAACGCTCGTTTGGAAATTGATCTCGAACCCGCCGAGCAGATCGGCGTAGAATTCCGTCTTGCTCCGATTGACGACGGTGACGAGCAGTTTGAGCTTTTTGAAATCGGAGTTTACCGCCGAGCGCGACTTTTTACTTTTTCTCGTAAGTTTCGGTAATCCCATACCTGCCCCTCCTTAAAGAAAATTGATGATCTGTTTGTCGTCCGCGCCGAGGATACGTTTCATCGCGACCTTCTCGCGTACGCGCTTGGTGACGACGGCTTTGAAACCGAGTATCTGAATGGTGATGAGCGGGGTCATCGCGACCATGGACACCAGTCCGAACGCGTCCACCAAAACTTTGCTCTCGCCCTGCAAAACGGCGCAGATACCGATGACGAAGGGGAGAATGAAACTCGAAGTCAGAGGTCCGCTCGCTACGCCGCCCGAGTCGAACGCGATCGCCGTGTAGATCTTCGGTACGAAGAAGGACAATCCGAGCGCGATAAAGTAACCGGGTATCAGGTAATACAAAACGCTGAAATCGAAGATGACCCGCAGAACGGACAGCGCGATCGCCGCGCCTACGCCCGCGGACAGGGCTATGAGCATAGAACGTTTGCTCACCGCGCCGCCCGTCACCGATTCGACCTGTTTGTTAAGGACGTGGATCGCGGGTTCGGCAAGCACGACGGTAACGCCGAGCAGGAACGCGAACGCGACGAGGAGCACGGGGCTGTGTTCGGCGAGCTGCGCGCCCATCTTATACCCGACGGGCATGAACCCGACGGCTACGGCGGTGAGGAAGATCACCAAGCCGAAGAAGGTATAGAAGATACCCACGACGATCTGTACGATACGTTTTTTGGGTAATTTGAGCAGTAAGAATTGCAAGAGGAAGAAGAACGCGACGATGGGCAACAACGCGACGAACACTTCTTTGCACGTTTCGAAGACCGTTTCTCCGATCGCCGCCATCTCCGAGTGCATCGCGTAATCGGGCAACGAATACGCCACTTCGCCGTTCGCGGTCAGACCGAGGATAAGCACGGCGAGGATAGGACCGATCGAGCAGAGTGCGATGAAACCGAAACTGCTCTCGCGGTCGCGCTTGTCGCCGAGCGCCGCCGCCACGCCCACGCCGAGCGCCATAATGAACGGCACGGTGATAGGCCCCGTCGTCACGCCGCCCGAGTCGAACGCGAGGGCGAGAAAGCTCTCGTTACCCTGCACGATGATGAGCGCCGCGATCGCGAATAAGAGCATATAGAAAAAGGTCATCAGGTGCGAAAGGTTCAGACGGAACACCACGCGGAGCACGGACAGCACCAAGAACACGCCCACGCCCACGCCGATGGCGACGGTGAGCGCCGTGCCGTTGATGACGTCTTGCACCTGCGAGGCAAGTACGGAAAGATCGGGTTCGGCGATCGTGACGAAAATGCCCATCACCAAACAGATGAGGAGCAACGTTTTGAATTTACCCTTTTTAGGCAGACCCGAACCGACCTGTTCGCCCATCGGGGTCATGGCGATGTCCGCGCCGAGGTTGAAAAGCGCCATACCGACGATGAGCGCGAGGGCGCAGACGACGAAAACGACGACCTCGCTCGTCGAAAAGTCCACGAGCGGGGTGCAGTTGAGGAGCAGGACGATGAGCGTTACCGGTAACACTGAGATCGCCGACTCTTTGAGTTTTTTGAAAAGCGCTTTCAGCATATCGTACCCTTGCAAAAACCTTGCAAAAAGTTTTTTCGTTATTTGACTACGGAGAATTTATACACCGTCGTTTCGCGGTATTCCTCGCCCGCTTTCAAAACCGTCGAGGGATACTCGGGACAGTTGGGGGAGTTGGGGAAACCTTGCGTTTCCAAGCAGAGCGAGCAATGGTCGCCGTACTGTTTTTTGCCGCTTAAACTCATGTGGCAAGCGGTGTAGAGCTGAACGCCCGGCAAAGTGGTGTAGCAGTCCATCTTTCTGCCCGATTCCTCGTCGTACACGTACGCGAAATGTTCCAGACCCTTTCCCGCGCGGTCAAGACAGTAGTTGAAGTCGTAACCGTTGCAGTCCTTGATCATCTTCGCGTCCGAGAACATATCCGCGCCCAGCTTTTTCGCGGGATCGAACGAATAGGGCGTTCCGACGATGTCCATATATTCGCCGTGGGGAATAAGTTCGTCGTCCACGGGCGTGAGTTTGCTCGCCTTGATCATAAGCTCGTGCGAAAGGATCGTGTCCTGCCCGCCGAGGTTGAAATAGGCGTGGTTGGTGAGGTTGCAGGGGGTGTCCTTATCCGTCGTCGCGAGATATTCGATCACCACTTCGTCCTCGTCGGTGAGCGAGAAAGTAACGCTGACGTTCATCGTACCGGGGTATCCGCCCGCGCCGTCGGGGGAGATAAGCGAGGTCACGAGCTTGTCGCCCTCGATCTTCGCAGTCCAGTTTTGCGAATCGAAATTCGCGGTCGTACCGCCGTGGAGGGAATTGCTCCGATCGTTGATTTCGAGCTGATAGCTCTTGCCGCCGATCGTGAATCTGCCCTTTTCGATACGGTTGCCGAATCTGCCGATGGTCGCGCCGTAATACGCCGTCTTGCCGCAGTAGTCTTCGGGTTTTGCGTAGCCGACGATCACGTCGCCGAACGCGCCGTTTTTGTCGGGTACGGAAATGCGCGTGATACGCGCGCCGTAGGTCAGGATATCCATTTCGCTGCCCTTCGCGTTGGAGAGGGTGTACACCGCGTATGTTTCGCCGTTGTTTTCGAATTCGTAAGTCTTTTTGATCATAGCCGTTTCCTTTATTTTTTATTTATCAGTATTATAACATACCGCGCGGAAAAAAGCCAACGATTGAGAGAAGAAAAAGTACAAAAAAATGTGAAAACGGTGTAAAAATTTATTGACACGTTCGGACAAATTATGCTATGATGGGATATAGCAAACGCTAAATGAAGGGTGCGGAAGACAGACGTTTCCGTCTGACCGAAGGAGTAAACCTCTCAGGTGATCGCAAGATCGGGAACCGCGCTCGGATAGCACTTTGGAGAAGTCCGCGTTTTTGTTTTCCGCGGGTGCCGAAGGGGCAATGCAAAAAACGGGCGTACCCGCGTTTTGTAAATCTCTCAGGCAAAAGGACGAAGTATTGCTCTCTTTTTCCAACCGAAAAGGGCGAATAATACCGTTTTTTGAGCGAAGTGCGCGCGTGAGCGTTTACTTCGTTTTATTTTTTTATTTCCACGCAGGAGGAAACAAACAATGTGGGAAACTATCCTTTCGGGCGTTGAGAAAGTAAACACTTTCCTCAACAACATCGTCTGGGGCTGGCCGATGATCGTGCTGATCCTCGGCACGGGCATACTGCTCACCGTACGGACGAAGTTTATGCAGGTGCATAAATTCGGCGCGTCCTTGAACTCGACCATCGTCCCCGCCGTCAAAGGCATGGGCAAGAAACGGTCGAAGAACGACAAAGAAAATTCCATCTCCCCGTTCGAGGCGTTCGCCACCGCCATTTCGGGCACGGTCGGCACGGGGAATATCATCGGCGTTTCGTCCGCGATTATGACGGGCGGTCCGGGCGCGGTGTTCTGGATGTGGATATCCGCGTTCTTCGGTATGGTCACCAACTACGCCGAAAACGTGCTCGGTATGTTCTTCCGTAAAAAGGACAAGAACACGGGCGACTTTTCGGGCGGACCCGCGTACTACCTTTCCGAGGGCTTGGGCAGGAACGTCGAAGGCAAGAAAGGCTCGTTTTTGAAAGGGCTTGGCAAAACGCTCGGCGTGATGGCGGCGGTGTTCTGTACCCTCGCGGCGATCGGTATGAGCGGCGCGCAGACGAACAAAATGTCGCTCACCTTCCAAAGCGTGTTCTCCGACGGGAACAAAACGGTCATCGGTCTTGTCGTCGGTATCGTCGTAGCCGTCGTGCTTGCGCTCATCATTTTGGGCGGGATCAAGAGCATCGGCCGCGTAGCGTCCATTCTCGTGCCGTTTATGTCGCTTTTGTTCATCTTGATGGCGCTCGTCATCATTTTTGCGAATATTACGGCGGTCGGCGGCGCGTTCGCGCTCATCTTTACGAATATATTCTCGTTCAAGGCGGCGGTCGGCGGCTTTGCGGGATTCGTGTTCGCGGATATCATCAAAAAAGGTCTTGCCCGCGGCGTGTTCTCCAACGAGGCGGGACTCGGTTCGTCCGTCATCGCGCACAGCGCGTCCAAGACCCGCGAACCCGTCAAACAGGGACTTTGGGGTATTTTCGAAGTGTTCTTCGATACTTTCATTATATGCACGCTGACCGCGCTCGTTATCCTCGTAACGTTCGGGGATAACTTCGAAGTGCTTTACGGCGGCAACTACGTGGACACCACGGTGTCGATGATGGCGTTCGAGGAGATGTTCGGGGCGTTCGGAACGGTGGTATATTCCACCATCATTCCGCTGTTCTCGTTCACGACGACGCTCGCGTGGTCGTACTACGGGGAAAAGGCGGTGGATTTCCTCTTCCGTCCGACGGGCGATAAGGGCAGAAAGATCGCGACGACCGTCTTTAAGATCGCGTACGTACTCCTCGTCATCGTGTCGGCGGTCATCGACGGCGAACTTGCCTGGGCGATCTCGGATACGTTCAACGGACTGATGGCGCTCCCCAACCTGATCGGTCTGGTGCTGATGAGCGGGCTTATCGTCAAGATCACCAAGAACTATTTCGACCGCAAGAAGGGCGCGGATATACAGCCTATGCTTTCGGTGTACCCCGAGCAGAACGAAGAATTTATCCGCGACATCGAGGCGGGAAACGAAGAAAATATCTAATTTTTTCAAAAAAACCGAAAATTTCCGCGCGGAATAGTTGACTTCGCAAGTTTAGTGTGCTATTATTGTATAAATAAATTAAAGGAAGAATATCAATTCGTTTTTCGAATTGAAACAGGGAGGTTGAAATGGAAATCAAGATCACGAAAACGACGACTCCCAAACAGATGCCGCCGGAAGACAAACTGGGGTTCGGGAAAGTATTCACCGACCATATGTTTTTAATGGACTACGAGGAGGGGAAAGGCTGGTTCGACGCGAGGATCGTTCCGTTCGGGAACATATCGCTGCACCCCGCCTCGACGGTACTCCATTACGGCGCGGAAATATTCGAAGGTTTGAAAGCGTACCGCCGCGAGGACGGCGGCGTACAGCTGTTCAGACCGCTTGAAAATATCAAACGTATGAACAATTCCGCGGAGCGTATGAGTCTGCCTCTTTTGGACGAGGGCGACGCGCTCGAAATTTTGGAAACGTTCGTAAAACTCGAAGAACGGTTCGTGCCGAAGTCGTTCGGGACTTCGCTCTATCTCCGTCCGTTTATGTTCGGCAACGACGAGAGCCTGGGCGTACACGCGGTACACAGAGCGAGATTTATGCTCATCGCCTCGCCGAGCGGCAGTTATTACGCGGAGGGGATCAACCCCGTCAAGATCATGATCGAAAGCGAGGACGTGAGAACGGTCCGCGGCGGAACGGGCTACGCGAAGTGCGGCGGGAACTACGCGGCAAGCACGAGAGCGGGCGAAAGAGCGGCGAAGAAAGGCTATTCGCAGGTGCTTTGGCTGGACGGCGTAGAGCGCAAATATATCGAAGAGGTCGGCGCGATGAACGTTATGTTCAAGATCGACGGCGAGATCGTGACGCCCAAGCTCACGGGGTCGATATTGCCCGGTATCACGCGCAAGAGCTGTATCGAGGTCTTGAAGTCTTTGGGATATAAAGTCAGCGAACGGCTGTTGTCGGTAGACGAGCTTGTTGCGGCGATGAAAGCGGGCAAGCTGGAAGAGGCTTGGGGCTGCGGAACGGCGGCGGTCGTGTCGCCCATCGGCAAGCTTGCGTACGAAGACGCCGAATACGAGATCAACGACGGCAAGATCGGCGAGGTCACGCAGAAACTCTACGATATTCTGACGGGTATTCAATGGGGCAAAGCGGAGGATACGTTCGGTTGGGTCCATAAGATCGGTTAAAAACCGCGGAGCGGAGAGGAATTTCGGAGAAAATAACAAATTTTTCCCGAAAAACCCAAAAAAAAGTGGCAGTACTCCCTTGACAAAAAGGGGAAATTGTTATAAAATAGATACAACTATAAATTTTAAAGGCAACGACGGGAAAGAAATCCGCTCCAGATCCGATTTTCAGAGAGTTGACGGCAGGTGCGAGTCAATACGGACGGCGGAAGATAGCTCCTCCCCGAGCCGCCGAGAGAACCGCGTAAAAAACGCCAAGTAGATTCGGACGGGATCCTCCGTTAAAGGGAAAGTCTTTCAAAGACACGAGTGGACGGGCGACCGTCAAACAGAGTGGTACCGCGGAGAGTAAAAAACTTCGTCTCTTTTATGCGTTTTCAGCGCGTAAAAGAGATTATTTTTATCATCGCGAGCGAGGAGTTTATGAAGAACAGTCAAAAATACATAAAACAATATTTCGAACCGCAGGGCGTGACGATGGACTGGACGAAAAAGTCGGCGATCGAAAAACCGCCCGTTTGGTGCAGCGTCGATCTTCGCGACGGAAATCAGGCGCTCATTATTCCCATGAGCTTGGAGGAAAAACTCGAATTTTTCCGGCTTATCTGCAAGATCGGTTTTAAGGAAATAGAAGTGGGATTCCCCGCGGCGAGCGAAACGGAATACGAATTCTGCCGCGCGCTCATCGAACGCGACCTTATCCCCGACGACGTGACGATACAAGTCCTCACCCAGTCCCGCGAACATATCATCGCGAAAACGTTCGAGGCGCTCAAAGGCGCGAAACGCGCGATCGTACATTTGTATAATTCCACGTCCAAAGCGCAACGGGAACAGGTCTTTAAACGGGATAAAAAAGAAATTATCGACATCGCCGTGACGGGCGCGAAACTTTGCAAGGAATACCGCGAAAAGGCGGACGGCAAGATCACGTTCGAGTACTCCCCCGAAAGCTTTACGGGTACCGAACCCGAGTTCGCGGCGGAGATCTGCAACGCCGTCTTGGACGTTTGGCAGCCGACGGCGGAGGATAAGGCGATCATCAACCTGCCCGTGACCGTGGAAAATTCCATGCCCCACGTGTACGCGAACCAAGTGGAGTATATGTGCAAGAACTTACGCGGACGGGAAAACGTGATCGTATCCCTGCACCCGCATAACGACCGCGGCTGCGCGGTGGCGGACAGCGAAATGGGTCTGCTCGCGGGCGGCGACCGTATCGAAGGGACCCTTTTTGGCAACGGCGAACGCACGGGGAACGTGGACGTCGTAACGCTTGCGCTGAATATGTTCTCGCAGGGCGTCGATCCCAAACTCGACTTTTCCGATCTTCCCTCGATCACGCGGGTATACGAACGGGTGACGAGAATGAAGGTGGGCGAACGCCAGCCGTACAGCGGTCAGCTCGTGTTCGCGGCGTTCTCCGGTTCGCATCAGGACGCGATCGCAAAGGGTATGAAATACCGCGTGGAAAAGGACGCGGATACGTGGACCGTTCCCTATCTTCCCATCGACCCCGCGGACGTGGGCAGGGTGTACGAGGCGGACGTGATCCGTATCAATTCGCAATCGGGTAAGGGCGGGATCGGCTATATCCTCGAAACGCAGTTCAAACTCGTTTTGCCCGCGAAGATGCGCGAACAGTTCGGCTATCACGTAAAGAGCATTTCCGACCACGAACACAGAGAGCTTGCGGCGAAAGAGGTCTACGACATTTTCCTGCGCGATTTCGTGAACCTGCACGAAACGATAAACGTTTTGGAGGCGGGTTACGACGATCTGTCGGCGGAGAAGATGAAAGGCAGGGTCGTCATCGAGTACAACGGCAAAGCCTCCACGGTGGAAGTGGAGGGCAACGGCAGACTCGACTGCGTGAGCAGCGCGATCAAGCGGGTCACGGGCAGGGAATACGTGCTTGAAAACTACGTGGAACACGCGCTCGAAGAACGTTCCACCTCCCAAGCCGCCTCGTACGTTTGTATCGTATCGGACGGCAAGCCGTACTGGGGAGCGGGTATCCACACGGACATTATGACTTCGTCCGTCAAAGCCCTCGTTTCCGCAGTCAACCGTATGTTAAACGAGTAAAAGAGTAAAGGAGAGAAATCTATGAAATTGACAGGCGCACAGATCTTAATAAGGACCCTCATCGAACAGGGCGTGACCGACGTGTTCGGCTATCCCGGAGGGCAGGTCATCAACATTTACGACGCGCTGTACGAATATAAAGACAAGATAAACCACGTATTGACGGCGCACGAACAGGGCGCGTCGCACGCGGCGGACGGATATTCCCGCGCGACGGGCAAGGTCGGCGTATGTATCGCCACGAGCGGTCCGGGCGCGACCAACCTCGTCACGGGTATCGCGACGGCTATGCTCGACTCCATTCCCCTCGTCGCGATCACGGGTAACGTGCCTTGCTCGCTCATCGGCAAGGACAGTTTCCAGGAAGTCGACATTACGGGCGTTACCCTGCCCATCACCAAACACAACTATTTCGTTACCAAGATAGAGGAGCTTGCGGATATTTTGCGCGAGGCGTTCCTCATCGCGAAGTCGGGCAGACCCGGTCCCGTACTCGTCGATATTCCCAAGAACGTGCAACAGGCGACCTATGAATACGAGGAAAAGCCCGTCGTGGAGAAAATGCCTTTGCCCAAGGTGAAAGAAGAACTCATCGAGCAGGCGGCGGCGCTCGTCAACGGCGCGAAACGCCCGTATATCTATATCGGCGGCGGCGCGGCGGGACTCGGCATGGGCAAAGAGATCGTCGAGTTCGCGAATAAGATCGACGCGGTCGTCGGCTGTTCGTTTATGGGCCTTTCGGCGATCCCGAACGACAGCGAACGTTTCCTCGGTATGCAGGGTATGCACGGACATTACGCGTCCTCGATGGCGCAGAACGAATCCGACCTTATCCTTGCCGTCGGCGTGCGGTTCTCCGACCGCGCGACGGGCAATATCGCGAAGTTTGCGAAAAAGAGCAAGATCGTTCAACTCGACCCCGATTGCGCGGAGATCAACAAGAACGTGCGCGTAGACCTCGGTCTGGTCGGCGACGTGGAGGACGCGTTCAAGCGTATCGCGGAAAAGTGCGCGCCCAAGAGCAACCCCGAATGGATAGACCAAGTACGAAAGCTCAAAGCGGAGGAGAACGCGTTCGAGGACGAGATCGCGGCGGAGAACAAAGCCTCGCTCACGCCCAAACAGGTGTTCGAGATCATCAACGCCGACAAACCCGCAAAGACCATCATCGCGACCGACGTCGGTCAGCACCAAATGTGGGCGGCGCAATACGCGACCTTCGACGGTCCCCGTCGGTTCGTATCGAGCGGCGGTCTGGGAACGATGGGATTCGGGCTTGGCGCGGCGATGGGCGCGTACGTAGCGACCAAAGATCCCGTAGTGTTGATCACGGGCGACGGAAGTTTCGGTATGAACCTCAACGAGCTGGCGACCGCCGTGACCTATAAACTGCCCGTCGTCATCGTACTGATGAACAACGGCGTGTTGGGTATGGTAAGACAATGGCAGACGTTGTTCTTCGGGAAACGGTATTCGAACACGGTACTCGACAGAAAGACGGATTTCGTCGCGCTCGCCAAAGCGTTCGGCGCGGAAGGGTATCTTGCGGAAACGCCCGTAGAGTTCAGGCAGGCGTTCGACAAAGCGTTGACCTCAGGCAGACCCGTGGTCATCGATACGCGTATCGACAAGGACGAATTCGTATTGCCGATGTTGCCGCCCGGCGGAGCCATCGACGACATTATCACAAAAGTTTAGAACGCTTTATATACGTCGCAATACTTCGTCGAACTTGCGTTTTCCCTCGGTCACGTACGCACAAGTACGCTCCCGTCGGAAAATCCGCGTTCTCCTCGTCTTACTCGTATCTAAGCCTTTCGACGAGTGGCGTACTGGATCGAACTTCGACGAGTGGCGTACTGGATCGAACTTCGACGAGTGGCGTACTGTATCTAAATTCGACGAGTGAGCGGGAATCTCGCGTCGGGAAATCCGCGTTCTCCTCGTCTTGCTCGTATCTAAACCGTTCGACGGGCGGCGTACTGTATCTAAATTCGACGAGTGGCGTACTGTATCTAAATTCGACGGGAAATCATCTCATTCAATCTGAAACAAGGAGAAAAAAATATGGAAAACAAAAAATTCGTAATAGCCGTGTACGTAGAGAACAAGGCGGGCGTTCTGACGAGAGTGACGGGTATGTTCACGCGGCGCGGGTTCAATATCGATACGCTCACCGTGGGCGAAACGGAGCGCAGCGAATATTCCCGTATCACCATTTGTATGAGCGGCGACGCGTACGTAAAAGAACAGCTCGTCAACCAGCTCCGTAAGCTTATGGTCGTGAAGAAAGTGGAAGTACTCGAAGACGAACCGATCAAGCGGGAGCTTATGCTCATCAAGGTGCAGAACAGATCGGAGAACAGGAGCGATATTATGACGGCGGTGGACGTGTTCCGCGCGAGCGTCATCGATTATTCGCCCGAAGGAATGTGTATCGAGGTGACGGGCAACCCCTCCAAGATCGACGCGTTCGTAAAACTTATGCAACCGTTCGGTATTCTCGAAATGTGCCGTACGGGTATCGTGGCTTTGGATAGAGGCGTAACGACGCTCTTTTCGAAATAAAAAATAATTTAAAAAGGACAGGAATAAAATTATGGCAAACAGGATCTTCTATCAACAGGATTGCGATCTCAACAAACTCAACGGCAAAACGGTGGCGATCATCGGCTACGGCTCGCAGGGTCACGCGCACGCGCTCAACCTCAAAGACTCGGGCGTAAAAGTCATCGTCGGTCTTTACAAGGGCAGCAAGAGCTGGGAAAAAGCGGAAAAGCAAGGTCTGCAAGTTATGACCGCGGCGGAGGCTGCGAAGGCGGCGGATCTGATCATGATCCTCATCAACGACGAAAAACAGGCGAAACTTTATAAAGAAAGTATCGAACCCAACCTCACCGAGGGCAAAACGCTTGCGTTCGCGCACGGGTTCAATATCCACTTCGGCTGTATCAAACCTCCCAAGAACGTGAACGTCATCATGGTCGCGCCCAAAGGCCCCGGTCATACGGTACGCAGCGAATATCAGGTCGGAAAAGGCGTTCCTTGCCTGATCGCGGTGGAACAGGACGCGACGGGCGACGCGCTCGAAATCGGTCTTGCATATGCGCTCGGTATCGGCGGCGCGCGCGCGGGCGTTCTGGAAACGACCTTCCGCACCGAAACGGAAACCGACTTGTTCGGCGAACAGGCGGTGCTTTGCGGCGGCGTTTGCGCGCTTATGCAGGCGGGATTCGAAACGCTCGTCGAGGCGGGTTACGATCCCCGTAACGCGTACTTCGAATGTATCCACGAGATGAAACTCATCGTAGACCTCATCTATCAGAGCGGATTCGAGGGCATGCGCTACTCCATCTCCAACACGGCGGAATACGGCGACTATATCACCGGACCGAAGATCATCACGGAAGAAACGAAGAAAGCGATGAAGAAAGTCCTTTCGGATATTCAAGACGGTACGTTCGCGAAAGACTTCCTGCTCGATATGTCCGACGCGGGCAGTCAGGTACATTTCAACGCGATGAGAAAGAAGGCGGCGGAGCATCCCTCCGAAGTCGTCGGCAACGAGATCAGAAAGCTGTACAGCTGGGCTGACGAAGAAAAATTTATCAATAACTGAGAAAAAACGGTATTTCGTGCGCGCGGCGGCGGGGCTTTCCGCCGCCGAGGGCGCGCGTTTGTTTGCAAGGTGAAAGGACTATGATCAAAGATACGATTGTCAACGGATTTCAGAACGCGCCGCATAGATCGCTCTATCACGCGTTGGGACTGACGGAAGAGGAACAGGCTCGCCCGCTTATCGGCGTCGTCTGTTCGTATAACGAGATCGTGCCGGGACATATGAATCTCGACAAGATCGCGCAAGCGGTAAAACTCGGCGTGGCGATGGCGGGCGGTACGCCCATCATGTTCCCCGCGATCACCGTTTGCGACGGTATCGCCATGGGGCATACGGGTATGAAATATTCCCTCGTCACCCGCGATCTTATCGCCGACTCCACGGAGGCGATGGTGCGGGCGCACGGGTTCGACGGGTTGGTGATGATCCCCAACTGCGACAAGAACGTTCCCGGACTTTTGATGGCGGCGGCAAGACTGAATATCCCCACCGTATTCGTCAGCGGCGGACCTATGCTCGCGGGCAGAGTGGGCGGCAAGAAACGTTCCCTTTCGAGTATGTTCGAGGCGGTCGGCGCGTACACGGCGGGCAAGATCGACGAGGCGGGCTTGACCGAATTCGAAAAGAAGGTCTGCCCCACCTGCGGTTCGTGTTCGGGTATGTACACCGCGAATTCGATGAACTGTCTGACCGAGGTACTCGGTATGGGCTTGCAGGGCAACGGCACGATCCCCGCGGTATATTCCGCGCGTATCGAGCTTGCCAAGCACGCGGGTATGCAGGTGATGGAGCTTATCAAGAAGAATATCCGTCCCCGCGATATTATGACGGCGGCGGCGATCAGAAACGCAGTCACCGCGGACATGGCGCTCGGCTGTTCGACGAACAGTATGTTGCATTTGCCCGCGATCGCGAACGAGTGCGGCGTGCCTTTCGATCTCGACGAGGTGAACAGGATCAGCGAAAAGACCCCCAACCTTTGCCACCTTGCGCCCGCAGGTCCTACGTATATGGAAGATCTCAACGAGGCGGGCGGCGTGTACGCCGTTTTGAAAGAACTCGACAAACTCGGTCTGCTCGATACGGGCGTGATGACCTGCACGGGCAAGACGTTGGGCGAGAATATCGCGGCGGCGCAGAACACGGACGAAACGGTCATTCGTACGCCCGAAAACCCGTTTGGCAAAACGGGCGGTATCGCGGTGCTTAAAGGCAATCTCGCGCCCGACGGGTGCGTGGTCAAGCGGGCGGCGGTCGCGCCGGAAATGCTAGTGCACGAAGGTCCCGCCAAAGTCTACGAGAGCGAGGAAGAGGCGATCGCCGCGATCTACGCGGGCAAGATCGTCAAGGGCGACGTAGTCGTGATCCGTTACGAAGGACCTTCGGGCGGACCGGGTATGCGCGAAATGCTTTCGCCGACCTCCGCGATCGCGGGTATGGGGCTTGACAAGGACGTGGCGCTCATCACCGACGGTCGGTTCTCGGGCGCGACGCGCGGGGCGTCGATCGGTCACGTTTCCCCCGAGGCGGTATCGGGCGGCGCGATCGCGTACGTAAAGGACGGAGATATTATTTCCATCGATATACCGAATTACAGCATTACCCTGCATGTGTCCGACGAAGAGCTTGCAAAGCGCAAGAAAGAAATGCCCATAAAGCGCAAGGAAGTGAGCGGGTATTTGAAGAGATACGCGGCGCAGGTAAGCTCCGCGGACAAAGGCGCGATCATCAATAAGTAAAAAAGGAACGGCAAAACTATGTCAATGACAATGACGCAAAAAATTCTCGCGGCGCACGCGGGACTGGAAAAGGTCGAGGCGGGTCAGCTCATCTTGGTGAACGTGGATCGGGTACTCGGCAACGATATCACTTCGCCCGTAGCCATTCGCGAGTTCGACCGTATCGGCGCGAAGGACGTTTTCGACAAAGAAAAGGTGACGATGGTCATGGACCATTTCGCGCCCAACAAGGACATCAAGGCGGCGGTGCAATGCAAAATGTGCCGCGACTTTTGCGACAAATACGAAGTGACCAACTTCTACGACGTGGGCAGAATGGGTATCGAACACGCTCTGCTCCCCGAAAAGGGCTTGGTCGTACCCGGGGACGTCGTCATCGGCGCGGACTCGCACACCTGCACCTACGGTGCGCTCGGCGCGTTCTCGACGGGCGTGGGTTCGACGGATATGGCTTGCGGTATGGCGACGGGCAAGGCTTGGTTCAAAGTGCCTTCCGCGATCAAATTCGTCTTGAAAGGAAAACTCAACAAATACGTGTCGGGCAAGGACGTCATCTTGCATATCATCGGCAAGATCGGTGTGGACGGCGCGTTGTATAAATCGATGGAATTCGTCGGCGAGGGCGTGCGATCGCTCACCGTATACGACCGTCTGACCATTTCGAATATGGCGATCGAGGCGGGCGCGAAGAACGGTATTTTCGAGGTGGACGAACAGACGGAGGCGTACGTGAAAGAACGCTCCGACCGTCCGTTTACCGCCTACAAAGCGGACGAGGACGCGGTCTACGACGAAACGTACGAGATCGACCTTGGCTCGATCCGTTCGACGGTCGCGTTCCCGCACCTGCCCGAAAACACGAAAACGTTCGACGAGATCGGCGATATTGCGATCGATCAGGTCGTCATCGGTTCGTGTACCAACGGTCACTATAAAGACCTCGCGGAGGCGGCGGAGATCTTGAAGGGCAGAAAGGTGGCGAAACGCGTGCGCGCGATCGTCATTCCCGCTACGCAGGATATTTATCTCAAAGCGATGGAAAACGGGCTTTTGAAGATATTCATCGAGGCGGGCTGCGTCGTTTCCACGCCCACTTGCGGACCTTGTCTCGGCGGGTACATGGGTATCCTCGCGGCGGGTGAACGCGCGGTCGCGACGACGAACCGCAACTTCGTCGGGCGCATGGGCGACGTGAAATCGGAAGTGTATCTTTCGTCGCCTGCGGTAGCGGCGGCGAGCGCGGTCGCGGGAAAGATCGCCGACCCGAACAAACTTTAAAAAAGGAACAAAGGTATGATTTTTAACGGAAAAGCCATCAAATACGGCGACAACGTAGACACGGACGTCATCATTCCCGCGCGGTATCTCAACACCATCGACAAAAAGGAGCTTGCCTCCCATTGTATGGAGGATATCGACAAGGAGTTCAAAAACAAGGTGCAGAGCGGGGATATTATGGTCGCGGGGAACAACTTCGGTTGCGGCTCGTCGCGCGAACACGCGCCCATCGCGATCAAGGAAAGCGGGATCTCCGTCGTCATCGCGAGAAGTTTCGCGCGTATCTTCTATCGGAACTCTATCAATATCGGTCTTGCCATCGTCGAATGTGACGAGGCGGTGGACGGTATCTCGGACGGGGATATCGTCGAGGCGAATTTGGACGAAGGCGTGATCGTCAACAAGACCACGGGCAAAACGTTCAAGACCCAGCCCTTCCCCGCGTTTATTCAGAAGATCATCGAGAACGGGGGGCTGGTGCAGTCTATCCAGAATGGAAACATAAAATAAAAGCTATGAAAAATTATAAAATCGGATTATTACGCGGGGACGGTATCGGCCCCGAGATCGTGGACAGCGCGGTGCGCGTACTGAAAGCGGTCGGAGAAAAATACGGGATAGGGTTTACGTTTACGCCCTATCTGATCGGCGGCGCGGCAATAGACGCTTGCGGCAAACCCCTGCCCGAAGAAACGGTGCGGGGCTGTCTTGCGAGCGACAGCGTTCTGCTCGGCGCGGTGGGCGGTCCGAAATGGGATACGCTGCCCGGCGAGTTGCGCCCCGAAAAGGCGCTCTTGGGTATTCGCGCGGCGATGGGGCTGTTCACCAACCTCCGTCCCGCGAAACTTTATCCCGCGCTCAAAGGCGAATGTCCGCTCCGCGCGGATATCGTCGAAAACGGGTTCGATATTATGATCGTCCGCGAACTGACGGGCGGTATCTATTTCGGCGAGCGGGGGTATCGCGAGGGCAAGTACGGCGAAGAGGCGTACGATACGGAGGCGTATAGCCGTATGGAGATAGAACGTATCGCGCGCGTGGCGTTCGAAACGGCGAGAAAACGCCGTAAAAAGCTCACGAGTATCGACAAGGCGAACGTGCTCGAAACCTCCCGTCTTTGGAGAAAGGTCGTACACGAGATCGCGGCGGAATATCCCGACGTGGAAGTGAGCGATATGCTCGTGGATAACGCGGCGATGCAGCTCGTGCGGAACCCCTCGCAATTCGACGTGATCGTGACGAGCAATATGTTCGGCGATATTCTCTCCGACGAGGCGTCGCAGATCACGGGTTCGATCGGTATGCTGCCGTCGGCGTCGCTGTCGGACAATACCCGCGGTTTGTACGAGCCTATCCACGGCTCCGCGCCCGATATTGCGGGACAGAACAAGGCGAACCCGATCGCGACCGTGCTTTCGGCGGCGATGATGCTCTTGTACGCGTTCGACGAGGTCGAGGCGTCGGAGGCGATCGTTTCGGCGGTGGACAAAGTTCTGAACGCGGGTTACCGTACGGCGGACTTGTCGCGCGGCGGCGCGGCGCTGTCCACGGCGGAAATGACGGACAAGATCGTGGAAAATCTTTGAAGGTGACGAGGCGAGCGGTATGAACGAAAGCAAGTTGCGGAAAATTTACGACGCGCTGGAACTGACGAGCGTCTTTTTCGGCGTGATGGAAAAACCGTTGTTTTCCGCGTTCGTCGCCTATTGCAAGGCGGAAGAAACGGACAAGCGCGGCGCGTACGCGGCGTTCGTCGCGAACGTTTACGAGGGCGGCGGCTCGCTGACCAAGCTCGTGCTGCGTTTGCTCTCCGAGGACGAGAACGTATACGTAAAGAGCGCGGCGCGCGGGGAGAAACTGCCCGCGTGTATCGAACGTTCGGCGAAACGGGAACTCGATAACTTCTCCGCGTTCGCGGCGCTCACCTGCGCCGATTTCGCGGCGGATATGGGCGCGGCGGAAAGCGAACTGCCCGCGTTCGATTCGCAAGTTCTCGATATGGGCGCGGCGTATCGGAAACGTTTGCGCGGGATAGAAAAATACGGCTACGGGATCTTCTCTTCGCGGGGTATGTTCCGACTCTCCGACGAGAAAGAGATAGAACCCATCGTCAGCGCCGACAAGATCGGTATGGACGATTTCATCGGCTACGAGGAAGAACGCGGTCAGGTCGTGGCGAACACGCGCGCGTTCGTGGAGGGCAGACCCGCCGCGAACGTCCTGCTTTGCGGGGACGCGGGTACGGGCAAGTCCTCGACGGTGAAAGCGGTCGCGAACGCCTTTTTCGACGAGGGCGTGCGGCTGATCGAACTTCGGAAAGACCAGCTCCGCTATCTGCCGTACGTCATGGGCAAGATCAGCGGCAATCCGCTCAAATTCATCATCTTTATAGACGATCTCGCGTTCAATAAGAGCGACGATAATTTCAGTATGCTCAAAGCCGCGCTGGAAGGCTCGGCGAGCGCGAAAGCGGCGAACGCGGTCATCTACGCGACGAGCAACCGTCGGCACATCATCAAGGAAAGCTTTTCCGACCGCGACGGCGACGACGTACACAGAAACGACTCCCTGCAAGAAACGCTCTCCCTTTCCGAACGGTTCGGGCTGGTCGTACTGTTCTCCAAGCCGAATAAAGATCTGTATTTGGAGATCGTGCGCGAGCTTGCCAAAAAGCACGGCTTGCAGACGGACGGAAAGGAACTCGAAGTCAAGGCGGAGGCGTTCGCTTTGAGAAAGGGCAACCGTTCGGCGCGGTGCGCGGAACAGTTCATCGACAGTTTGTTGTAAACGGGCATACCAAGTATGCGACGAATGTAATAAAGAGGTAAAAAAATATGTTGACGATCGACAACGTTTACAGAGCGAGCAACGCGCTCAAAGGCGTGATACGGAAAACGGACGTGATCTATGCGCCCAAGCTTTGTCCGGGCGCGGATCTGTATTTGAAAACGGAGAACCTGCAAGTCACGGGTTCGTTCAAGGTACGCGGCGCGTACTATAAGATGACCCGCCTTTCCGACGAGGAAAAGGCGCGCGGCGTCATCGCCTGTTCGGCGGGCAACCACGCGCAGGGCGTTGCGCTGGCGGCAAAAAAGAACGGCATAAAAGCCGTCATCTGTCTGCCCGACGGCGCGCCCATCTCCAAGGTCGAGGCGACCAAGAGCTACGGCGCGGAAGTGTGTCTGGTCGAGGGCGTTTACGACGACGCGTATAACCGCGCGTTACAGCTCCGCGACGAGAAAGGGTACACCTTTATCCACCCCTTCGACGACGAGGACGTCATCGCGGGTCAAGGCACGATCGCGCTCGAACTCGTCGAGCAGATCTCCGATCTGGACGCGGTGCTCGTACCCATCGGCGGCGGCGGACTGATCTCGGGGATCGCGTACACGATCAAGACCATAAACCCGAAGATCAAGGTTTACGGCGTACAGGCGGCGGGCGCGCCGTCGATGAAGAATTCGGTCGCGGACGGGAAGATAGAGGAACTGCCTTCCGTATCCACGATCGCGGACGGTATCGCGGTGAAAAAGCCGGGCGAGAACACGTACGAACTTTGTCAAAAGTACGTGGACGAGATCGTTACGGTGTCCGACGACGAGATCTCGGCGGCGATCCTCGCGCTTATGGAACAGCATAAACTCGTCACCGAAGGCGCGGGCGCGGTGTCCGTGGCGGCGGCGATGTTCAGCAAGGTCGATCTCAAAGGCAAGAAAGCGGTGTGCGTGCTTTCGGGCGGCAATATCGACGTGACCATTCTTTCCCGCGTCATCAAGCGCGGACTTCTGATGTCGGGCAGAAATTGCCAGCTTATGATCGAGCTTATGGACAAACCCGGTCAGCTCAAAAACGTGTCCCGTATCATCGCCGACCTCGGCGGCAACGTCACTTCCGTACACCACGAGCGCGCGAACGAGGGGTCGGACGTCAACGGCTGTTATTTGCGTATCATTCTCGAAACGCGTAACTTCGAGCATATCGCGCAGATCAAGAAAGCGTTGACCGATTTCGGTTTTAAATTGTTATAAGGAGAATTATCGTATGCAACTGAAAAAAGTATCGACGGAAAAAGCTCCCGCGGCGATCGGTCCGTATTCGCAGGCGATCGTGTGCGGGGAACTGGTGTTCACTTCGGGGCAGATCCCCATTAACCCCGCGACGGGCAACGTGGAAACGGCGACGATCGCGGAACAGACCGAACAGGTGATGAAAAACCTCGGCGAAGTTTTGAGCGCGGCGGGCAGTTCGTTCGAAAAGGCGGTCAAGACCACCTGTTTCCTCGCCGACATCGGCGATTTCGCGGCGTTCAACGAAGTATACGCGAAGTATTTCACGACCAAACCCGCGCGCAGCTGCGTTGCGGTGAAAGACCTTCCCAAGGGCGTAAAAGTGGAAGTGGAAGTCGTCGCCGCGCTTTGAGATAAAAAGAATACAAGAAGGGCAGGTATGCGTTGAATGAACGCATACCTGCCCCTTTCGTTTTCCGTACGTTTTTATTTTTTGAGTTCGAGCGTGCGTTTGTACGCCGCCGTCACCGCGTCCATCGCCGCCGAACGGAATCCCGCCTTTTCGAGCGCGTGCATACCCGCGATGGTCGTGCCGCCGGGGGAGCATACCGCGTCTTTGAGATCGCTCGGGTGTCCGTATTCGAGCAACATTTTCGCCGAGCCGAGCAAGGTCTGGGCGGCGTATTTCGCCGCCTTGTCGCGGGGTACGCCGCATTCCACCGCGCCGTCCGCGAGCGCCTCCGCGAACGCGTAGACGAACGCCGGTCCGCAACCGGACAACGCGCTTGCCGCGTCGATCTTGTCCTCTGGCAGTTTATCGAGCGCGCCCGCCTTTGAAAAACAGTCGAGGAAGGCTTTCTCGTCGGAGTCGGAAACGTCCGCGCAGTCGTATAAGATCATACCTTCTCCCACGAGCGCGGCGGTGTTGGGCATAATGCGGATCACGGGCAGTTCCGCGCCGATAAAACGGCGTATCGCCGCGATCGAAACGCCCGCCGCCATCGTGACAACGACGTTCTTTTGCGCTTTCAGCACGTCCGAAAGGGGGGCGAGGGTCTGTTCCATCGTCTGCGGTTTCACGCCGAGAACGACGAATTTACAGGCTTTGACAAGCTCCGCAGAGGGGAGAACGGCAGCGCCCGTTTCGCTCGCGAGCGTTTGCGCCTTTTCTTCGCAATAGTCGTTGACCGCGATATTCTCGCCGCCGACCGCTTTCGCCGCCGCGCGGGCGAGCGCGCCGCCCATATTGCCGCAACCGATAAAACCGAGTATGTAGTTCATAGTGTTTTCTCCTTATTTTCGTATCTGTCCGTTACCGCGGATCACGTATTTGTAGGAAGTAAGTTCCTCCAAGCCCATCGGTCCGCGCGCGTGGAGTTTTTGGGTGGAAATACCGATCTCGCAACCCTTGCCGAACTCGCCGCCGTCGGTGAAACGGGTGGAGGCGTTGATATAGACCGCCGCGCTGTCCACCGCGAGCGCGAATTTGTCCGCCGTTTCCGTATTCCTCGTCACGATACAGTCGCTATGCCCCGTCGAGTGCCGCGCGATATGCGCGATCGCCTCGTCCGCGTCCGATACGACCTTGACGGCGAGGATATAGTCGAGGAACTCGGTGTCGAAATCGTTTTCGCCCGCTTTCGTACCGCCGATGAGCGCGTACGCATTCCCGTCCGTCCGAAGTTCCACGGGAACAAGCCCCGCCGCGATACGGCTGTCCACGAGCCGCGCTTTCAACAGGGGCAGGAATTTTTCCGCGACCGCCTCGTGTACAAGACAGACCTCTTCGGCGTTGCACACGGAAGGGCGGGAGGTCTTGGCGTTGTCGATGATGTCGAGCGCCTTGGAAAAGTCCGCGTCCTTATCCACGTATACGTGGCAGATGCCCGTTCCCGTTTGTATACAGGGAACTTTCGCGTTCTCCACGCACGAGCGGATAAGCCCCGCGCCGCCGCGGGGAATGAGCGCGTCCACGTACCCGACCGCGGCCATCAGCTCGTTCGCGCTCCGTCGGGAAGTATCGTCGGGCAGGTTGACGAAATTTTCGTTCACGCCCGCCGCTTTGAGCGCGCCGCGGAGCAGCCGCACGATCGCCGCGGAGGAGTGGTAAGCGTCCTTGCCGCCGCGCAGGATACATACGTTCCCGCTCTTGAAACAGAGCGCCGCCGCGTCCGAGGTGACGTTGGGTCGGCTCTCGTAAATGATACCGATCACGCCGAGCGGCACGCGTATTTTGGAAACGGACAGCCCGTTTTTGAGCGCGTTCCGTTCGAGTACGGCCCCGACGGGATCGGGCAGAGCCGCGACCTCGCGGATCCCTTTCGCCATAGCCGAAATACGGTTCTCGTCCAGACGGAGCCGATCGAGCATTACTTCGGGCAGAACGCCTTTGGCGTTTTCGAGATCGGCGAGGTTTGCCTGCAAGATCTCCGCCGCACCCCGTTCGAGCGCGTCCGCCATCAGGAGCAGAGCCTCGTTCTTTCGGCTTTCGGTGAGCAGAGCCGCCTCCCGCGACGCCGCTTTCGCCGCCGTTAAAATTTCTTGCGTCGTTCGGATCATATCTTACCTCCCGTCGGGATCATTTTGCGAAAAACCGCGTGTAGCCGCCTTTCTTGCCTGTTACGATGTCGTATAAAAGTTCGGGGTCTTCGCCGTTCGCGATGACCATGTCGCAACCCGCCGCACCGCATAATTGCGCCGCTTTGAGCTTGGTTTTCATACCGCCCGTGCCGAGTGCCGAACCCGCGCCGCCCGCGAGCGCGAGCGTTTCTTCCGATACTCCGCGCACTTCCTCGATGAGTTTCGCGTTCCCGTCTTTATGCGGGTCGGCGGAATACAGACCGTCCACGTCCGACAAGATGACGAGAAGATCCGCTTTCACGCTCACCGCCACCAAAGCGGAGAGGGTGTCGTTGTCGCCGACCTTGATCTCTTCCGTCGCGATGGTGTCGTTCTCGTTGACGACGGGCAATGCGCCCAGCTCCAAGAGCCGTTTGATGGTGTTGTTGAAATTCTCGTGCCTGTCGTCCGCCGTGAAATCCGAACCCGTGAGCAGGATTTGCGCGACGGTGTGACCGTATTCGGCGAACAACCGATCGTACGTGTACATCAGTTCGCATTGACCGACCGCCGCCGCCGCCTGTTTGGTGGGAATATCGGCGGGCCGTTCTTTGAGCGCGAGTTTGCCCACGCCCATGCCGATCGCGCCCGAGGATACGAGTACGACCTCGTTGCCCGCGTTTTTCAGATCGCTTATCACGCGGCACAGCTCGCCCGTAAGCCGGATATTCAAGCGCCCCGTCGCGTGCGCCAACGTGGAAGTGCCCACTTTTATGACTAATCTCATATTCGTTTCCATTCCTTTTCCCGATACAAGACCGCGGAATAAAAGATTTTCTCGATGGTTATTTATTATATAGTATAACGTATAAAGTCGGGTTTGTCAAGCGCGGACGGGCACGAAAACGCGGGAAAATCGCGTTAAGCTTTCCTTTTGAGCGGTTGACGGGACAAAAGATAGGTCATAATAAGGGAAAGGTCGCGTTCGTTCTTCTCGTCGAGTACGCGGAAGTCGCGGAATTTCAGCGGTTCTTCCACGCGTTCGCCGTCCGCAAGCTCGAACTCGCCGTACATCGGTCTGCCCAGACCCGTATACGAATAGGTGAGCGTTCCCAAGCTACCCGTGGGCAGACCTTTGGAAAGGTGGGCGTCGTTGGTGAGGACGATGAGATCGAATTCCTCCGCAAGACGGTTGTCGGTGTATTTGTTTTTCATAGAAGTTCCTCCTGTTTTTGGGTAAGTAGCGCAAATAGTTTATCACGCTTTCGGAAAATTACAAGAGGGGACTGCCACCTTTTTTTGAATTATTCGAAAAATTTTTCAAAAAACTGTTTACAATCGATTTTTTTTATGGTATAATGTATTTGGTGGAAATAGGGGATTTTCAGATTTTCCAAATTTCGCCAAAGCAAATTCAAGAGAAAAAATAATAACATTTTAAGGAGATAAACTATGACTAACAACAAGAAAGTTCTTCAATTCGTAGCGGACTGTCAGGCGTTTGCACAGCCCGACAAAGTCGTTTGGATCGACGGCAGCGACGCGCAGAGAGATCAGCTCCGCGAAGAGGCTTGCGCTACGGGCGAGATCATTAAGCTCAATCAGGAACTTCTTCCCGACTGCTACTATCACCGTACCGCGGAAAACGACGTTGCGCGCGTAGAGGACAGAACGTTCATCTGCTGCGAGAACGAAGAGGACGCGCTCCCTCATTCCATCGTTAAGTGGAAAGCCCCCAAGGACGCGTACGCGATGGTCAACGAGATCGCGAAAGGCGCTTACAAGGGCAGAACGATGTACGTTATCCCTTATTCGATGGGCGTTGTCGGTTCGCCTTTCTCCAAGATCGGTATCGAGATCACCGATTCCATCTACGTCGTTCTCAACATGATGATCATGACGAGAGTAGGCAAAATGTGCCTCGACCAGCTCGGCGTTGACGGCGATTTCGTCAAGGGTTTCCACGCGAAATGTAACGTAGACCCCGAAAAGAGATATATCATGCACTTCCCCGAAGACAACACGATCATTTCCGTGAACTCCGCTTACGGCGGTAACGTGCTCCTCGGCAAGAAGTGTTTCGCGCTCCGTATCGCGACCAACCTCGGCAGAAAAGAGGGCTGGATGGCGGAGCATATGCTCATTCTCGGCGTAAAGCGCCCTCAGGACAAGGAAATGAAATACGTTGCGGCTGCGTTCCCTTCCGCTTGCGGTAAGACCAACCTTGCAATGCTCATTCCTCCCAAGCAGTACCTCGACGCGGGCTATAAAGTACAATGCGTCGGCGACGACATCGCTTGGATCCGCGTAGGCGAGGACGGCAGACTTTGGGCTGCGAACCCCGAAAACGGTTTCTTCGGCGTTGCGCCCGGTACGAACGAAAAATCCAACCCCAACGCTTTGGCGTCCACGAAGAAAGGCACGATCTTCACGAACGTGGCTTACAACCCCGAGGACGGCACCGTTTGGTGGGAAAAACTTACGAAAGAGGCGCCTAAGCACCTCATCGACTGGAAGGGTAACGAATGGACGCCCGATATGAACGCGGACGGCAAGCACCCCGCGGCGCATCCCAACTCCCGTTTCACCGCTCCCGCGGAGAACTGCCCTTGCATCTCGCCCGAGTTCAACTCCAAAGCGGGCGTACCTCTTTCCGCGATCATCTTCGGCGGACGTCGCGCGACGACCACCCCGCTCGTATATCAGTCGAGAGACTGGAACCACGGTACGTTCGTCGGAACGATCATGTCGTCCGAAACGACGGCGGCGGCTACCGGTGCGGTCGGCGTGCTCCGTCACGATCCGATGGCTATGAAACCTTTCATGGGCTACTCGGTAGATCAGTACTTCCAGCACTGGATCGATATGGGCGCGAAGGTCGAGAAGAGCAAACAGCCCAAGATCTTCAACGTAAACTGGTTCCGTCAGGACGAGAACGGGAACTTTATGTGGCCCGGATTCGGCGACAATATGCGCGTGCTCGACTGGATCTTGGATCGTTGCGAAGATAAGGTAGACGCGCAGGAAACGGCGATCGGTTATCTTCCCTATGCGAAAGACATCAACATCGAGAACTGCGATATCGACGCGGCTACGCTCGACAAGCTCCTTGTCGTAGACAAAGCGCGCTGGGCGGCAGAGGCGGAAGAGATCGAGAAGTACTATGCGGAAAACTTCGGCGACAAGATGCCGAAAGAGATCATGGAAAATCTCGAAATCCTCAAAAAGAACTGCGCGAAATAATATTTCGTGAACAAATATCCCGTCGGGATTTTCCCGACGGGATATTTTTTTGTCTTTCGTATCGAAGGCAAGTTTTCTCGGCGCGTTTTTAAAGAGAAAGCGTATCGCCGTTTAGAAGGTAGTCCGTCGTCACGTCGAAAAACCGTGCGATAAGGAGCAACGTGTCCAAATCGGGTTCGCGACTGCCAAGCTCCCAAAAACTCACCGTCTGATTGCAAACGTGAAAAATTTCTCCTAATTTCTGTTGAGATAATCCTTTTTCAAGCCGCAATTCTTTTAACGTTTTGCCAAAATAATTGTTTTTCATAAAGTTATCTTACTACAAAATGTAGGAAAACACTTGACTTCCTACAAAATGTAGGATATAATTATGTTACAAAATAAATTTGGAGGTCTACAAATGAAGTATTGTAGCAAATGCGGAAAAGAAATCAACGACGATGCGGTGGTTTGCGTGTATTGCGGGCGACAGGTGGAGGGAGCGAGAGCCGAGGTGCAAAAGCCGGACGCGCCGAATATGGGTTTTGCGGTGTTGGGCTTTTTCTTCCCGTTGATCGGACTGATCTTGTACTTGTGCTGGAAGAACGAAACGCCTTTAAAAGCGAAGTCGGCGGGAAAGGGCGCGTTGATCGGCGTTATCGTCAGCGTGGCGTGTTATCTCATTTTTGCGATTTTCTTGGGAAGTTTAATGGCGTCGCTTGTGGCGGAAGTCCCCTTGGCTATGGCGTTATGTTAAACGGAAAAAATGAAAAAATATCTTGTCTACCCGTGTGGTGGCAAGATATTTTTTATGCAAAAACGGAAAATGCGGTTGGGCAAGAAAAGTGTTCGCGAAAAGTTGACTTCGGTTTTCGTGGTGTGATATAATGAAGAAAAAGAAAAGTCGGGCTTGACCCGCTTTGATTTTACAAAGGAAACGAGAGGAGAACGGAAATGAAAAAAGTACTGATTTTGTCGGGTAGCCCGAGAAAGGGCGGGAACTCGGATATTCTTTGCGACGAGTTTATGAAAGGCGCGCTCGACGCGGGTAACGCCGCGGAGAAAATACGCGTTTCGGAAAAGAAGATCGCGCCGTGTTCGGGTTGTTATTTTTGCAGCGACCACGGGGGCAGGTGTGCGTTCAACGACGATATGCGCGAGATCTTGGAAAAGATGATCGCCGCCGACGCGATCGTTTTGGCAAGCCCCGTGTATTTCTATTCGATATGCGCCCAGCTCAAAGCGGTCATCGACAGAACGGTGGCGCGGTGGACGGAGATCGTCGGGAAAGATATGTATTATATCGCGACCGCGGCGGAGGACAGCGAAACGGTGATGGACGGCACGTTGGCGTGTTTCCGCGGTTTTGCCGAATGTGTAGAGGGTAGCGTGGAGAAAGGCGTGATACTCGGAAACGGCGTTTCGGAGCGGGGCGAGATTTTAGGCAAGCCCGCGCTTTTGAAACAAGCCTACGAAATGGGTAAGAACGTATAAACGGTCGGAAAAACTCCCGCCGCCCGTCCGAAACGGACGGGCGGCGGATTATAAGTTTATGTCCTTGCGCGGCGGGCATAAAAATCGTGCGGGGCGCGGAAACTACGTACGGAAACGGAAAAAATGTTTGCCCTGTTCTTGACAAGCGGGGACGGGTGTGTTATAATGATAAAAACATATATTTGTCGAAAGAAGTCGCGTATCCCGTTCGCGGGAAATATACTGTAATAGGGGGCGTTTTTTCAACGCTCGGAATACATACCCCGCAAAACGGCGGGAAGTCAATGAAAAACAGGAGAAGAAAATGTACGAAATAAACGATCTTTACGATCTCGATCATACGCAGGCAAAACCCTATCTCTTACGGTTCAAGTACCCCTGGGAGGCGCTTGCGGGCTTGAAAGCGTTCATCGAGGAACTCGGCGAAACGCTGGATAAGAACGAATACGAAGAAATATCGCCCAAGGTCTGGGTGCATAAAACGGCGAAAGTCGCGCCGACCGCGTTTTTGGGCGCACCTTGTATCGTCGGGGCGGGAACGGAAGTTCGGCATTGCGCGTTCGTGCGCGGCAGCGCGCTCGTCGGGCAAAATTGCGTGGTCGGCAACTCCGTCGAACTCAAAAACGTTATTCTGTTCGACAACGTACAGACCCCGCATTATAACTACGTGGGCGATTCCATACTCGGCTACAAATCGCACATGGGCGCGGGTTCGATCACGTCCAACGTAAAGTCGGACAAAACGCCGATCGTCGTCAAGGACGGCGAAGAACGCATAGAAACGGGTTTGAAAAAGATGGGCGCGATGCTCGGCGATTTCGTGGAAGTGGGCTGTAACAGCGTGCTTAACCCCGGTACGGTGATCGGTCGGCGGACGAACGTATACCCCCTGTCGTGCGTGCGCGGCGTGGTGAAAGAGAATTCTATTTATAAAAACAAAAACGAGATAGTTTCTAAAAAATAAAAATAAAGAGGAAATAAGCAGAATGGGAAAATATTTCGGAACGGACGGTTTTCGCGGCGAGGCGAACGAGAACTTAACGGCGGAACACGCGTTCAAAGTAGGTCGGTTTTTGGGCTGGTACTTTAACGAGAAAGTCAAACGCGAGGGCGGCGAACGCGCGCGTATCGTCATCGGTAAAGACACCAGAAGATCGGGGTATATGTTCGAATACGCACTTTCGGGCGGTATCGTATCCTCGGGCGCGGACGCTTACCTTTTGCACGTGACCACGACCCCGTCGGTCGCGTACGTGGTGCGTTCGGACGGGTTCGATTGCGGTATTATGATCTCCGCGAGCCATAACCCGTATTACGACAACGGTATCAAGCTGTTCAACGGCGCGGGCGAGAAGATGGACGAAGAGGTGATCGCGCTCGTCGAGGCGTACCTCGACGGCAAGGTCTGCGCGTTCGGGCAGGAGCTTACCGAAGTTCCGTACGCGAAAAAGAGCGGTATCGGCAGAACGGTGGACTACGTGGCGGGCAGAAACCGCTATATCGGGTATCTGATCTCGCTCGGCATTTACAGCTTTAAGGGCGTGAAAGTGGGTCTGGACTGCGCCAACGGCAGCAGCTGGAACATCGCGAAAAGCGTGTTCGACGCGCTCGGCGCGACCACGTTCGTAATGGGGAACGAGCCGGACGGCACGAACATCAACGACGGCGTAGGCTCGACGCATATCGAGGCGTTGCAAAAATTCGTCGTGGAAAAGGGTCTGGACGTCGGATTCGCCTTCGACGGCGACGCGGACCGTTGTCTTTGCGTGGACGAGAAAGGCAACCTCGTGGACGGCGATCAGATCATCTATATCTACGCGCGGTATATGAAAGAGCGCGGCAAACTCATCGGGAACACCGTCGTTACGACGATAATGTCCAACTTCGGTCTGTACAAAGGACTGGACGAACTGGGGATAAACTACGAAAAGACGGCGGTCGGGGACAAATACGTATACGAGCGTATGTCGGAAAAGGGGTATATTCTCGGCGGCGAACAGTCGGGGCATATCATTTTCTCCAAATACGCGTGCACGGGCGACGGGCTTTTGACGAGCCTGAAAATCATGCAGGCGATGATCGACAAAAAGACGACCCTTTCCGCGCTCGCGGGACAGATGACGGTATACCCGCAAGTCCTCAAAAACATGCGCGTCAAGGACAAAAAGGCGGCGATGTCGGACGGCGAAGTGCTTGCGGCGGTCAAGGAAGTGGAGAAACGCTTGGGCGATACGGGCAGGATCCTGGTCCGCGAATCGGGAACGGAACCGCTCGTGCGCGTAATGGTCGAGGCGGAGAGCAAGGAAACGTGCGCCGCGTGCGTGGACGAAGTCGTGCGCGTCATCGAGAAAAACGGGCATTGCTTATAATTTAAAGTTCGATAACTTAAAATTCGAAAGCCTTTCCCTTGAACGGGAAAGGCTTTTCAAATATGAGGAAAAAACGGTAAACGATAACCGCCCCGAAATCTCGCGACTTCGAGGCGGTTACCTATATGATAAGGGGGAAAATGATGAGCTGTTTTGCGTATCTCGGTTTCCTCAACCGATTTACGAATATATTTTATCATGTTTGGAGAAAAAAGTAAAGAAAAATTTCGAAAATTTTAAAAAAAGTTAAAAAGTATATCTACGTCGCAAAAAATGTTCCGTTCTCACATTTTTGCGGGTTCGGATATAGAAAAACTTCCAAAAGCTACATAATCCGACAGAGCAGACAGCATAACGCGACGGAAACGAGATAGGAAAACACGGCGATGAGCAAGGCGAGCGTGAGTTTTTTTCGTTTCAGACCCGCGAAATACACCGCGCCGATATAGAAAATGGTTTCCGACGACCCGTACGCCACGCACGCGCACCGCGCGGCATAGCTGTCCACGCCGTAACGGGCGAGTATCTCCGAAAGCACGGCGATCGCGCCGCTGCCCGAAAGGGGCTTGACGAGCAGGAGCGGGGCGATCTCGTCGGGTATGCCCGTAAAAGAGAACACGGGCGCGAGCAGGTCCGTAAGCTTGCTTTCCAGTCCGCTCACCTCGAAAAGCTTGGAAAGCATCGTCACCGTCGCGATATAGGGGAAGATGGAAACGATGAGCGGGATCGCGCCTTTCACGCCCTCCGTAAAGCAGTCGAACAGCTTGACTTTTTTAAAGAGCGCGAATACGAACGAGAGCAGGAACAACAGGGGTACGATCAAAGCGAGGGCGTACGTCATCAAATACCTGCCCCCTTCGTTTTGAGTATCTTCACGCCCGCGTGGGCGCGCTTTTTGCGCTTTGCGGCTTTGGGCGGGATCAAAAGTCGGGTCAGGACCACTCCGAGCAGAGTGGAGAACACCGTCGTGATGAGGGTGGGAAGAATAATATCCGTCGGCGCGGCGCTGTTTAAGGCGACGCGTATGCCGATGATGGAGGTGGGAATGAGCTGAATGGAGGTGGCGTTGAGCACGAAAAGCATACTCGAAGAATACTCCGCCTCTTCCGTCTTGTCGAGGAGCTGCGCCGCGCGGATCCCGTACGGGGTCGCCGCGCCCGAAATGCCGAGCAGGTTGACGGAGAGGTTCATACACACCGCGTCGAGCGCCTCCTCGTCGTCCGTTTTGAAAAGTTTTTTGGCGACGGGTTTGACCATACGCGACACGCCGCGGGTGACCCCGCTCGCCTCCCAGACCTTCATAAGCCCCAGCCATACGGAGTAGGTCGAAAGCAGGGAAAGGCACAAAGTGGCGCTCTTGGACGCGCCGTCGAGGAGGGTGGAGAGGAAGTTCTCGGGCGAGAGGAATAGCAGAATGATATCGGCGAGGATAAAGATAAGCGCGAAAAGTGTGTTCATAGAACTATTGTATGCGGGAAACGGCGCGGAAATGACGGCAGAAAGTTGTTTGAAAGGGCGCAAAGACGGTGATTTTGTTTTACTTTTTCGTTCAAATGATGTATAATAAGGAAGATCAGAACAAGAAGGAGCTTTTGTTATGGCGAAAAAACCTTACTACATTACGACGGCGATAGCCTACACCTCGGGCAAGCCGCATATCGGAAACACGTACGAGGCGGTGCTTGCGGACGCGATCGCGCGGTTCAAGCGCAAGCAGGGCTACGACGTGTTTTTCCAGACGGGAACGGACGAACACGGTCAGAAAATAGAGGAAAAAGCGGCGGCGGCGGGCATAACGCCGCAAGCGTACGTGGATAAGATCGCGGGCGAGATAAAAAATATCTGGGATCTGATGGGTACTTCCTACGATAGGTTTATCCGCACGACGGATAAGGACCACGAAAAACAGGTCGCGAAAATATTCAAAAAATTCTACGACCAAGGGGATATTTATAAAGGGTACTACGAGGGTATGTACTGTACGCCCTGCGAATCGTTCTGGACGGAGAGCCAGCTCGTGGACGGGAAATGCCCCGACTGCGGCAGAGAGGTCAAGCCCGCGAAAGAGGAGGCGTATTTCTTCAAGATGGGCAAATACGCGGATAGGCTCATCGAACATATCAATACCCACCCCGAGTTCATTCAGCCCGTTTCCCGTAAGAACGAGATGATGAACAACTTCCTTTTGAAAGGTTTGCAGGACCTTTGCGTGTCCCGTACGACCTTTAAATGGGGCGTACCCGTGTCTTTCGACGATCGGCACGTAGTGTACGTATGGATGGACGCGCTCGCGAACTATATCACGGGTCTTGGCTACGACGCGGACGGCGCGCACGGCGAGAACTATAAAAAGTACTGGCCCGCCGATCTGCACCTTATCGGCAAGGACATTCTGCGTTTCCATACCATTTACTGGCCCATATTCTTGATGGCGCTCGGCGAACCTTTGCCCAAGCAGGTATTCGGTCATCCCTGGCTTTTGCAGGGCGACGGCAAGATGAGCAAATCCAAAGGCAACGTGATCTATGCGGACGACCTTGCGCGGTTGTTCGGCGTGGACGCGGTGCGGTATTTCGTGCTCCACGAAATGCCGTTCGACAACGACGGTCAGATCACGTGGGAACTGGTCGCGGAACGGTTCAACACCGATCTTGCGAACGTGCTTGGAAACCTCGTCAGCCGTACGGTGGCGATGATCGGGAAATATTTCGGCGGCACGGTGGAGAAATCTCTGCCCGCAAACGAGCAAGACCCCGACGCGGAGTTCAAAGCCACGGCGGCGGCTACGGTCGGGAAAGTGATCGCGAAAGCGGAGGAACTCCGTATCGCGGACGCGATCTCGGAGATATTTACACTTCTCCGCCGCGCGAACAAATATATCGACGAAACGATGCCTTGGGCGCTTGCCAAGGACGAGAGCAAGAAAGCTCGGCTCAACGACGTGTTGTATAACCTCGCGGAGGTCATTCAGATCTGCGCGTCGCTGCTCGACAGCTTTATGCCCGAAACGTCGGAGAAAATGCTCGCGGCGTTCGGCGGCGAGACGAGAACGTTGGAGGACTGCGCGAAATTCGGGCTGAGGGAAACGGTAACGGTCAACGCCGTACCCCCCCTGTTCGCGAGAGTGGACTTTAAAGCGTTGGAACCGGAGATCGAAAAGATCCGCGCGGCGCAGATCGCGGCGGCGAGCGCGCCCGTGCAAGCGGAGGAGAAGTCGAGCAAAGCGGAGATAACGTTCGAGGAGTTCGAGAAAGTCCAGCTCCGCGTCGGCGAGATCGTGGCTTGCGAGCGCGTACCCAAATCCTCGAAGTTATTACACGAAACGGTCAAATTCGGCGACGAAGTACGTTCCGTCGTATCGGGTATCGCCAAGCACTACGCGCCCGAAGACCTGATCGGCAAGAAAGTGGTATTCGTGACCAACCTCGCACCGAGAAAAGTCTGCGGAATCCTGTCGGAAGGAATGATCCTTGCTGCGGAAGACTCGGACGGCACGCTCGCATTAGTGACCCCCGATAAAGACGTAAAAAGCGGCACACAACTCGGCTGAGAAACCGAGGAGCTTGTGAGGTGAGAGGTCGAGGAACTTAGTTCCTCGTGGGGTACAGGGGCAAAGCCCCTGGCAGGTGTGGGCAGCGCCCACGAATAAGCCCCCAGTAAAGCAACCGCAGGTTGCGCCCACGCCGTAAGGCGTACCCGCAACGTAGTTGCGCTTTTAGCCCCCAGACAAGCAACCCCAAAACAACAAATAAAAAACGAGAAAGATTATGTATATCGACGTGCATTGTCATTTGACGGGCGGCGAATACGCCGCCGTGGGCGGCGTGGAAGAAACCGTCCGTCGCGCAAAAGCCGCGGGCGTGGAACGTATTATATGTTCGGGGTTCGACCTCGACTCCTCCCGCCGAGCGGCGGAATTGTCCGACGCGTTCGACTTCGTGTATTTCTGCGCGGGCTTTCATCCGAGCGAACTGAAAAAATACCGCGAAGGCGACCTCGACGAGATCGCGCGGCTTTGCGACCATAAAAAATGCGTCGCCGTCGGCGAGATCGGTCTTGACTATCATTTCGACGATAACCCGCCCAAAGAATTTCAACGCGAACTCTTTGTAAAACAGCTCGCTTTGGCGGACGAAAAAGGACTTCCCGTCGTTCTCCATAGCCGCGACGCGGCGCAGGAAACGCTCGAGATCCTCGAACAAAACAAACCCCTTTTGCGCCGTAGCGCGCTGATGCATTGCTATTCGTACTCCCCCGAAATGGCGGAACGTTTCGCCGCGCTCGGACTGTACTTCTCTTTCGGCGGCACGTCTACGTTCAAGAACGCCAAAAAGGTCGTGGATAGCGTTCAACGCATACCTGCTACCCGTATTCTTACGGAAACGGACTGCCCGTACCTCACGCCCGCGCCCTATCGCGGCACCTTCCCCAACGAACCCAAGAACGTGACCTTCGTCGCGGCGAGGATAGCCGAGCTGAAAGAAACGGACGAAAAAGCGTTGCAAGAGCAGGTACTCGAAAACGCGAAACGGCTGTTTTTCAAACTCAAATAAACAACAGGAATAAGGACTATGGAAGAAACGAAAAATTTCGATCCCCAAACCAACGCGCAAAACCCCCAACCCGCACAGGGTCAGGGCGGTCAGGGCGGCGGCCGCCGTCGCCGTAAAAAGAAAAAGAACGGCAACGGCAACAACGGACAAAACCCGCAAAACAACCAAAACGTTCAAAACAATCAAAGCGGTCAAAACGTTCAAGGCGCGCAGGATAAAAACCGTCAGCAAAACCAGCAGAACCAACCCAAGCAACAGGGCAGACCGAACAAACCGAATAAGCCCCAGAAACAGAACCAAAACCGCAACGTCGCCAAGCAACCCGACGACGGCCGCAAGGATACGTATGCGTACGTTCTCGACGGCAATTTGTATATCAATCTCACCAACAAATGCTCCAACGGTTGCGATTTCTGCGTTCGGAACGAGCGGACGAGCTACTACGGCAACTATCTGTGGCTCCGTCACGGCGAACCGACCGCCGATAAAGTCATTGCGGCGGTGAAAGGGTTTGGGGATCTTTCCAAATTCAAAGAGGCGGTGTTCTGCGGTTTCGGCGAACCGACCTACCGCGTGGCGGAAATGACCGAGCTTTGCGATTATTTCCACAGCAAAGGACTTTCCACCCGCTTGAACACCAACGGTCAGGGCAACCTCATCAATAAACGGGACATCGTTCCCGACCTCAAAGGCAAGATCGACCTCGTGAACGTGTCGCTCAACGCCTCGTGTAAGGAAAAATATCAGCCCATCTGCCGTTCGCAGTTCGGCGAGAGCGGGTTCGACGCGCTGATCGAGTTCGCAAAGCTTTGCCGTAAAAACGGCGTACCCTGCCGTTTCTCTATCGTCGATTGTATCGGCGAGGCGGAAGTGGAGGCTTGTAAGCGGCTCGCGGAAAGCGTAAAGATACCGCTGTATATTCGGAAATATATCACCGACTCCGAATGAACTTGAAAAGGAGAACGCGATGAGCGAATTGCGGGAAATACTACAAAAACACGGTTTTGCGTTCAAAAAGCAGTTCGGTCAGAACTTCCTGTCCGATACCAACTTGCTTTCCTCGATCGTCGCGGCGTCGGGCATAGACGGAAACACGACCGTCGTGGAGATCGGTTGCGGCGCGGGAACGCTCACGCGCGCACTTGCGGAACGCGCGAAAAAGGTGTACGCGTTCGACATCGACCGCGACTTGCAGCCCGTGCTCGCGGAAACGCTCGCGGGTCTGGAAAACGTAGAGGTCATCTTCCGCGACTTTAATAAAATAGACCTCAAAGCCTTCGAAAACGAGATAGGGGAATACGCGGTCGTCGCGAACCTGCCCTATTATATCACGACCCCCCTCGTCGCCAAATTTTTGGAAGAGAGCGAAAAAGTGCAGAGCCTTTCCATTATGGTGCAAGAAGAGGTCGCGGACCGCTTTTGCGCGAAAGAGAACACGCCCGAATACGGCTCGATCACGGCGGCGATCGCCCTCAAAGGCGAGGCGAAGATCGTAAAACGCGTTTCGCGTAATATGTTTATGCCCCGCCCGAACGTGGATTCGGCGGTGGTCAAGATCGATTTCGTGCGCGGTCGGATAAAAGTCCAGAGCGAAAAAGCCTACCGCCAAACGGTGAAATGCGCGTTTTTGAGCCGTCGTAAGACCTTGGAAAACAACCTCGTCAACTATTTCAAGCTCACCCGCGAAAGCGCGAAAGAGATCCTCCGCGCGGCGGAGATCGACGAAAAAGCGCGCGGGGAAACGCTTTCCCCCGAACGCCTCGCCCGTCTTTCCGATATCCTTGTCGAACACGGCGCGATAAACGAATA
>JBGVLV010000020.1:0-3403 GCA_045124465.1 Candidatus Scatosoma sp.
TCTGTTCCTTAAATTCGGCGACGGCAACGATATTCTCGACGCACTTTGCTACGGTATCGAGGGCGAGGATTATATAGTGGACGAAAACGGCGAAGTCCAAATGCTGAACGGCAAGACCAAAATGCTCGTCGGCGACTTCGCGGGCGGCGGGCTTACCGAACGTATCAACGCCCTGCCCCTCGACGCGCTTATGGACGTCGACCTTGACGACAGCACCGTCTGCTCCGTCGCGTACGGCGCGGAACATCACTATACTATTATCGAGAACACGGACGGCACCAAGTCCGTTTCGATGAATCAGGCGTTCTATACCCTCGATACTTCCGATCAAGACAATATCGAGGTCTGCGACGACAACGGCGATCCCGTCGAGTATACCGAGATCGTAGAAGTAAACGAGAACGCTTACGTACTCCTGTTCGCGGAAACGTCGAACGAGTCGGTCGCGGCTACCGCCGACGAAACGGCAAGCGCGGAAACGAACGTCGAAAAGCTCCTTTTGTGGAATACCGATATGAACGGCAACCAAGGCGAGGACGGAGTATATTTCGTCTACGAAGTGTCGGAAACGAACGGCGAATACGGCATAGGCTCGCCCGTTCGGTTTGAGAAAACCACCCTCGGCGACCTCCAAGGCGATATGATGGGTACGATCAACAACGTTACCCTCCAAGACGCGCTCAACGTTACTTACGCCTCGCACCCGCTCCTCATTTCCCTCGCTTACGGCGAGGAAGGCACGGACTTCGAATACGTGTATAACGAGCAAGGCGAAAAAACGGGTATCAACGTCTTGACCACTCCCCTCCGTACCGTCGGCGACTTCCGCAACGGCAGTCAGGATTTCATCGACGAGATCGCTTTGACGAGCGTTATCTCGCAAAATACGGAGGATAAACTCATTATGTATCTCCTCTACGGCAAAGAGGGCGTGCATTACAAGGTCAAGGACGACGGTTCCGTTTCCCCGCTCCAAAAACAGGTCGCGGTGGCCGAGAACAGGAACGTATACAACGAATACGGCGAACTCATCGAATACGCCATAGGCACGGTAAACGGTTACGAACAACAGGACGGGGACGGCAACGTACTCGCGAGCTATCGCCTCGTTCCAACGGGCGAAACGCTCGAAATCCTTCTGAACGAGGACGACGAACAGGCGACTAAGGTCGCTCTGTACTACGTTTCCGACGAAAACGAAACGGCGATCATGTACGAGTCGACGAAGATGAAAGACCTGTCGGGCGACTCTCCCGTGCTCGGCAATATGACGAGCCGTCTTGCCCTCGGCGACGTTTTGGACGTCGGCGACAACAAGATCCTCAGCCACCTTGCCGAAGTTTCCATCGACGAACTGCCCAAAGCGGTAGACGCCCTGACGGTCGGCGACGTGTTCGACGAGGATATGCACTATAAGAATATCGAAGGCGCGAAAGGTATCACCATTCTCGACGAAAACAGCAAGGAGCAAACCGACGTCCAGCCCGGCGAGAAATACATCGATAAAAACGGCAATACGGTCCCCGCAGGCGCATACGTGACCAAGGACGGCGTACTCGTCGCAGTCGAAAATAAGAGCGACGCGCTCCGTTCTACCTGGAAATATTTGATAAGGACCAAAAAGGACGACGGCTCCGTCACTTACCATTACGATTACAGGATCACCGCGGATATGACCTCGATGATCGAGAATATCGAGTACAATATGCAGCACACTTCCTTGAACGAAATGAACGAGGACGGCGTTATCTCCACCAGCGTAGACCTTCGTAATACTGAAATCGATTCTAATGTCATTGCGGCGATGAAACTTGTGGATCATAAATATACCGCCGCTTTTGACAATATTCTCGGTGCAGAAAATCCCACGTTAGGCTTACTCACCGTAGACCAAGTCGTCGTCTATTTGGAATTCTATATGATAGTCTATAATCCAAGCACGAAAGGCAGTTAAAGCAGCGGCAAGGAGGAAGGCAGTTCAAGCGAAAGCTCGAGCGATTCGGATTCCACCACGGAAAGCGAAACGAACGGCGGAACAAATTAAAAGCGGAAAGAGGAAAGTTCGGACTTTCCTCTTTTTTCGCGGTTTTTCGGGAAAATAAGCCTTAATTTCCGTAAAATACCCGCAAAAACGATTGACTATTTTTCCCAAATGGGATATAATATCTTTACACGGCTTGAAAGAGCCGTATAAAACCTTGCATATCGGAAGATATGCCGAATACGACCGGGAGGTGAAAAAATTATGGCTAAATACGAAATGCTCTATCTGCTCAACAACGATTTGACGGACGAGACAAAGGACGCGGAGATCGCGAAGTATGAAGACATCGTTAAGACGATGGGCGGCGCCGTTGTATCCACGGACAAGTGGGGTACGAAGAAGACCGCTTACCCTATCAACTTCAAAAACGAAGCGTACTACGTGCTGATGACGTTCGAGGCAGACGGCAAGGTAGTTGAAGAGCTGAAACGTGTTGCGGGAATCGACGCAGACGTTGTAAGACGCTTGATCACAAAGCTCAACTGATAAGAGGGAAAACTGTATGAACAAAGTATTTTTGATCGGAAACTTAACGCGTGACCCCGAACTTCGCGAAACCCCTTCGGGCGTAGCTATGTGTCGGTTCGCGATCGCCGTACAAAGACCGTACTCCTCGCAAGACGGGGAACGCCAGACGGACTTTTTCGAATGTACCGCTTGGCGCGGACTGGGCGAAACGATCGCGCGTTACACCAAAAAGGGCAAAAAGGTTGCCGTCAGCGGAAGTATACAGATCCGCAACTACGAAGATAACCAAGGCGCGAAACGCACCGCGGTAGACATCATCGTACAAGACTGCGAATTCCTGTCCCCCAAGGACAGCGGAGACGGGTTCGACGACGCCGACGCGCCCAGAGCCGCCGCGCCCAAGCGCAAGCCTACGTTGCAAGCGATGGACGACGACAGCGACATTCCTTTCTGAGAGAAAGGCTGAAAATAAAATAAGGAGTATACGATTATGGAAGAAAAAGCGCCTGTAAAAAAGGTATATAAAAAAGCGCCCCGTAAAAAGGTATGCGCGTTCTGTCAGGAAAAGCTTGACGTCATCGACTACAAAGACGTCAACCGTTTGAAGAAATTCATCACGGAAGGCGGTAAGATCCTGCCCCGCAGAATGAGCGGTACTTGTGCGGCGCACCAAAGACTTCTCGCGACGGCGATCAAGCGCGCGAGAATCGCGGCTCTTCTCCCCTTTAAAGGCGAGTAAGCCCCTACTTAAAGTAAATATCCCCCACTAAAGTGGGGGCTTTATTTTGCGCACTAAAGTGCGTGAATACTGGCGCAGGCGTCCCAACGCCATCTTAACTCGCCTACTGCACACAAGCAAGCGGTGATTTACTTTTTCTTATTCCGATTTGA
>JBGVLV010000021.1:0-30541 GCA_045124465.1 Candidatus Scatosoma sp.
ATTAGATAAAGATAACAATACTATAAAAAGATTGCATAACGTTATTGCCGATTCCTTGTCAATTAAAACTACCTTATATGGCGTTGATACGCTTAATTCTTTCAAAAAAAGAGCATTAGGTGGAAAAACAAGAGCAACGAATTTAAGAACACACTTTGCTGTTGCTTTCACCAAAGGTGAAGGAAATTCAGATAAATCAACGGATAGAAAGAAAATCGTTAGAAATGCTTTCAACTCTCCGTTTAGACCATTTGTGCTTGCTTCAACGTCTATTGGACAAGAAGGTTTGGACTTCCATAACTATTGTAGAAAAATCGTGCATTGGAATTTACCGTCAAACCCTATAGACCTTGAACAGCGTGAAGGAAGAATAAATCGGTTTGAATGTCTTGCAATTCGTCAAAATATTGCAGAAAGATATGGTGATAATCAATTTGAAAACGACGTATGGCGTGAAATGTTTGAGATTGCTGTAAATGATACGGTAGAAAAGAACCAACACTCTTCTGACCTTATACCATTTTGGGGTGTTCCTGAAACAGAAGATATGGTAAAGATTGAGCGAATTGTGCCAATGTATCCTTTTAGTAGAGATATATCTGCATATGAACGAATGATTAAAATTCTTTCACTTTATAGATTAACACTCGGTCAAGCTCGTCAAGAAGAATTATTAGAGTATATTGTTCAAAATACCGAAGAAGGCGAAGATTTGAAAAAGTTGTTTATCAATTTAAGCCCACATTATAAGAAATAACAAATAATGCTTGGAGTTATATAAATGATTACGATAGAAGAATTCACAAATGCCGTAAAAGAATATTTTAGAATCGGTTGGCGGAAATTAAGCGATGAACAAGTCGATGAATATATCTATGGAGAAGAGGCTCAAGAACTTATAATAAACCGATATAATGAGGCACTTGAGAAATATAATAGCGGAAAGATTACAAAACTGCAATTTCTAGTTGGCGTTGCATCTTCTGCGGGTAATTGCCTTATTTATATGTATTAAAACTTTTACGGGAGATTATCAATGAAACTAACTGAACAAGCAATGGATTTTAGTTTGAAAAACCGTCTAAAAATAAAACATTTTGAAAAACAAATGGTTTTGCCAAAAGAAAGTGATTACTCAACAATAGAAGCATATAAAACGGCGTTTAAAAAATGTGTTAAAGCAACACACGACCTTGAAGAATTTTGCTCCGTATCTGCTGAAGGTAAAAGTTATTTTAATGCAATGTGGCGTCATTGTTTTAATAGTTCCGGCAAATTCGATTGGGTTAAAATGGTTGACAAAGAATATTCTAATTTTCTTAAGAACTATGATTCTATTGCAATATCCATTAAAAATAGACAAAACGAAAAAGAACTTTTTGAAAAGTTAAAAACACCTATAAAAGAAGAACTTCTTAATTTAATACTAAACAATCAAGGAATTTTACAAAAAAACGTATTTAAGCTATTGTCTGATTATCCAAAACAGTTTGCTATAGATGTTCTAATGTCGCTAGTCAAAGAAAAAACAATATCAAGGCATAAAGTTGGTAATACTTATGAGCTTTATTTAACTTCCGAAATGCCCGATGTTAAACATTTACTTGAAATTCCAAGCCATATGACTTACGAGATGTTAAAAGAATGGATTTACGATGACGTGAAGTATTATAAGGAAGAAGAAGGATATATGTATCAACCTGATGGAGATGATGAAGATTATGCTCATTTAATGCCGTTAATTTGGGGACAGCAACACCGTGACGAAATTGACGAAAACGGAATGGATAAGTTTTATATCTTACTTGCAAGTGTTTTGTGGGAAATAGAAAACGACGAGGTTGAAGAGAGAGACTGTCTATTTGCTCTACCAACTTTTGTTGATTTTTATACAGGAAAATATAATTATTTAATTGACAAAGAAGAATTAGATTTAATAAACCAAGATTTTAACAAGGTATATAATTATCTTGTAGAAAAAGAGTATATTAAGAAGTAAATTGTCATATAAAATTAAAATCTTTTACAAAAGATAGGCAGATGTCCAAGAACGTGGACATTTGCCTATTGACTTTTATAGATTCTTATGATAAAATAGAATTACAAACACGAACATATGTTTAGGTTATGCTTTGTGTGGGTATATATAATTGAGGGGTTTCTTCCCCTTGTTTAAGCTTGCAAGCATCGGCAGGCTTTGTAAGTGTGCGTTTTCGTACACTTGTAGGATAGTTTCTTACGTTTACCCGAAGTCGTTTTACATAAAGGGAAACAAAACGGCTTACTTAGGGTTTTATTGTCGTGCAAATTTTTACGACAATATGCCGTCCTTTCGCTTTTAGGTAGCGGAAGGCTTGAGATGACTGACCAACGTTTCAAGTAGGCACGCCAACGTTCAAAAACGAGGTTTGGCGATAGGTCTATTTTGTAGTACAAATTTTTAGGTGCTACACTCTTACAACTTCATATTCGGATAATTAATCCGTGCGGAGTAGAAACGCTTTAAGCGTGTTTTGATTCGTACGGATTTTTTGTCCCTTTAGGTCGGTGGTATTTTTATCAGCGACTTTTTTGCGCCCTTTTTTAAGGAAGAAAGTTTTATAAAAAACCTAAACTCTTAGTTCTCTATTGTCCATTAATAGTGAGGGGTTTATCAAAATTAGGAGGAAATTAAAATGAAAAATTATCATCATTATCACCCGCCGTGAGTGTTAAGCAAACGGCAAGCAAAACTTTAAGAAAATCAGTAAAGTGTAGCCCACTATACTTCGAAAATCGAAGTGTGGGCTCTGCGAGGCAAAATAACGACTAAAAATAACAAGGAGGAAAACGAAAATATCATATTTAGTATGCCATATGGAGAAATACCATAAACAAGAAGTTTCGCCCGTCGAAGAAGAAAATGAACGTGACGAAACCTTTGAGGCGGACAACCCGCAAATAGATAGCGAAAGAACAAAAGACAATTATCATATGAACTCTAATCCCTTTGGCGGTTATACTGAGTTCATTAACAAACGGTTAAAAGAATTAGGTCTTAAACCACGAAAAGATGCTGTCGTAATGAACTCATTTGTCGTGGGTTCAGACAAGGCGTTTTTCAACGGCTTACCTAAAATGTTGCAGTACAGTTTCTTTTCAGACTGCGCCAAGTTCTTTGAAGAGAGATACGGAGAAGAAAATATAATCTCGGCGGTAGTTCATTTAGACGAAACGACTCCGCATATGCACTTAAATCTTATACCTATAACTCCCGATGGAAGACTATGCAGCAAGGACTTATTTGATAAGACGAAACTACAACAGGTTCAAACGGACTTTTACGAAGCAGTTGGAAAGAAATATGGCTTGCAACGTGGCAAAGAAGGAAGTCAAGCAAAACACCTATCTACCGCCGAATACAAAGCGAAGAAAATTATTGAAGAAGCTGAAGAAATTAGGCGTGAAAATCAGGTGTATGCGGATGCTTTAGAAGAAGCTAAAAACGGAGAAATACCAAAAAAGCGTGGTAAGCTGCAAGAGCAAGTTATAGCGTTAACGGTTGCAAACAAAGACTTAACCAAACGCCTTGACCGTTCTATGCAAGATACGCTTGATATAGTTAATGAAAACAAGAAGATTAAAGCAGAACAGTCAAAAGACGTTAAATACGCCCAAGTTGGTAAATACATAGCAAGCAATGCTCCAAACTTGTGTAGTAATATCTTAAACGGCGCAAACTCCGTTAGCGTATTCTTTTCTGCCGTAGAAGACTTATGCAAACCGAGTGTTATGTCACAAGTTCCCCGACTACAACAAATAGAAGAGGAAATCGAAGAAGAACGTGTAAAGCACGAGCGTAAAAATAGAAATTATAAATATTAGACGGGATATTTTCTTTTCCCTATCCAAAAGAGCTTGACTTAAAGATAAATATCAAGTAGAATATGTATTAATACGATAATATATTTATGGAGGACAAGTTCAATGGAAAGAAAAGAAGATACTCCCTTACGTAAAACACGCAGGAAGTATGAAGAAAAGAATAAAGAAAAGAGAAAGCAAGCAAGCGGAACGTTCGGCACTATGATACCGAGAACGCTATTTGATGAAATAAACGCCTTTCTCGAAGAAAACGGGATAACGAAAGTTCAGCTCGTAAAAGAAGGTTATGAAGCCTTAAAGAGTAAAAAAGAAAACGGTACTCTAAATAAAGAATAAGACCGTTACTTCCAAGTGTTTTGCGTAGTAAAAATCATTGATAAGGAGATTATTATTACGGAAAACAAGACTATTAAAACCACTAACAAGAATTTTTTAATTGACCGATTGGAATACGTTTCAATTGGAGATACGGTTTACGTCGTTACCGCTACGGAAAAAGAAGGTGCGAAAGAAACACCGCTTGATATTATGCGCAGACTTATAGACCGTAAAACAGACAATTTAATAAATGAAGAACGAACTTGCTATTTGCGGGCTAACGGAGGTAAAAAATAATGTTAGAAATGCAATTGGCAATGAAAAATAATTTTAATTACAACTATGGAGGTGAAGAAATAACAGCCCTTTACTGCCGACTTTCTCGTGATGACGAGCAACAAGGCGACAGTAATAGTATCGTAAACCAAAAAGAAATGCTCAAAAAGTACGCCAAAGAACACGGCTTTGGGAACATACGCTTTTACGTGGACGACGGGTATTCAGGAACAACCTTTAATCGCCCCGATTTTCAAAGGCTTATAAGCGACGTTAACGACGGTAATATTAAAACGATTATCGTAAAAGATATGTCAAGATTTGGACGTGATTATATTATGGTAGGATATTATACCGAAATGTATTTTATAGACCGTAATATCCGATTTATCGCTATCAACGATAACGTAGATAACACCGTTCAAAGGGATAACGATATAACGCCGATAAAAAACTACTTTAACGAGTGGTTTGCCCGTGATACGTCCAAGAAAATCCGTGCAGTGTTTAAGTCAAAAGGTAATTCAGGAAAACATTTATCTTCTAATCCACCGTTTGGATACATTAAAGACCCAAACGACAAAGATAAATGGATAATCGACGAAGAAGCCGCCTTAATCGTTAAAGAGATTTTTGACCTTTATATCGGCGGTATGAGTATTCCCAAGATTGCAAGGCTACTTACGGATAGAAAAGTACCGACACCGCAGTTATATAACGTGCAACGTGGTAGGAAAATTCATAAGCCGAGCGAGTATATGGAAATTTGGAGTCCGCAAACGATAAAGAATATGTTAAATCGGCACGCATACGCAGGGCGAACGGTAAATTTTACGACGACGAAGAAATCTTTTAAGAACAAAAAACAAGTACGTTTGCCAAAAGAAAATTGGGTAGTATTTGAAAATACGCAGAAAGCGATTATTGAACCTAAAATTTTTGATATGGTACAAAAAATGCGAGAAACAAAACGTGCTTATACAAAGTTTAACGAAGTAAATATGTTTACGGGTATGCTCTATTGTATGGACTGTAAGAACAAACTTACCATACAACGAATAGCCTACAAGCGAGAAATGGATAATTATACTTGCGCTACCTATCGCAAGAAGAAAAAAGGTCTATGTTTTCCGCATCGAATATTGGTAAGTAGATTAGAACAAATCGTTTTGGATGATATTCGCAAGGTTTCTGAATACGTATTCTTGCACGAACAAGAATTTATAACGCACTATCTTAACCACTCACAAAAGGAAGTTAAGAAAATGCAAACGGAAGCAAATTCTGAAATTGTAAACGCAAATAAACGATGCGATGAAATCAATAAGATTATTCGTAAGCTATACGAAGATAACGTTAGCGGAAGAATAACCGACGACCGATTTGATTATCTTTCTAAGTCTTACGAAGAAGAGCAAAACGAGTTAAATCGTAAAGTACAAGAACTAAAAGAAATTCTCGCCGCCGTGGATAACGACAACGAGAAATTAGCAAAGTTTATTCGTATTGTAAAGCAATATACTGAAATCGAAGAACTTACGCCCGATATTCTGCACAGTTTCGTGGATAGAATTTACATAGGCGAAACGGAAGTTTACGAAGGTCAAAAGTTCCAAGATATAAAAATCGTATATAATCTCGTAGGCGCAATAGACCTACCGCAATACGCTATGTAAAGCAAAAAGGGAATATGAGTGGGTTGGTTTTATACTAACTTACTCAAAATTCCCCAAGAGCACCCCACATTAGTGGGGGATATTTACTAAAAAAGCTCCCTCGTTGAGAGGAGCGAGATTTTTCGCGTTACACAGAATGACGGGGAGAGAAAAAATTTCGAAAAAACGGATAAAAAATATTGACTTATCCTTGATCCTTGTCGTATAATGAAAGTACGTTTTTTACGACGGGAGGAGAATATGAAAGGTAAAAAATTACGTTTGGCGATCTCGGGCGCGTTGGCTTGCGTGACGCTGTCGCTGGGGCTTACGGGTTGTTTCTATGCGGGAACGAATACGCCCGTGAGTATCGTTTCCGTCGCCAAGACCTCCTCCGACGGGCTTATCGATACCTACACCATCTACTATTCGGACGGCGGAACGAGTACGTTCCAGATCGCCAACGGCGCGGACGGAACGGACGGCGAGGACGGTAAAGACGGTACGAACGGCAAAGACGGCAAGGACGGCGACGGCGTTGCGGCGACGGACAATTCGGTCGTGATCAATCAATGCCTGCAAACGGTCGGAAAGGTGTTTTGCGAGTTCACGGAATCAGACGATAGCACCGAGGACGACGAAACGGACACCAAGACCGCCGTATACACGGGCGCGTGCGTTATCTATCGCATGGACGAGGAGTATACGTATTTCCTGACCAACTATCACGTTATCTACGATACGGACGCCGTAGAGGAAAAGATTTCGACGACGATACATTGTTATTTGTACGGCAGCGAGAGCGTACCCAAAAAACAGACGGACGAGAACAAGAAAACCTATTACACGTACGACGATTATGCGATCCCGTGCGACTACGTAGGCGGCGCGGCGCAATACGACATTGCGCTCGTCCGCGCGGAAACGTCGGTCGTAAAGTCCATCAACGAGAACGCGAAAGCCGTTACGTTTGCCGAGGAATATTACGTGGGTCAAACCGCCATCGCGATCGGCAATCCCCACGGCGGCGGTATCAGCGTGACGGAAGGGATCGTGAGCGTGGATAACGACCATATCTCGTTGAACATAGACGGTACGACCCGTTCATACCGTTCCATACGTATCGATACGGCGTTATATCCCGGGAACTCGGGCGGAGGCTTGTTCAATAGCGACGGCGAGCTTATCGGGATCACCAACGCGGGTGATACGGAGGATCAGAATATCAATTACGCCGTACCCGTACAGATCGTGAAAGCGGTCGCGCAGAACGTTCTGATACATAACGGCGTTCGGAAACTCACGTTCGGCGTGACGGTGACTTCGAAAAATTCCAAATACGTATACGACGAGGAGAGCGGTTACGGCAGGATCGAAGAGGATATCGCGATCTCCGCGGTCGAAGGGATCGCGGCGGAAATGGGTCTGGAAGTCGGGGATATTCTGACGGCGATCGAGATAGACGGAGCGGAATACGAACTGGAACGGTATTTCGATATCGGCGACTACGCCTTGTATCTGACCGAGGGCGTAAAGTTCCGATTCCTGTACGAGCGCGGCGGCACAGCGGGCGCGACTTCGGTCTATGAGGTCAAGGACGAGGACTTGAAAACGATAGCGTGAGAAATAAAAAAGAGAAAAAAGGAGATAAAAAATCTTCTTTTTTCTTTTTTAATGCGATAAAACGGGTCGGAAGATGATTGATTATACGAACGGACGAGAAAAAGGCGGTAGGAAATGAAGATAGACAAATACGTTTTCAAGCGCCACGAGATAAAATATATGCTGACGCCCAGTCAATATAAAACGGTTTTAAAAGAGATCGGCGAGCATTTATCGGTGGACGAGTACGGGAAAACGACGATACAGAGTTTATATTACGATACGGACACGTGGCGGCTGATCCGCGATTCGATAGAACGCCCCTTCTACAAGGAAAAACTCCGTGCGCGGAGCTACGGGCTTGCCAAACCCGACGGAAAGGTGTTTTTGGAACTGAAAAAGAAATGCGATCACGTAGTGTTCAAACGGCGTATCTGTTTAAAGGAAAAGGAGCTTGCGCCGCTTATCAATATGGGCGTGAACGCGGACGGCGGTCAGATCGAAAAAGAGATACGGTATTTCTGTCGGTTTTACGGCGGGTTAAAACCGAGTATGCTCTTACTGTACGACAGGACGGCGTATCTGGAAACGGGCAGCGATCTTCGGGTGACGTTCGATCGGAATATCCGTTACAGAACGGAACGGCTCTCGCTCTGTTCGGGACTGGACGGAACGTTGCTGCTGCCCGAAGGCGAAGTGCTGCTGGAGATCAAAACGGGCGGCGCATACCCGACGTGGCTGATCGGGCTGTTGAACGGGAACGGGATCTATAAGACCTCGTTTTCCAAATACGGCGCGGCGTACATACGGGAACAGAAAGCGAAAAAAGAAAGCGTAGACAAAGAGGTTTACGCGGAGGAGAAAGCGGTATAATGTTTGATTCGATTTTTCAGGAAAGCGCGGGCAGCGCGATCACGGCGGGCAAAGACGGCGTACATTCGGAAAATTCCGACGATACCACCCTCGGTTTCGTCTACGTTTCGGGCGGTAGCTTTACCATCGCCGCGGGCGACGACGGTATCCACGCGGACGAAACGTTGGCGGTGACCGCGGGTACGATCGAGATAACGAAAAGCTACGAGGGCTTGGAGGCGTTGAGTATCGAAATATCGGGCGGCAATATCAAATTAGCCGCGAGCGACGACGGTCTGAACGCGGCGGGCGGTACCGATTCCAGCGGGTACGACGGTGACCGTCCAAGACAGCAGCGGGAACGTCGTGGTTTCGTACACGCCCGCGTTGGCGTTCCAAAGAGTGGTCATAAGCTCGCCCGATCTCGTGAAAGGGCAGAAGTATACGTTGTACGTGGGCAGTTCGTCAAGCTCGGTAACGGCGTAACGTAAACGGATAAAAACGGAGCACAAGTATTCCGCAACGCGCATACGATGGATAGTAGGCGGTAAAAGCGCCAAACTCCAAAGGAAACACGGGAAAAACGAATGTGGAATACTTGGCTCGCGGTCTTGGGTATCGCGTTTATATTTCTGATGACCTCGCTGGGTTCGGCGGTCGTATTTTTGTTTAAGGGGGAGATACCCCCGAAAATAAACCATTTCTTTTTGGGCTTTGCCTCGGGCGTGATGGTCGCGGCGGCGGTGTGGTCGCTGTTGTTGCCCTCCCTTACGCAGGCGGAGGCGTTTTTCGGTCGGTTGGCGTTTGTTCCCGCGGCGGCGGGGGTGATCGTCGGCGGGCTTTTTCTCGTTGCGCTCGATAAGCTCGCCACGGAACAAAGGAAAAGGGGCGGGAACGTACGCCCCGAAAAATCCATGCGGCTGTTTTTAGCGGTGACTTTGCATAATATCCCCGAGGGGCTTGCGGTGGGATTCGCGTTCGGCGCGGCGAGCCGTATCGGTACGACGGCGGCGTACGTGTCCGCGTTGGGGCTGGCGATCGGTATCGGCATACAGAACTTCCCCGAGGGCGCGGCGATCTCCCTGCCGATGAAAGCGGCGTGCAAGAACGGTCGGAAAGCGTTTTTATGGGGCGTTGCGAGCGGCGTAGCCGAACCCGTGTTCGCCATCGTCGGATATTTCCTCGCGTCGGCGTTGCGGTTTGCCCAGCCTTGGCTGTTGGGATTCGCGGCGGGCGCGATGCTGTTCGTGGCGGCGGAGGATCTGATACCCGACGCGAGATCGGAACAATCGCCGCATTTGGGGGCGTGGGGCGTTCTGATCGGGTTCGTCGCGATGATGGTACTCGACGTCGCGCTCGGTTGACGTTTTTTTCCAACTTGTATTCGGGAAAAAAGCTTGACAGGGAAATGAACGTATGTTATAATATTCATAATAGAGAAAGTATAGGGGAAAACTGTTATTAAGAAATTTCTGGTTTGGCTTTTGAGTATCGTTACGGCGCTGTTCTGTCTTGTCGGTTGCGCTACGCCCGACGAGTTCGAAACTTCGCATACCATAACGTATTATGCGGTCATCGACGGAACGCAAAGCTCCGTGCCCGCGGGTATGTACGTAAAAGACGGCAGCTATCCTTCGTCTTACATAGTAGGCGTGGGCGCGACGGTCGACGATCTGCAAACGTACGTCGAAGACGACGTTACGTATACGTTCGAGGGCTGGTTCACGAATAAGAGCTGCGAAACGGCGTTTACGGGCGTCGGCAAAACCGCCGAGAAGGACGTGGTCATTTACGCGAAAGTAACGAAAACGACGGAACCCGAAACCCCGCAGGTTATGGACATCGAGTATTATTCCGTAATAGACGGAACGGTGGGAAGTATTCCCGCCGCAATGTACGACGCGGATACGAGCAAATATCCCGCCACGTACGTGGTCGGCGTGGGCGCGAAGATAGGAGATCTGAACTCGACGGACAAGTATACGTTCGTCGGTTGGTATACGGACGGCGAGTGTAAGACGGCGTTCACGGAAATCGATACGAACGCGACGGAAAAAGTCGTCGTATACGCGAAGATCACTTCGGTGCAAGACCCGGAAGAGGATATAAACAACGATAAGTACTGGACGAAAGTATATTATTGATGAAAGCGTTCGTTTCCGTATAGCGAAAAATAAAAACCTTTTCGGAGAAACGCCGAAAAGGTTTTTTCTCAAATCGCGCATACTGCAAGAAAAGGAGAATGTGTATGTTGGATTGTATCATCGTCGGCAGCGGTCCCGCGGGGATCTCGGCGGCGCTTACCCTGCAAGCGAACGGAAAAAGCTTTATGCTGTTCGGCGTGAAAACGTTGAGCGAAAAGGTACGTAAGGCGGAGCGTATCCATAACTATCCCGGACTTTCGGATATTTCGGGCGAACGGTTCTGCCGTCAGTTGCAGGCGCAACTGCCGGCGGCGGAGATCGAGGTGCGGGAAGAACGCGTTTCGGGCGTGTACGCGCTCAAAGAAAAATTCGGGGTCGCCACGCAGGAGGGCGGGTATTACGAGAGCAGAACGGTCGTGCTTGCCTGCGGCGTGGAGACGGTGAAAACGATCGAGGGCGAAACGGAGTTTACGGGCAGGGGCGTGAGCTATTGCGCGACCTGCGACGGGTTCTTGTATAAAGGCAAGACCATCGCCGTGCTCTGCACCTCCAAACGTTTCGAACACGAAATAGAACACCTTGCGAACTTCGCGGCGAAAGTATATCTTATCGCGATGTATAAGGACGTGGAGATCGATCGCGAAAACGTGATAACGCTCCGTAAAATGCCCGTAAAACTCACGGGCGGAACGCGGGTGGAAGAAATATCGTTCCCCGCGCCGCCGCGCGAGGATCTGCCCGAAAAATTAGCGATAGACGGTTTTTTCGCGTTGCGGGAGAGCGTTGCGCCCGCCGTGCTGATGAACGGACTGCAAACGGCGGACGGACAAGTCGTCGTGGCGCGGGATATGCAAACGAACGTAGCGGGCTGTTTTGCGGCGGGGGACTGCACGGGCAGACCGTACCAGTACGCCAAAGCCGTGGGCGAGGGGAACGTTGCGGCGCACAGCGCGAGCGCGTATATACGGAACGAAAAGCTTTAAGAGCCGAACAAGAGAGCGGAGGGGCGTATGCAAGATAGGAAACGGGTGATATTACATTCCGATCTGAATAATTTTTTCGCCTCCGTCGAGATCGCGAACGATCCCTCTCTCGCGGGCAGACCGCTGATCGTCTGCGGCGATCCCAAGGAACGGCACGGGATCGTGCTCGCCAAAAACGAGGAGGCGAAAAAGTTCGGGATAAAGACGGCGGAAACGGTGTATTCCGCGCTCCGAAAATGCCCCGAGTTACAACTCGTCCCCTCGCATTTTTCCGAATATAAACGGTATTCCCGACTCGTGCGCGAGATATACGGTCGGTATACGGACAAGATCGAGGAATGCAGTATCGACGAATGTGCGCTCGATATGACGGAAAGCACCTTTCTATTCGGCGACGGCAGGACGATCGCCGAGCGTATCCGAAAAGAGGTCAAAGCGGAACTGGGAGTGACCGTTTCCGTCGGCGTGAGCTTTAACAAAGTATTCGCAAAGCTCGCCTCCGAACTCAAAAAACCCGACGCGGTGACGGTCGTTTCGGAGGAGAATTACAGGGAAGTCGTGTTCCCGTTGCCCGTTACCGAACTGCTTTTCGTCGGCGATTCGACGGCGCGAACGCTTGCAGGGCTGGGTATCAAAACGATCGGGGAGCTTGCGGGCGCGGACGAGGGATTGCTCACGCAAAAACTCGGCAAACGTGGCAGGCAGTTACGCGTTTACGCGCGGGGCGAGGACGACGAACCCGTGCGCTGGGAAAAGACGAAAGAGGACCTGAAATCCATCGGCAATTCGACGACCCTGCCCAAAGACCTGACGGAACGGGAGGAGATAAAACGTTGGATATACGCGCTGTCCGAGAGCGTGACGGCGAGAATGCGCGCCGCGGACGTGGGTCGGGCGAACACCGTACATATCGTCGTACGGAACGAGCGGTTGCAGGATATTACCTGTCAGACCAAAGTCCCGCCGACCGCGCTTTGCGGCGACGTGGCGAAAACGGCGTACGGGCTGTTTTGTAAGCATTGTCCCGTCGGTACGAAAGTGCGTATGATCGGCGTGAGCGTATCGGGGTTCGATCATCATATCGAACAGCTGACGATAGGGTTGCCCGATAGCGGCGATTACGAGAAGAAGGAACGCGCGGAAAACGCGGTGGCGAAGATACGGGAGAAATACGGGTACGCGAAATTACAGCGGGGCGTGGTGTTGGAGGACGAGAAACTTTGCGGACTGGATATTCGCGGCAGGAAAGAGGAAAATGTTTCCGCGGAAAAAGAGAACGGGAAAAAAGAATAAAACGCGGGAAAACGCCGATACTGTTTCTATCGGCGGGGGAAACTGAAAAAGACCTTACGCTTGGATATAAAAGAAGGACTATCCAAAAGCCGTTTTTCGGCTTTTGAATAGTCCTTCCGTTCATAGACGAAAATAAAAAACTGCGCGATCCTTTTTTGCCGGGATCTACCGAAGCGGAAACGCCGTAGGTGACTCCTGCAAAGCTACCTTATGGCACACGCAAACAATCCGCTTAGAGCTGCTACGTTCCCGTCCTGACACGGTTCACGGCATTGCGTTGCATAAGACCTTGCGATCAACGTTCCTTGCGGCGCGCGGACCTTCCATAAATACCGTCGGGAAAGGCGTTCGGCTCTGATATAGCGGATTTCAGATACAGGGTGCCGCTAACTCCCCGCCTACGCGCAGCCTATATATTATACACCATTTCCAGGCGGAAATCAACCGTTTTTGCCCTCTTTTTCGTATCGGCTTACCGCCAAAACAGGAAGTTTTTGTCAAAAACCGCGCCGTTTGCGGCTTTACGGGGCGAAATACATTGACAAATCGGCGCGATAGGCGTATAATAAGACCTGAAAATTTAAGGAGAATGAAAACGTTATGTCGGAAAATTGCAGTCATAACTGTTCGAGCTGCTCGGCGGACTGTTCGTCGCGCAAAAAGGAAAGTTTTTTAAAAGAACCTCATAAAAGATCCTCGATCAAAAAGGTGATCGGGGTCGTGAGCGGCAAAGGCGGCGTGGGCAAATCGCTCACCACCGCGCTCCTGTCCGCGTTCGCGCACAAACAGGGCAAGTCCGTGGGGATCATGGACGCCGATATTACGGGACCTTCTATCCCGCACATGTTCGGTGTGACCGACCGCGCGACGGGCAGCGAAGAAGGGATCGACACCGTGCTTTCGCCCTCGGGCATACAGATGATGTCGATGAACTTGCTCCTCGACGAGACGACAACGCCCGTCATCTGGCGGGGAATGGTCATTTCGGGTACGGTGATGCAGTTCTGGACGGACGTCGTATGGAAAGACGTAGACCTGCTGTTCATCGATATGCCGCCCGGAACGGGCGACGTGCCGCTGACCGTGTTCCAGAGTATTCCCATTTCGGGTATCGTCGTCGTTACAACCCCGCAGGATCTCGTGAAAATGGTCGTGGAGAAAGCGGTGAATATGGCGAATATGATGAACGTACCCGTACTCGGTCTGGTGGAGAATATGAGCTATCTCACCTGCCCCGATTGCGGGAAGAAGATCGAAGTGTTCGGCGCGAGCAAGGCAAAGTCGATCGCCGCGGAGTACGGTATACCCGCCGTGGCGCGTATGCCGCTCGATCCGCATATTTCCGAGCTTGCGGACGCGGGGCGCGTAGAGGACTACGAAACGGACGCGCTCGGAGAGATATTCGCGCAGATCGAGAAAGCGGCAACGAGAAAGGCGGACTGATAAACGGGGTATGGGTTACGCAAAGAAAAGCAAGGAAATAAAGGCGCAACTTAAAAAGAACAGACATATCCTGCATTTCGCGGTCGCGCTTGCGGTCCTTCTGCTCGTCGTCGTTTCCGCGTTCGTTCCCTATTCCACGTGGAAATATTATTTCGCTTTGCCCAAGGTCGGGGAAAGAAAGGAGGGCGAACTCCGCCTGCATTTCATCGACGTTGGACAGGGCGATTCGACCTTTATCGAGTTCCCCGACGGCCGGACGATGCTCATCGACGGCGGCGACGGCTCGGAGACCACGGCGAAAGCCGTATTGCGGTATCTGAACGCCCTCGACGTCGAGTATATAGACTACGTTTTATTAACGCACGCGGACTCCGACCATTGCGGCTCGCTCGATACGGTGCTGGAATATAAAGAGGTCGGGAAAGTATTTCTGCCCCTGCTCGCGGAGGGTACGGAAAACGACGAATACGAGAGCTTTTTCGCCGCGGTGATGAAAGAGGGCTGTGCGTACGAATATGCCGACCGCAACAAGACTTTGGACGTCGGAGCCGATTGCGGCTACACGTTCGCGTTTTTATACCCTTACGCCGCGATGACGGAAGGCGCGGTGCAAACGCCGACGGAGGAGAACGAAACGTCGGTCGTGGTCTGGCTCGATTATATGGGTGCGAGCGCGCTGTTGACGGGCGATGCGCCCGCGACGGTCGAAGAAACGTTGATCGCCGACGATGAGTTGCAGGTCCTTGCCCGTTACGGCGTGGACCTGACGAGTACGGAGATACTCAAAGTCGCGCACCACGGCAGCGAGGACTCGACGAGCGACGAATTTTTAGCCTATCTCGGCGCGGATACGGCGATCGTTTCCTGCGGCGTGGACAACCCGTATTCGCACCCTTCCGAGAGGGTAACGCAGAGCTTGGTCCGGGCGGGCGCGGCGACGTACCGTACGGATACGCACGGCAGCGTGATCGTGACGGTGGATAAAACGGGAGCGCGGAGCGTAAAAACGCTCGGCAAGTGATGAAAAACGGCGGAAAATTTCACACCGTTTTCATTGTATTGAACGGAAAAATTTGCTATAATATAGTGTAAAGGAAAGACCGAGCGGAAAGCTCGGCGGGCGAAACGAAAGAATGGACGCGATAAGATTCGAAAAAGTACGGTTTTCCTATGAAACGGACGGCGGGAACGGCGGCGACGTGTTCTCGCAGGACGTCGCTTTTTGTTTGGAAGATCTGGACTTTTCCGTAAGCGAGGGCGAGTTCGTCGCCGTACTCGGTCACAACGGGAGCGGCAAATCCACGCTCGCAAGGCTCTCCAACGGGCTTTTGTCGCCGCAGTCGGGCAAGATCACCGTTATGGGTCTTGACGCGGGCGAGGCGGAAAACCTGTTCGAGATACGTAAACAAGTAGGGATCGTGTTCCAAAACCCCGACAATCAGACGGTAGCCTCCATCGTCGAGGACGACATCGCGTTCGGCCCCGAAAACGTAGGCGTAAAACGCGCGGAGATCGGCGAACGTATCGATTTCGCTTTGCGCGCGGTGGGTATGTCGGAATACCGCTATTCCACGACCTCGCGGCTTTCGGGCGGTCAGAAACAGCGTATCGCGATCGCGGGCGTGTTGGCGCTCAAACCCCGCGTAATGATCTTGGACGAATCGACGGCAATGCTCGATCCGCGCGGACGGAAAGAGGTAATGGACGTCGTTTGGCGGCTGAATAAAGAAGAAAATATCACCGTTTTGCTCATCACCCATTTCCCCGAAGAGGCGTTGCTCGCCGACAGGGCGGTGGTGATGGACCACGGCAGGATCGTGATGCAGGGCGCGCCGCAGGATATTTTGGCGCGCGAAAAGGAGCTTACCGACTGCTCCCTCGCTTTGCCCCGACCCGTCAAAATATGCCGCGAACTCTCTCGCGGCGGTCTGCCCGTAAAGGACGGTTTCACGGCGGAAACGCTCGCAGACGAGCTTGCGGCAACGCTCAAAGAAAGAGGAATAACGGAAATTGAAAGCCCGACGGAAGAAAACGCGGAGTGGACGGAAACGGCAGAAACGGAGGAAACGGGCAGGATATATTGCGAGAACCTCTCGTTCGTGTATAACCCGTCGTCGCCGTTCGCCACGCACGCTTTAAACGGCGTGGACTTGGAAATACGTTCGGGCGACTTTTTCGGGATCATCGGGCATACGGGCAGCGGAAAATCCACGTTCGTGCAACACCTCAACGCGCTGTTGAAAGTGCCGACCGCAGAGAAAAAATACAAACCCAAAAAACCCAAAAAGAACGCGCCGCCGACGGCGAAAACGGTCTTGCGCGTGAACGGGTACGACCTCACGGATAAGACCGCCGATTTCAAGGCGTTGCGCCGCAAGGTGGGAATGGTGTTCCAGTACCCCGAATATCAGCTGTTCGCGGAAACGGTGTTCGAGGACGTCGCGTTCGGCTTGAAGAATTTTTGCGAAGAGATGAGCGAGGAGGAGATCCGCGCCGCCGTCAAAGACGCGCTCACGATCGTGGGACTGAACTATGAGGAAGTCAAAAACCGTTCCCCGTTCGAGCTTTCGGGCGGGCAGAAACGTCGGGTCGCCATTGCGGGCGTGATCGTGACAAAACCGGAAATACTCATTCTCGACGAACCCGCGGCGGGGCTTGACCCGCTCGGCAAACGCGCGGTGATGGAATTGCTCCACGCCATTCATAAAGACTGGTGTAAAACGGTGGTCGTCGTTTCGCACGATATGGACGAGATCGCGGAAAACTGCAACCGCGCGGCGATCTTCTCCGACGGCAAAATACTTGCCGTCGATACGCCGAGAGAGATCTTCCGAACGCACGTAGCGACGGACGCGGCGGGACTGGACGTTCCTTTCGTTTGTAAGCTCACGGACGAGCTGTATCGCCGCGGCGTGCGCGTCGATTGCAGCCCGACGACGAAGGATTTCCTCGAAAGCGTTCTGCAAAAGGTACGTTCGACGGGGGCAGGTATGCGTTCAACGAAGGAGGACGGCGAAAATGCGTGACGTTTCTTTCGGGCAATACTATCCCGCCGACTCTTTCGTGCATAAGTGCGATCCGAGATTGAAGATCGTTTTCCTCATCGCGTATATCGTCGCGGTGTTCTTGGCGAAAAACTTTTACGCGCTCGGCGCGTGCGCGTTCGTGTTCCTGCTCGCGGCGGTAAGCTCTGGCGTACCGATAAAAAGTCTGTTGCGGTCGGTGAAAGCGGTGCTGTTCTTGCTCGTGTTCACTTCCGTTTTGAACCTGTTCTTCCATTCGGGGGAAACGGTACTGGTTTCGTGGTGGATCTTTACAATCACCAAAGAGGCGATCTATTTCACCGTGTTCTTCGCGGCGAGATTGTTCCTGCTCGTGCTCGGCTCGGCGATACTCACGCTGACGACCACGCCCGTCGCGCTCACCGACGGTATCGAAAGTCTGCTCAAACCGCTCAAATGGGTACGTTTTCCCGTTCACGAACTCGCGCTCATCATGTCGATCGCGCTCCGTTTTATCCCTATTCTGACGGACGAAACGGGACGGATAATGAACGCGCAGAAAGCGCGCGGCGCGGATTTCGAAACGGGCGGGCTTATCAAACGGGTCAAGGCGATCGTACCCATTCTGATCCCTTTGCTCATCAGCGCGTTCCGCCGTGCGGACGAACTGGGCGACGCGATGGACGCGCGGTGCTATTCGGGCAGTAAAGTGCGTACGAAATACAAAAAACTCAAATTCGGTTGGCGGGATCTCTTGGCGTTTCTGCTCCTTGCGGCGTTGCTCGCGGGCGTGATCGTACTTCGGATCTACACCGCGGCCTTGGTATGACAAAGGAAAGGAGCGGGATATGCGTTACGTTCTGACAATAGCATACGACGGTACGGCGTACGCGGGTTGGCAATGCCAGAAAAACGCGCCGTCCGTGCAGGAAACGCTGGAAAACGCGGTGTATTCCGCGCTCGGCGTGCGCGTGAAAACGACGGCGAGCGGCAGAACGGACGCGGGCGTGCATGCGGCGGGTCAGACCTGCCACTTCGACGCCGAACTCACCGTTCCGCCCGATAAAATGCCCGACTGTCTGAACCGTTTCCTGCCTCCCGATATCCGTATCGTGGACGGTTGGGCGGCGAGCGAAAATTTCGATTGCAACCGTAGCGCCAAACGCAAGACCTACCGTTATTCCCTCTACGTTTCCAAACGCGAAATGCCGCTCAAAGAACGGTACGCCGCGCGGGTGGAGAACGCGCCCTCGCTTGCAAAGCTGAAAGCCGCGGCGAAACTGTTCGAGGGCGAACACGATTTCAAAGCGTTCTGCGCCTCGGGTTCGTCGGTCAAGACGACGGTGCGGACGGTGTACGAAGTGCGCGTGGAGGAAACGGAAAGTTACGGCGGGCGCGATCTGCATATCTACGTAACGGGGAACGGTTTCCTTTATAATATGGTGCGGACGATGGTGGGCGAACTGCTCGATCTCGCCTCGGGTCGAAGGACGGCGGAGAGCTTAAAACTTGCCTACGAAACGGGCGCACGGGAATTGCTCGGAAAGACGATGCCCGCGAAAGGCTTGACGCTGATGCGGGTGGAATACGGAGAAGAAAAAGATAAACAGGGAGATATTTAATCGGTATGGAATTGTATAGTCTGTATCAATCGGTCAGAATCGTTTTGTATCTTTATAACGGCGGCGTGGAAACGTCGTGGACGCCCGTTCTGACGATCGCTTTGGCGGCGGGTATTTGGCTTGCGTTTTTTATCTTGCAAGGCGTGGGCGTTTATACAATGGCGAAACGCAGGGGAATGAAACGCAAGGGCTTGGCGTTCGTACCGTTCGCGAATATTTGGTATATCGGTAAACTCGCGGGCGAATGTAACGTGTTCGGTCAGAAAATGAAACGCGCGGGATTGTATGCGATGCTCGCGCAGATCGTAACGACGGTCGTATGCGCGCTCGCGGTCGCGGCGGAAATATTCCTGTTTTTGTCGGAGGGCGTGCCTCTGTTCGACGATCTGGGATTTTACTGGACGGACCTTTCGGGCTTTACGGATACGGTCTATAAATTTTATAATATCAGCGATTATATCCTTTCGATATTCCAACTCATCTATGAGATCCTTATGCTCATCTTGCTGTTCGGTCTGTATAAAAAATACTATCCGAAAAACTATCTCGTTTTGGGTATGCTCTCGCTGTTTATCCCGCTTTCGAGATTCGTCATCGTCTTCGTGCTCCGCAACCGCAACGCCGTCGATTACGACGCGTATATGCGCGCAAGACGGGAGGCGTATATGCGCCAACAACAGCAGTACCGCAACACCTACGGCAACCCTTACGGCGGCGGGTATGGTTCGCCTTATAACAATCCTTACGGCAATCCCTACGGCGGCAATCCTTACGCTCAACAGCCCCGCCCGCAACAAGAACCGGAGGACCCGTTCTCGGAATTTTCGGGCGGGAAAAGCACTTCTTCGGCGGATAAAAACCAAAATAACGGGAATGCGACCCCGAACTCGGAAAACGATCCCGACGAATTTTTCAACTGAAAAAAGCCCGCCCGTTTCCGAATGCAAAGGAAACGGGCGGTATTTTCGGATAACGGATAGGACGGAAAATAAGAAAAAGTTATATTTTCCGTCTTTTTTTGCGCTCGACCCGTTCGAAACGGTTTACAGAGAAAAGATACTGTGATATAATAGTAACGAGATATAAATATAAGTTATAAATACGGCGACCGTTGTCCATAAGAAAAGAAACGGAAAACAAAAAGAGGAGCAAGCGGAAAAATGACGGAAGAAAACATATCGGCGATCGCGACCCCCGCGGGCAAAGGCGGTGTGGCGATCATTCGTATCAGCGGCAAAGACCCGCTCGCCCTCGCGGCGAAAATGTTCACGCCGACGGGCAAAACGCAGGTAAAGGATTTCGAGCCTTACCGTATGTACCCCGGCAAGATAGACGGCGGCAATTTCACCGATTTCGGGCTTTGCGTGTATTTCAAAGCCCCCGCGAGCTATACGGGCGAGGATATCGTAGAATTTCAATGCCACGGCGGCGAGAACGTCGCGCGCGGTATCTTGAAACAGACCTTCCGCCACGGCGCGAGGAGCGCGGGCAGAGGGGAATTTACCAAACGCGCCTTTTTGAACGGCAAACTTTCGCTCGCCTCCGCCGAAGGGGTCGCGGATATGATCAACGGCGAATCGGACGCCGAGGTGAAAGCGGGCTATCTTTTGTATAGCGAAAAGCTTACGGACAAAGTACACGGCTTGCAAGCGGAACTGAAAACGTTGCTCGCGGGGATCGACGTGTCCGTGGACTATCCCGAAGAGGATATCGAGGAACAGCATATCGAGCAGCTCCGCGTTTCCCTGACCGAACTCAAAAACAAGCTTTTCACCCTGACTCAAAGCTACGCGACGGGCAAAAAGATCAAATCGGGCGTGACCGTCGCGATCTGCGGAAAGCCGAACACGGGCAAAAGCTCGCTGCTCAACAGGTTGCTCGGCTACGATAAGGCGATCGTTTCTTCGCTTGCGGGTACGACCCGCGACGCGGTGGAAGGTACGATCGAGATCGAGGGCAGAAAGTTCAATCTCTACGATACGGCGGGCGTACGCGAGAGCGGGGATAAGATAGAAAGTATCGGCATCGAACGCGCGGGGGCGATCATTCGCGGCGCGGACGTGGCGGTGTTCGTCGCGGACCTCACGCAGGGCGTGGACGAAGAGGACAAGCGGGTCTTGGAAATGGTCAAGGAAAAACCGCTGATAAAACTTATCAACAAAACGGATATTCTCCGCGACGAAACGGAAACGGACGCCGACGCGCACGTGTCCGCGGTCACGGGCGAGGGGATCGAACGGGTCAAACGGTTGTTGTACGAAAAGAGTTTCGGCGACCGCGGCGAGGACGCGGCGTTCCTCATCGAAGAACGGCACTACGACGCGCTCACCCGCGCGAAAGACGCGCTTGCCCGCGCGATCGCCGCTTGCGGGAACGCACCGCTCGATCTTATCGGTATCGACGTGAAAGAGGCGTGGGACTGTTTGGGCGAGATCACGGGCGAAACGGCTACGGAGGCGATCATCGAGGAGATATTCTCGAAGTTCTGCGTGGGAAAATAAGCGCGAAAGAAGTACGAAAATAAGAAAAACGAAGGGAGCAGGTATGCGGTTATGGTAAATTTGGATCTATACAGAGTGTTCTATACGGTAGCGAAAAGCGGCAGTCTTACCAAGGCGGCGGAGGAACTGTACATTTCCCAACCCGCCGTTTCGCGGTCGATCAAACAACTGGAAAATCAGCTCGGCGTAACGCTGTTTACGCGTACGCACCGCGGTATGGTGCTGTCCGCGCAGGGCGGCAAGGTCATTTACGGCGAAGTGGAACGCGCGCTCAATCTTTTGAACGAGGCGGAAAACCGTATCGCCGAGATGAAAACGTCGGCGACGGGCAAGATCCGTATCGGCGCGAGCGACACTATTTTCGAATACTTCCTCGCCGATAAGATCGTGGAATTCCACGAACGTTTCCCCGCGGTGAAGATAGACCTCGTGGCGGATTTCACGCCCGACACCATCGAGAAACTCAAATCGGACAAATGCGACGTCGCGTTCGTCAATCTTCCCATCTCGCCCGATCCCGAACTTAAACTGTACGGGAACTGTATGCGGCTCAACGACATTTTCGTGGCGAGCGAGAAATTTTCCGAACTTGCGAACGGGAACGTACCCATCTCGCAGCTGAAAAATTATCCGCTCATTTTAATGGAAAAGAACACCGTCGCGCGGCGTTCGCTCGACAACTTCTTCGATCAGCTCGGTCTGGATATGCAACCCTCGATCGAGGTCGGCAGCTGGGATCTTATGAAACGGCTCGTCATTCGCGGTATGGGCGTGGGGATCATTCCCCGCGAATACGCGACGAGAAGATTAGAGGATAAGTCCTTTTTCGAGGTCAAGACTGACCCCGCGTTGCCCGTACGTTCGGTGGGTATGTTGCTCAAAAAGAACGCGCCCGTATCGTATGCGCTGCATTGCTTTATCGAAGGGTTCCAAAAGGAAATTTGAGGATACATATTCAGAACGTTCAAATAAGGAATTTTTATGGCGAAACCTAATTCTCTTTTAAGAAATTTTTGTATCATCGCGCATATCGACCACGGTAAAAGCACCCTTGCCGACCGTCTGATCGAGCGCACGGGACAAGTGTCCAGCCGCGATATGGAAGAACAACTGCTCGACAGTATGGACATCGAGCGGGAACGCGGCATTACGATAAAACTCACGCCCGTACGTATGTACTATACGGCAAAGGACGGCAAGGAATACGAATTCAACCTCATCGATACGCCCGGTCACGTGGACTTTACGTACGAGGTCAGCCGTTCGCTCGCCGCTTGCGAGGGAGCGATCTTGGTCGTGGACGCAACGCAGGGCGTGGAGGCGCAAACGCTCGCGAACGTATATCTCGCGATCGAGAACAACCTCGAAATTTTGCCCGTCATCAATAAGATCGACCTGCCGAGCGCGCGCGTGGACGAGGTGAAAAAGGAGATAGAGGACGTCATCGGTCTGGACGCGGAGAACGTGCCTTGCGTTTCCGCGAAAGAGGGTACGAATATCGAGGACCTGTTGGAGGCGATCACGCAGTATTTCCCCGCCCCCGACGGCGACACCGACGCGCCCTTGAAAGCGCTCATCTTCGACAGCTATTACGATAACTATAAAGGCGTTATCTTGTTCGTGCGTATCAAGGACGGTGACGTGCGGGTGGGGGATAAGATCAAGACCTTTCTTTCCTCGACGGTGTACGACGTAACGGAAGTGGGCGCGTTCGCACCCGGACTTTTCCCCAAGGACGAACTCCGCGCGGGCGAGGTCGGGTATATCGCCGCGTCGATAAAATCCATACAGGACGTAGCGGTGGGCGATACGGTCACGAACGCGATAAAGCCTGCGAAAGAACCTCTGCCCGGCTATAAAAAAGTACAACCCGTCGTCTTTTGCGGTATCTATCCCTTGGACGGCAGTAAATTCAACGATCTCAAAGAGGCGATACTCAAATTACAGCTCAACGACGCGTCGCTTATCTTCGAACCGGATAACTCCGTCGCGCTCGGTTTCGGATTCCGTTGCGGGTTCTTGGGACTGTTGCATATGGAGATCATACAGGAACGTATCGAGCGGGAGTTCAATCTCGACATCATCACGACCGCGCCGAGCGTTAGCTATCTCGTGCATAAGACGGACGGCACGGAGTTTTTCGTGGACAATCCCTCGCACCTGCCCGAGCCTTCGGACATCGAGTATATGGAAGAACCCATCGTCAAAGCGGAGGTGTATACGCCCCCCGATTATATGGGTTCGGTGATGGATCTTTGCAAAGAAAAACGCGGCGTGTTCAAGAATATGACCTATCTCGACGAACGGCGGGTAAAACTCGAATATACGTTGCCGCTCAACGAGATCGTGTACGACTTCTTCGACGGTCTGAAATCCCGAACGAAAGGGTACGCGAGTTTCGACTACGAGCTTGCGGGCTACCAACGCTCCAAACTCGTCCGCTTGGATATCCTGTTGAACGGCGATATTTGCGACGCGCTCTCGACGATCGTGTTCGAGGACAGGGCGTACGAACGGGGCAGAACGCTTTGCGAGAACTTAAAAGACGCGATACCCCGTCAGCTTTTCGAAATACCCGTCCAGGCGGCGGTCGGCGGCAAGATCATCGCCCGCGAAACGGTGAAAGCGGTACGCAAAGACGTGCTTGCGAAATGCTACGGCGGCGACATCACGCGGAAACGGAAATTGCTCGAAAAACAGAAAGAGGGCAAAAAACGTATGCGTAAGGTCGGCACGGTGGATGTTCCGAGCGAAGTGTTTATGGAAATACTCAAAACGAACAAAGATTAAAAAGAAGGGGGCAGGTATGCGTTCAAACAACTTTTTCGAGCGCGTTTACGCGGTATTGAAACAAGTCCCCGAAGGTACGGTCGTCACTTACGGTCAACTCGCCTACGCAATCGGCGCGCCGCGGTGCGCGCGGCAGGTCGGCTTTGCTTTGCACGTCAATCCCGAGCCGGGCGTGATCCCCTGTCATCGGGTGGTCAATCGCGAGGGCAGGCTTGCGCCCGCGTTCGCGTTCGGCGGAGAGGACGTTCAGGCGCAACTGCTCCGCGCGGAGGGCGTAGAGGTCGGAGCGGATTTCACCGTGGATCTGGAAAAATATCTTTATCAAGGAGGATTTACCGTCGAAGAATAATAACGGCGGGAAAAAATTATGGCGGGAATTTACGTGCATATCCCCTTTTGCAGACATAAATGTTCCTATTGCGACTTTACGTCTTTCCCCGACAAGATCGAGCTTGCCGAGGCGTATATGGCTTGCGTGTATAAAGAAATGAAAATGCGCGGCGAGGAACTCAAAGACTACACGTTCGATACGGTGTATTTCGGCGGCGGAACGCCGTCGTATATCCCGCCCAAACTCATCTTGGGCGCGATGAACCGTATCCGCGAATGTTTCAAATTGACCGAAAACGCGGAAGTTACGCTCGAACTCAACCCCGGCACGATCGGGGAAGGGAAGGTGAAAACGTACCTGCAAGCGGGGGTCAACCGTTTCTCTATCGGTCTGCAAACGGCGATAGACGAACAGCTCGCCGACCTTGGTAGGATCCACAACGCCCGCGATTACGTGTACGCGACCAAGCTTTTGGCGGGTCAAAATTTCAGTACGGACGTTATGCTCGGACTTAAAAACCAAACGAAAGAGGACGTCCGCAAAACCATAGAGCTTGCGGCGGCGTGCGGCTCGAAACATATCTCTATGTACGCGCTCACCGTCGAGGACGGAACGCCGATCTACACCGACTATTTGAACGGCGAACTGCCCGACTCGGACGAGGTCGCCGAGCTGTACGATTTCGGCCGTGCGTTCCTTAAAGAAAAGGGCTACGAACGCTATGAAATATCCAACTTCGCAAAAAAAGGTTACGAGAGCCGTCATAACCTCAATTACTGGAAACGCGGGGAATATATCGGGTTCGGCGTTTCCGCAAGCTCGTTCATGCGCGGGAAACGGTTCACGAACACGTTCGATCTCGACGAGTATATGAAATGCGTCATTTCGGGATTCTATCCCGCGGTGACGAGCGAAACGGTGAACGAAACGGACGCGAAATTCGAATTCGTTATGCTCGCGCTCCGCACCAAATACGGCGTGAATATGCGGGAATATAAAGAAACGTTCGGCACTTCGCTCGCCGAGGATTTTCCCGCCGCGCTCAAAAAGACGGTGAAGTATTTGGAACTCGACGGCGACGATCTCAAAATAAAAGACGAGTACCTGTACGTGCAGAACTCGGTGCTGATGCCGTTTATGGAAGAACCTCGCGAAACGCCGACCGAGGATAAATGAGAGGGGCAGGTATGGAACGAACGAAAAAACATATCCGCGTAGCGGCAGCGTTGCTGTTCGAAAACGGCAAAGTATTCGCGACCAAGCGCGGCGACTCTCCCTATCCGTACGTAGCGCATAAATACGAATTCCCCGGCGGGAAGATCGAGGAGAGCGAACGCGGCGAGGACGCCGTGCGCCGCGAACTCGAAGAGGAACTCGACCTTGAAGTGACGGTGGGAAATTTGTACGCGAGCCAGACTTTCGAATATCCCGATTTTATCATCACGCTTTACGTGTACGAGTGCGAACGGCGTTCGGAGTTCGTTTTGAAAGAACACGAAAGCTGCGTTTGGCTCTCGCCCGCCGAGCTTGACGAACGGGACTGGGCGCCCGCCGACGCGGATATCGTCGGCACGGTAAAACGCGTTTTCGGCGCGTGAAAATGCGGAGGAAATAACGACTATGAACAATATCATTCTCATCGGTATGCCGGGCAGCGGCAAAACGACGATCGGCACGGAACTTTCCGAAAAGATCGGCTACGGCTATATCGACAGCGACAGCGTGATCGTCGCGCGCGAAGGCAAACGCCTGAACGAGATCATCGCCGCGGTAGGCAGAGAAAAATTCCTCGATATCGAGGCGAAAGTGAACTCGGAAATTTGCGCCGACCGTTGCGTGATCGCGACGGGCGGGAGCGTTATTTACCGCGACGGCGCGATGCAAAAACTCAAAACGCTCGGCAAGATCGTCTATTTGAAACTTTCTTATAATACGATCGAAAGCCGCCTCGGCGATCTGAAAGCGCGCGGGGTCGCGCTCAAAGACGGGTTCACGCTCAAAGACCTGTACGAGGAACGGGTCCCGCTCTATGAAAAGTACGCGGATATCGCCGTGGAACTGGACGGCAAGACCGTCGAACAGTCGGTGGAAACGTTGCGGGAGGCGCTTGCGAAATGACTGCGGAACAGGCGAAGATCGCGATCTACGGCGCGGGCGCGATGGGAACGGTGCTCGGCGCGTTGCTCGTCGAGGGCGGATTGAAAAACGTTGACCTCATCACCCGTAACGAGGAACACGCGAACGGTTTGAAAACAGAAGGCGCGAGGATCTCCTGCGAGGCGGACGGGAAAGAACTGACCGTAAAAGTCAACGCGCTTACGCCCGCGGAACTCGAAAAACGGAAACCCGAATACGACGTCGTGTTCCTGATGACCAAGCAACGCCAAAACAAAGAGATACTCGAATTTTTGTCGCCTTATCTCGCAGAGGACGGGATCGTTTGCACCACGCAGAACGGTCTGCCCGAAAAAAGCGTGGCGGAAGTCGTCGGAAACTCCCGCACCTACGGCGGCGTAGCCTCTTTCGGCGCGACGATGATCGGCGGGGGCAGAGTAGCGTTGACTTCCAAAACGGAGGCGATGACCTTGCGGGTCGCGGGGTATAAAAACGACGGCGAAAAAACGCGCCTTCTGCTCGATATCCTGTCCTACGTTTCCAAAGCCACGGGCAATACGAAGTTTGCAGCGAAGGCGAACGATCTCGCGGGCGCGCGTTGGAGCAAGCTATCCGTAAACGCGGCGTTTTCGGGTCTGTCCGTCGTGACGGGGCTGACCTTCGGCGAGATCGCGCGGCGGGGAAAGTCGAAAAAGATCGCGCTCGGCGTTCTCCGCGAATGTATGGACGTTGCGGACGCGGCGGGCGTAAAGCTCGAAGAAATGCAGGGTTGCGATATGCGGGAACTTCTCGGCAGGCGCGACTTTTTCAGAACGAGATTCGCGCTGTTCGTTTTGCCCATCGCGATGAAAAAACATAAAAAGCTGCTTTCGGGTATGCTCAAAGACGTGCAAAACGGCAGAAAATGCGAGATCGACTACGTGAACGGCGTCGTTTGCAAGGTCGGTCGGGAGTTCGGCGTGCCCACGCCGCTGAACGACGCGATCGTGGAGATCGTCCACGGCATAGAGAACGGGCTGTACGAAATATCGCCCTCAAATCTCGATTTTATCGGTTGAAAAAATATAAAGAAGAAGGTATATAGAATTATGGATCTGAACAAACTTGCGGACGCGCTTATCCCCGACGGGAACGTAAAACCGCTCGAATACTACGAACAACGCTATCCCGAACGCGCGCTGGAAAAGGGTGCGCAGGTCACCCGCCTTGCGCCCAGCCCCACCGGCTTTATGCATATCGGGAATCTTTACGTCGCGCTGGCAAACGAACGTATCGCGCACCAAAGCGGCGGCGTGTTCTATCTCCGTATCGAGGACACCGACGACAAACGTAAGGTCGAGGGCGCGGTGGAGGTCATTCACACTTCCCTTAAATATTTCGGCGTGGCGTTCGACGAGGGCGCGGACCTTTGCGGCGACTACGGTCCGTATTACCAACGCCAACGCGCGGAGATCTACCACGCTTACGCGAAAGACCTTATCCGCCGCGGTCTTGCGTATCCCTGTTTCTGTACGGAAGAGGAACTGGAAAAAACGCGCGAATACCAGACGGAGCATAAACTTCTGCCCGGCTACTACGGCGAATTCGCCAAGTGCCGCGATCTCACCGAAGAACAGATATACGAAAACTTGAAAGCGGGCAAACCGTACGTGATCCGCTTGAAATCGCAGGGCGACGTCGAGGTCAAGCATACCTTCCGCGACGAGGTGAAAGGGGAGATCACCGTCACCGAGAACAATCAGGACGTCGTCATTCTCAAATCGGACGGTATCCCGACCTATCACTTCGCGCACGCGATAGACGACCATTTTATGCGTACCACCCTCGTCATTCGCGGCGAGGAATGGTTGTCCTCCCTTCCTATCCATATCGAACTTTTCAAAGTGCTCGGGTTCAAACTCCCCAAGTACGGTCATAACTGTTCCATTCAGAAGATAGACGGGGAAACGCGCAGAAAGCTTTCCAAGCGCAAAGACCCCGAGGCGTCGCTCACGTTCTACCGCGAACAGGGCTACCACCCCGCGGCGGTCCGCACGTATATGATGACCTTGCTCAATTCCAACTTCGAGGAATGGTTGCTCAAATTCCCCGATAAAGACATCGACGAGTTCAAGTACTCGATCGGCAAAATGGGTAAGAGCGGCGCGCTGTTCGATATTCTCAAACTCAACGACATTTCCAAAACGTATATGTCCAAGCTCTCGGAAACGGAAACGTACGACTTCCTCAAAACTTGGGCGGACGAGTTCGGCACGGACGAACAAAAAGCGTACTTTGCGGATAAGGAATATATGTGTAAAGTACTCGCGCTGTGTATGGGCGTCGGCGGCAAGAAACGCAGAAAAGACTTCGTTTGCGCGAAACAGGCGGTGGAGATGATAAGCTACTTCTTCGACCAAACGTTCAAACCCGAATACGCCTACCGTTTCGACGGCGCGACCGTCAAAAAGATACTCGGCGATTTCAAGGCGGCGTACGACTACGCGGACGATTGCTCCGTTTGGTTCGAAAAGGTCAAAACGGTCGCGGGCGCAAACGGTTTCGCCACCGATATGAAAGCGTATAAAGCCGACCCGACGGCGTTCCCCGGCAACGTTTCGGACGTAGCCGAAATGCTCCGTATCGCGACGACGGGACTTTCGAACACGCCCGACCTTTGGACGATCATGCAGATCTTGGGCAAAGACAGAACGCTCGGCCGCTTGGAAAAAGCGATCGGCGCGCTTTAACGCCCTATGCGTAAAGAAAAAATAATAACGACCCGCCCTTCGCCGTAATGATATGCACCCCAAAAGTTAGACAAACTTTTTGGGTTCACTTCATAAAGACAAAGGGCGGGTATTTTTCTTTTTTTCAAATCCCGTCAGGCGGAACGCGTTTCACGTGAAAGCGTTCGCCCGTATACGATGACCAGATCGGTTTGCGCTTTCAACCACTTTGCGCGTTCTTCTCCGTCGCCTGCGGGCGGGTATACCGTCGTATCGCAACCGTGCATAAAGAAAGGCGCGCGGGTGTTTTCGGCGACGTACGCTTTTTCGAACGTAAGATCGGGGTGCGCGAGGCGAAAGGTTTCGAACGCGCGGGAAAGAAGGGGACAGGAAATTTCCTTTTCGCCGCAGTAAAAGACGAGGGAAAGGCGTTCGGCTTTGCACTTTTCGTACAGTCTTTCCAACCTATCTCCAAGCTCTTTCTCCGAAATAAAAACGCCTTCGTCCGCTTTGCAAAAGGCTACGGTATAAGTTTTCGCCACGCTTTTCATACCCTCATTATAACAAACGAAATAAAATAAAGCAAGTACTTCGTGCGCACGAAGTAATAATTTTTGAAAAAATTATATACTATACTACGTAGGAACGAAGTATAGGGGTATCGGATTATGACGTTAGCGGAGGCGGTCGCGGCAAGGGTCGAAGAATTGATCGAGAAAGAGGGAGTCACGCAGTACAGGGTGTCGAGACTGAGCGGAGTATCGCAGTCGTCGATCAGCGAGTTGCGGGCGTGCAAGAACAAAACGCCGAATTTATATATCGTCTATCAGATTGCGGACGCTTTGCAGATCGGGCTGAAAGAGTTTTTCGACAGTCCGTTGTTCGAAAGCGGGAATATATGCGATTGAAAAAACCGCCCGACTTGGGATAAGTCGGGCGGTCGTGGTTTTTTTTGGGTATTATTAGTTTTATTAGGCGAGAAGGTCTTTAATATCGTACCTGCCCGCGCCATTTACGCGTAAGAATTTAGCCCCGCGGATCG
>JBGVLV010000022.1:0-133217 GCA_045124465.1 Candidatus Scatosoma sp.
GGGTATGCGCCCTCGTAAAACGCTTGTCTTTCCTGTGTTTTTCTTGTAAAAACGCAAAAGACGTAGATCAACGTTTATGTGCATGGCCTTAGAGAAAAAACGTAAAATTCGGCGTTTTTTCAAATCGTTTGAAAGGGAAGCAAAAATTCTCGGCAACAAAGCGCCGAGAATTTCTGGTGGTCCATCGGAGGCTCGAACTCCGGACACCTTGATTAAAAATCAAGTGCTCTACCTACTGAGCTAATGGGCCATAAATTGTTTTTTGCCTTTTAGTGGCTGGGGTGGCAGGATTTGAACCTACGAATGCCGGAATCAAAATCCGGTGCCTTAACCACTTGGCGACACCCCAATATAAAAATGGGTGGGGCGGGCGACGAGAATCGAACTCACGACCTCCAGGGCCACAATCTGGCGCTCTAACCAACTGAGCTACACCCGCCATATTTTGGTGCGCCTGAAGAGATTCGAACTCCTGACACACGGCTTAGAAGGCCGTTGCTCTATCCAACTGAGCTACAGGCGCAGGTTTGGGATACGCCCGCTTGACAAAAAAGTGGAGCGGGTGATGGGAATCGGACCCACGCGGCCAGCTTGGAAGGCTGGAATTCTACCATTGAACTACACCCGCATTTGTCACACTTCGACGCCGTATCGACAACGCTTGTATATAATAGCACTATTCGCAAAAATTGTCAAATAATTTTCGCGACTTTTTTGAAAATTTTCAGATTTTTTTTATTTATTTCCATTTTTAAAAAAAGTAACAAAAAAATGTGAAAAATTTTCTCAAATAAGAAATTATCCGCAACTTTCTCTTTTTTGTTTCCTTATTTTATTAAAATGTGCTATACTATTTATATAGAAGTGTCTTTGCGTGAAAACGGACCTTTCACCGCACCATCAGAAAGGAAAATCCCGACTTAAACAACAGCACCCAAAGATAAATGTTCAATACCCCAAGCAGCGGCATCAACACCATCAATAAAAGATCCGACCTTCGGAATTTGAAAATGAACATGCAGACGTAGATCGCGATCGCTCCGCCGAGCAGACCCGTTATACATAACTTCCCCACGTACTTTTCGGGCGGTTTGGGCGCTTGCGCGGGATCGGCAAGCGGCGCGCTCTCGCGGTAAACTTCCGCGTCGCGTTCCTTGTCGCGTAACGATTTCACCAGCATAAACGCGTAAAAATTGATGGCTAAAATATAGGCAACGAGTAGGACGTATAAAATTATCATATCCATAGTTTGCCCTAAAATCTTGTAAAAAATAACAGAGGTATATACATTATGAAAAAAAGAGCACTTGTAAGCGTTTCCGACAAAACGGGTATCGTCGATTTCTGTAAACGGCTCATCGCCTGCGATTTCGAGATCATCTCCACGGGCGGCACCGCCAAAGCCCTTAAAGACGCGGGACTTCCCGTCATCGGTATCAGCGAACTGACCGGTTTCCCCGAATGTCTGGACGGTCGCGTAAAGACCTTGCACCCCGTCGTACACGCGGGACTTTTGGCTATGCGTTCCAACCCCGAACATATGTCGCAGCTTGAAAAATTGCAGATCAATACCATCGACGTCGTAGCGGTCAATCTCTATCCGTTCAAGGCGACCATCTCCAAACCCGACGTCACCTTCGCGGACGCGGTGGAGAACATCGACATCGGCGGACCTACGATGATCCGTGCGGCGGCGAAGAACTATCAGGACGTCGCGGTCGTCGTCGATCCCAAGGACTACGAAAGAGTGCTTTCCGAACTCGAGGCGGGCGAGATCACGCTCGACACCAAGAAGTATCTTCAATATAAAGTATTCGCGCATACCGCGGTCTACGACAGCATGATCTCCAACTATCTCGCGCAGCAACTCGGTATCCGTTATCCCGACAGTATCACGTTCGCATACGAGAAAGCGCAGGATATGCGTTACGGCGAAAACCCTCACCAGGGCGCGTCCTATTACAGCGAAGAATTCGTTCGCGCAGGCTCGCTTTCGAAAGCGAAACAGCTTTGGGGCAAGGAACTTTCCTATAATAATATCAACGACGCGAACGGCGCGCTCGAACTCGTCAAAGAATTCGACGAACCCTGCGTCGTCGCGAGCAAACACGCGAACCCTTGCGGTGTGGGCGTGGGCAAGACCGTTCACGAGGCGTACCTCAAAGCCTACGAATCCGACCCCGTATCCGTGTTCGGCGGCATACTGGCGATCAACCGCGTAGTGGACGAGGCTACGGCGAAAGAGATCAATAAGATATTCATCGAGATCGTCATCGCGGAGGGCTTTACCAAAGAGGCGCTCGAAGTTCTCGAAACCAAGAAAAATATCCGTCTGCTCGAACTCCCCGACATTCGCGAGAGAAGAGAAAAGACGGCGTACGATATGAAAAAAGTCTACGGCGGTCTGCTTATTCAGGACTACGACGAAACGCTGTTCGCGGAAGAGAACGTGAAAGTCGTGACCAAACGCGCGCCGACGGCGGAAGAAATGAAAGCGTTGCTCTTTAACTGGAAGGTCGTGAAATATACCAAATCCAACGCCATCGTCATCGGTAAAGAGGACAGAACGACGGGTATCGGTATGGGTCAGACCAACCGTATCTGGGCGGCGCAACAGGCGATCGAACACGCGGGCGACGAGGCGAAAGGCTCGGTAATGGCGAGCGACGCGTTCTTCCCGTTCCCCGATTGCGTAGCGGAATGTGTAAAAGCCGGTATCACGGCGATCATTCAACCGGGCGGAAGTAAAAACGACCAGCTCTCCATCGACGCTTGCGACGAGGCGGGCATAGCGATGATCTTCGTCGGCGACAGACATTTCAGACATTGATCGGATAACTTTACGGTATGGCTACTCTGTTACTCGCGCTTTTATACGTCGCGTTCGTCAGTCTCGGACTTCCCGACTCTTTGACCGGCTCGGCGTGGCCCGTTATGCATCAAGATTTGGGCGTGGCCCTTTCCTCGGCGGGCGTGATAACGATGATAATCTCTTTCGGAACGGTCGTGTCCAGTCTGCTTTCCGACAGACTGACCGCGAAATTCGGCACGGGCGCCGTGACCGCCGTCAGCACCTTGCTCACGGCGTTGGCGCTGTTCGGGTTTTCCGTTTCCAACGCCTTTTGGCAACTCTGTATCATCGCTTTGCCTTACGGGCTTGGCGCGGGCGCGATAGACGCCGCGCTCAATAACTACGTAGCGTTGTATTATTCCTCCCGTCACATGAGCTGGTTGCACGGCTTTTGGGGCTTGGGCGCGTTGATAAGCCCGTATATAATGGGCGCGTGCCTTACGGGTTCGCTCGGTTGGCGGGGCGGATACCGTACCGTTTCGATCATACAGACCGTCTTGACGGCGATACTTTTCGTCAGTTTACCCTTTTGGCGCAAGACCACGCAAAAGTTTGAAGAAAAGGATAAACGGGTCGGAAAAGCGCTCGGACTCAAACGGGTCTTTAAACTCAAAGGGGTCGTGTGGCTGCTCGTCGCGTTTTTCTGTTATTGCGCGGCGGAGGCGACGGCGATGCTTTGGGCGAGTAGTTATCTCGTCCGCAACCGCGGTATCTCCGAGGAAACGGCGGCGACGTTCGGTTCGTTGTTCTATATCGGAATGACGGCGGGCAGAATGCTCTGCGGTTTCGTCACGGAGAAGTTAGGGGATAAAAAACTGATCCGTATCGGCGCGGCGGGCATGTTGCTCGGAATCGCCTTGCTCGCTCTGCCCGTGCAAACGGACGTGTTCGCGCTTGCGGGGTTCGTTGTGATCGGGTTCGGTTGCGCGCCCGTGTACCCGTCTATCATTCACCAGACCCCGACGAGTTTCGGCGAGGAAAATTCCCAGTCCGTCATCGGCGTACAGATGGCAAGTGCGTATATCGGTACGACCTTTATGCCGCCGCTGTTCGGGCTTATCGCGCAGTATATCGATATCGGTCTGCTCCCGATCTATCTTCTGCTTTTCACCGTGTTTATGTTTGTTTGTACCGAGCGTTTGAACGCGATCGTCAAAAAGCGGAACGCGGATAAAAACGAATAAAAAGAAAACTCCCCGCGTGAAGATCACGCGGGGAAATTTTTTACGGAAAAGTTCAAGCGTTTTCCGCGGCTTTTTTCGCTTTGTAGTCGGCGATTGCCTTGGAGAGCTGATCGGGGCAGGAGGTGTTGCTCTTGCAACGAATGCCCGCGAGAAGGGATTCGATCTCGTCGATGTCCTTGCCCTCGACAAGCCGCGCGATCCCTTGCAGATTACCGCCGCAGCCGCCGATAAAACGTACGTTGTGCAGTTTGTTCTGCTCGTCTACGTCGAAAAGGATTTGACGGGAACAGGTCCCGCGTGTGGAATAAGTAAACATTTTTAAATACCTCGCTTTCTTTATATTCGGTCGCGGTAAGGGGATATGCGACCTGTCTTTATACGTTTCGTTGATAAAAAACGGTCAATCCACGAGCGTGTCGTAGATGGCGGAATACAGTTCGGACGCCTTACATTCCCAGTTTTTATAGATATTCTGCGCCGTTTTCTTGTCGGGAATGACGAATTTGAGTTCGAGCATCGGTTGCACGGGCGCGAGAATCTTTAAAAAAACGGTGTACGTGCCGTCCACGTTCTGATAGTAGTCGGATTTACATTCCTGACGGTTGCGGAGCTTGCCGCTGTTCTTCTTTATGAAAGAGGAGATCTCGTCGCGAATACTTTTGGGAATATTGATATAGAAATTGTTCAGGCTGTCCCTGCCGTCGCTGGTGATGGTGTACAGGGGTTCTTCTTCGGGTGAGGAGATACGGCAGATGAACCCGTCCTCCAAAAGTCTGGGGATAAGCTCTTTACAGTCCATATAATTGAGCCAGTTGTTCACTGCCGAACAGGTTTCCAAAATGGTGCGTTCGGAAAGCGCGCTTTCCATCTTGTCAAAGACGAAAAGCACGATGAGCTTATTCACCGAAGTTTCACCCTGAATTTGCATTTGTAGAACTCCTAAACGTATTTCCGAACTTGTTTCCGATTGAAAAAAGCCGCTGAGTTAAGACCCGTGCGGCATAATTTTCGGGTAATGTAAGAAAAAGAACGGGGGATCAAGCCTCGAACTTTTTCAGTTTCGCCATCAGATCGTCGCATTCGTCGCTGTACGCCTCGACGGTGATGGGCTGGGAGAGGTCGAGCGAGAAAATACCGAGAATAGACTTAGCGTCGACTACGTATCTGCCGCTTTTGAGCAGGATCTCGTAGGGATACTCTTGCGTGATATTCACGAATTCTTTCACTCTTTGCGCCATTTCCAAAGAAATTTTGATGGATTTCATAACAAAATACCTCCAACTTTTTGATTTGCCTATATTATACATAAATTTTCCGATAAAATCAAGATATTTCGCAAAAAAATATTTGCGATTTTTCGAATTTGTGCTATAATGATAACAAACGCGGAAATAATTGTTCAAATTGTCAAATCCAAGGAGCGGAACGTTTTATGAATTACGAAGAAAAAACAGTCAATAAAAATTATATCTATCGCGGCAAAATACTCACCCTCCGTTGCGACGACGCGACCCTGCCCGACGGCAGACCCTGCAAACGCGAGATCATAGAGCATAGCGGCGGCGCGTGCGCGCTCTACGCCGAAAACGGCAAGATCCTGTTCGTGCGGCAGTACCGCTACGCGTACGGGGAAACGGTCTACGAGCTGCCCGCGGGCAAGCTCAACGCGGGCGAAGATCCCCGTCTTGCCGCCGCGAGAGAACTGGAAGAGGAAACGGGTATCCGCGCCGAGCGGTTGGAACTTTTGTACGAGGTGTATCCCACGCCGGGGTATACGAACGAACGGTTGTACGTGTACCGCGCGTACGGCGGGGAGCGCGCTACGGCGAAGTTGGACGACGGAGAGTTTTTGGACGCGGAATGGATAGAAACGGAGAAAGTAAAAGAAATGCTGAAAAAGGGCGAGATCAAGGACGCGAAAACGATCATCGGCTTGCAGGCGTATTTTTTAAACGAGTGAGAAAAAAGAAAACGAAAGAAAACGGAGTCGGGAGAATAGACCCGACTCCGTTTTTTGCCGAAAGGCAAAGCCAAAGGAGAAAAAGAGAAAAAGGAGAAAACTTCGACGTCAGTTGCAGTTGCAGTTACAGCCGCAGTTGCAAGAAGGCGTAAAGAGGGCGGCAAGCGTGCCGTTTCTGTACAGACAGAACAAAAGCGCCAAGATGATGGGTAAGCCGCAACCGCTGAAAACGTTCGAGCAGAAAATTCCGTCTTTCGAGCCGAGTACGAGCAGGGCGATAAGAATCCAAAGGGTAGCGTTACCCGATAAACAACAATTCATAGAAAACCTCCTGTGTTTCGCCGCAGGGGTATGTAAACTGACTCCGAAACGGAAGATACCTGCGGTTTTATCTTTCTAATACATAATATTCCCGCGCTTTCGGAAATTGTGTAAAAATGCTTTTATAAAGCAAGAAAAAATCGAAAACTTTCTTTCATTTTGTTGCGTTAAACGAAAAAATGCGGTATAATAGTATCATATCTCTCGGCGGATACGCTTAGGCGGTCTGACCGAACAAGGAGATAAATACATATTTTTTCTACGGGTATCTTTATAAAAGAACTCGATGGAGGTGCTTTATGCAACAGAAAGGTTTCTTTTCGGCAAAGAACGTTACGGGTATCGCGGTGCTTTTGGCGCTTGTGATCGTATTGCAGACGTTCGGCGGAACGATTACGATCGGCGCGGTCCAACTCAATTTTACGCTGATCCCCATCGTCCTCGGCGCGATCATGTTCGGACCGTGGGTAGGCGGATTTTTGGGATTTGCCTGCGGGGTCGTCGTACTCATACAGGTCATTATGGGGTTTGTGCCGTTCTACGCGCTTATTTGGGCGAACGATCCCATCGTCACGACCCTCACTTGTATCGTCAAAACGACGGCGGCGGGCGTGATCGCGGGAGTTTTGTTTAAACTGTTCGTAAAGAAAAACGCTCTTGTGGCGGTTTTCGTTGCCGCGGGCGCCGTGCCTGTGGTGAATACGTCGCTTTTTATCGTCGGCTGTCTTTTTATGACGGATTCCGTCTACGTAATGGCGGGCGGGCAAAACGTGCTCGGTTTTATCCTCGTAGGGTTGGTGACGTTTAATTTCTTCGTGGAATTTGCGATCAATCTCCTTGTTGCGCCCGCGCTGTACAGAGTGCTCCGCATACTGGATAAAACGTTAAAAAGGGAAAAAGTATGATTATTTGTATAGATATCGGCAATACCAACATAAAATATGCTATATACGACGGAAACGCGCTTAAAGTGTCTTTCCGCGTTGCGACCGATTTCAAAAAGACCTCGGACGAGTACGGCGCGCAGCTGACGGCTATGCTCGCGGCGAAAGGGATCTCGGTGGAGGACATCGGCGGCGGTATCGTTTCTTCCGTCGTACCCTCGCTCGATTACACGATCGAAAAAATGTGCGCGCTGTATTTGCAGATACAACCTCTCCACATCGCACCCGGCTTGAAGTCGGGACTGAATATCCGTTGCGACGACGCGCGGGAAGTGGGTGCGGACCGTATCGTCAACTGCGTTTCGGCGATTGTGGAATACGGCGACGGCAAACCGATGATCGTCGTGGATTTCGGCACGGCGACCACGTTCAATATCATCAGCGCGAACAACGAGTTCATCGGCGGCGTTATCGCGCCGGGGATCAAAGGCTCGCTCGACTCTCTCGTGAACGGAACGGCGAAACTGCCGCGCGTGGAGATCGAGGCGCCCAAGAGCATCATTGCGAAGAACACGGTGACGAATATGCAGGCGGGTATCGTGTTCGGGTTCGCGGGGCTTGTCGAATATATCGTCAAGCGGATCAAAAAAGAGCTTAAAACGAGCGACGTGAAAACGATCGCTACGGGCGGGTTCAGCAATATCATTTCCAAAGAGATAGAATGTATCGACGTGGTGGACAAATTGTTGACGCTGAAAGGATTGAAATATCTTTACGATTTGAACGTACAGGAGAAATAAACGGGGAAAATGTCGCGGGCAGGTATGCGTTGAACGGGTATCGGCTCCTTGAAATATAAAAGAAGAGAGACGGATATACTATGGAGAAAGAGGTAAGCAAAAAGATCAAAGGCGAAAGATCGTCCAAGGAGGTCACAAGTATGACGAAGAAAGTTGGCGTAGCGATTTTGGGGCTGGGCGTCGTCGGCGGCGGCACGTATAAAACGCTTGTCGAACATCACGACTTCTATTTGAAAACGCAAAACGTCGACGTCACCGTGGAATCGGTGTTGGTCCGTACGAAAGAAAAGGCGCTCGCGCTCGGCGTGCCCGAAGAGATCGTTGCAAACAATATCGCCGAAGTGGTCGCGAACCCCAACGTGGATATCGTCATCGAAACGATCGGCGGGGTCGGCGCGGCAAAAGAATATATCCTCGCGGCGCTCCGCGAGGGCAAGACCGTCGTCACGGCGAACAAAGAGCTTATCTGTAAATATTCCCACGAACTCGAACGCGTTGCAAAGCGCACGGGTTGCGGTCTGTATTACGAGGCGAGCTGCGTGGGCGGCGTGCCTATTATCCGCACCTTGCTCGACGGCGTGCAGGCGAATAACGTGCAGGAGATGATGGGTATCATCAACGGCACGACCAACTATATCCTCACCAAAATGACCCAAGAGGGCGCGGATTACGCCGAAACGCTCAAAGAGGCGCAAAAGCTCGGTTATGCCGAGGCGGATCCGACCGCCGACGTCGAGGGCTACGACGCGTTGTACAAACTCTCTATTTTGTCCTCGCTCGCATTCCATACCAAAGTACCGTATACCAAGATATTCCGCGAGGGTATCAGCGGGATCAGCGGCAAGGACATCGCGTACGGCAAAGAACTGGGGTATACCCTCAAACTGCTTGCCATCGGCAAGAACGGCGAAAAGGGTATCGAAACGCGCGTACACCCGACCTTTATTCCTACCTCCCACCCCTTGGCGAGCGTGAACGATTCGTTCAACGCCGTGTACTTGAAAGGCGACGCGGTAGGCGATATTATGCTGTACGGACGGGGCGCGGGCGCGTTCCCGACGGCGAGCGCGGTGGTCAGCGACGTTATCTACGCGGCGACCCATTGCGAGGTCAAGTATTCGACGTTCAAAAACAACGCGACGGCGGACAGCGACGTGAAATTCGTGTCCGATTTTGCGAGCGCGTACTATCTCAGACTGCTCGTGGACGATAAAGCGGGCGTACTCGCAAAGATCAGCGGTATTTTCGCAAAATACGGCATTTCCATCGTCGAGATCTCGCAAAAGAGCAAGGAAAGCGACAGCGAGAAAGTACCCCTTCTCATCATCACCCACAAGACCACCGAGAACAGCGCGAAGAGCGCGGTCGCGAAGATCAACGCCTCCGGGTTGGCGGAAGTACAAGCGATCATCAGAGTGGAACAGTAACGAACGTTGATTTAAAGGATAAAAAATACGCAAAAGGGAGGCGAAACGCCTTTCTTTGCGTTTTACGAGGAAAAGAAAACTTATGCTTACGAAAGAAATCTCCCGTCAGTACGTAGCCATTCTCAAAGAAGAACTCATTCCCGCCATGGGCTGTACCGAACCCATTTCCATCGCGTACGCCGTAGCCAAAGCCAGAGCGGTCTTGGGCGAATTTCCCTTGTCCGCAAAACTGGAAGTGAGCGGGAATATCGTCAAAAACGCGAAGAGCGTCACCGTACCGCATACGGGCGGTATGCGCGGTATCGTTTCGGCGTTCGCCGCGGGGCTTGCGGCGGGCAACGCGGACGCGGAGCTGGAAACGCTTTCGAACGTGACCGACGATCAGCTCGTCGAGATCGCGCGTATCAAAGAGACCTTTCCCGTCGAAGTGGCGACGCCCGAGGCGGCGCGGGTGTTCGATATCCGCGTGACCCTTTGTTCCAAAGACCATACGGCGTACGTGCGTATCGCGGATACGCATACGAATATCGTCTGTATCCGTAAGGACGGCGAAACGGTGTTCGAAAGATCGCTCGCCGACGAAACGGAAAAGACGGACAGGAGCGTTCTCAACGTAGAGGATATCCTCGCGTTCGCCGATACGGTGGATATAGAGGAGGTGCGCGAACTTCTCGACAGACAGATCGCATATAATATGGCGATAGCGGAAGAAGGGCTGAAAAACAATTACGGCGCGAACGTGGGCAAGGTGTTGCTCCGTTCCTATCAACCGGACATCAAGATCACGGCGAAAGCGTACGCGGCGGCGGCGAGCGACGCGAGAATGAACGGTTGCGAACTGCCCGTCATCATCAATTCTGGCAGCGGAAACCAAGGCATTACGGCGTCCGTACCCGTCGTCGTTTACGCGCGGGGTTTGAGCGCGCCGCAGGAAAAACTCTATCGCGCGCTTTGCGTTTCCAACCTCGTTACGATCCACTTAAAAGCGGGTATCGGCACGCTTTCCGCGTATTGCGGGGTCGTGTCCGCGGGCGCGGGCGCGGCGTGCGGTGTGGCGTACCTGCTCGGCGGCGGGAAAGCGGAGGTCACGCATACCCTCGTCAACGCGCTCGCGATCGATTCGGGCATCATCTGCGACGGCGCGAAAGCGAGTTGCGCGGCGAAGATCGCGACGGCGGTGGAGAGCGGGCTGCTGGGATTGAATATGTATTATAACGGCAACCAGTTCTACGCGGGCGACGGGATCGTGAAAAAGGGCGTGGAAAACACGATCAAGAGCGTTTCCCGTCTGGCGCACGACGGCATGCGGGAAACGGATAAAGAGATCATTCGCATCATGCTCGACGCGGAATAAAGCGGAAATAAACGTAAGGGGAAAAGGGACGGCGAGGCAAAAACCGTTCCTTTTCGCGCATAAAAAAGGAGTTTTTCCCGCTCCGCATTCGAAAAACAGAGCAAGATAGGGAAAGAATTTGTAAAATAATAGCTTTTTCGCCTTGAAAATCCTTGCTTTTTCCGACTGTTTTGTGGTACAATGTTTCTAATCAAAATTTTTGATTAAAGAGGTCGGTTAATTCGATTTTTTTGTTTGAAAGGAGAAGTTAAGAAATGGAAAGAGTTTACAATTTTTCGGCTGGACCTTCGATGTTGCCCGAAGAGGTGCTGCGCCGTGCGGCGAGCGAGATGCTGTGCTATGAAGACAGCGGTATGTCCGTTATGGAAATGAGCCATCGATCTCCCGTCTACGAAAAGATCATTACGGACGCGGAAACGTTGCTCCGAAAGCTTATGAATATCCCCGACAACTACAAGGTGTTGTTCTTACAGGGCGGCGCGTCCACGCAGTTCGCCGCAGTACCGCTCAATCTTATGAACGGCAGCGGCAAGGCGGATTATATCCTGTCCGGTCAGTTCTCGACGAAAGCGTACAAAGAGGCGCAAAAGTACGGCGACGCGGTCGCCGCCGCGTCGAGCAAGGACGCGAACTTCGCGTTCGTGCCCAAGACCGACCGTTCGTCTTTCCGCAAAGACGCCGATTACGTACATATCTGTTTCAACAACACCATTTACGGCACGAAATTCCCGTATATTCCCGATACGGGGGATATTCCTCTCGTGGCGGATATGTCCTCGTGTATCATCAGCGAACCCGTGGACGTATCCAAATTCGGGCTTATCTACGCGGGGGCGCAGAAGAATATGGCGCCCGCGGGGCTTACCGTCGTCATCGTCAGGGAAGACCTTATCGGCAACGCCCGTCCGACGACGCCCGCTATGCTCGATTATAAACTGATGGCGGACAACGGGTCTATGTACAACACGCCGCCCTGCTATTGTATTTATATCGCGAAACTCGTATACGAGTGGATACTCGGACTCGGCGGGTTGGAAAAGATGAAGGAGCGCAACGAGAAAAAGGCGAAACTTCTGTACGACTATCTCGACGGTCAGAGTTATTACCTCGCGCCCGTGGAAAAGGAAAGCCGTTCGATGATGAACGTTACGTTTGTAACGGGCGACGCGGAACTGGACAAAAAGTTCGCGAGCGAGGCGAGCGCGGCGGGATTGAAAAACCTCAAAGGCCACCGCTCGGTGGGCGGTATGCGCGCCTCGATCTACAACGCTATGCCGTACGAGGGCGTAGAAAAGCTCGTGGCGTTTATGAAAGAATTTGCAAAAAATAACCCGAAAGCGTAAAAAAGCTGGCAGTACCCTCTTGACAAACGGAAAAAACGCGGTATAATAGACCGACGGACACGGGAGGGACAGGAGAAGATAAATATGTTAAAAGTCAAATTGATGAATAAAATAGCGAAAGTAGGCACGGACGTTCTCTCGCCCGCGAAATACGAAGTGGGCGCGGACGTCGAAAACGAGGACGCGATCATGGTCCGTTCGGCGGCGTTGCACGATATGCCGTTCGGAGAAAATCTCCGCGCCATCGCGCGTTGCGGGGCGGGCGTGAACAACATTCCCGTAGACAAATGCACGAAAGCGGGCGTCGTCGTATTCAATACCCCGGGCGCGAACGCGAACGCGGTGAAAGAACTCGCGATCGCCGCGCTCATACTCGCCTCCCGCGATCTTGTGGGCGGTATCAAATGGGTGGAGGCGCTTGCGGGGCAGACGGGCGTTGCGAAAGCGGTCGAGGCGGGCAAGTCGGCGTTCGTCGGACACGAGCTGGCGGGCAAAACGCTGGGCGTGGTCGGGCTTGGCGCGATCGGCGGTATGGTCGCGAACGCGGCGATATCGCTCGGCATGAACGTTATGGGCTACGATCCGTACATTACGGCGAAAGCGGCTTGGAGCCTTGCTCCGTCCGTACGGCAGGCGTCCGATTACGCGGAAATTTTCAAAAATTGCGACTATATCACGTTGCACGTACCCGCTACGCCGCAGACGAAGAATATGATCTCGGAAAAGACGATCGCGCAGATGAAGGACGGGGTGCGTATCCTCAACCTTGCCCGCGCCGATCTCGTCAACGCCGAGGATATGAAAGCGGCGCTCAGGACCAAGAAAGTCGCGGTGTACGTGACCGATTTCCCCACGGACGAAACGGTGGGCGCGGAGGGCGTTATCGCCATTCCCCACCTCGGCGCGTCCACGGTGGAGTCGGAAGATCATTGCGCGGTGATGGCGGCGCAACAGCTCGACGAGTTTTTGACCTGCGGAAATATCCGCAACAGCGTGAATTTCCCGACGGTCTGCGTGCCGTATTCGGAAAAACCGCGCGTTTGCATTATGAACGAAAACGTTCCGAATATGCTTTCGCAGATAACCTCGACGTTCTCGGCGCAGAATATCAATATCGAGAACCTTGCCAACGGCTCGAAGGGCGAAACGGCGTATACCATCGTCGAAACGAACGTAAAAGCGAGCGAGGAGATACTCAAAGCGCTCGCCGCGATCGACGGGGTGTTCGGGGTCAGAGAATTTCATTGATCGGAAGTAGGGAAGGAGAAAAGACGAATGTCCGAAACGGTTTTGAAAAAAGAGGAACAGGTAGCGTTCGCGCTCCGTTCGCTTTATAAAAAATACGGGTATCTGCCGTATAAGATGAGCAAGTTCGAGCCGTACGATCTGTACGTGGCGAACAAGGAATTTTTGCTCGGCGACGGTGTGATAACGTTCAACGACACGGACGGAAAATTGCTCGCACTCAAACCGGACGTGACCTTGTCCATCGTCAAAAACAGCGGCGACGAGGGTCAGAAACAAAAGGTATACTACAACGAGAACGTATACAGAATATCGGGCGAGACCAAGCAATTCAAAGAGCTTATGCAAGTGGGCTTGGAGTGTATCGGCGACGTCGGCGTATACGACGTATACGAAACGGTCTGCCTTGCGGCGGAGAGCCTTGCGGAAATATCTCCGCAGTTCGTACTCGATATTTCCCACCTCGGCATTTTGTCGGGTATCTTCGACGAGATCGGCGCGGGGGAGAAATTCGCGGGCGAGGCGACAAGACTACTCGCGGAAAAGAACCTGCACGAAACGCAGGCGCTGTGCGAGCGGTACGGTATCTCCGAGGAACAGACGGAAAAATTGCTCGTCGTCGTGCGTTCGTACGGGGAGATGGAAAAGGTGCTAGCGGCGCTCGCGCCCCTTTGCGAAAACGGTAGCGCGGCGACGGCGTACGCGGAGCTGAAAACGCTCTGTTCGCTTTTGAAAAAGAGCAAATACGCCGAGCATATCCGTCTCGATCTTTCCGTCGTCAACGATATGAAATACTATAACGGCATCGTGTTCAAGGGCTTTGTCGAGGGGGTATGCGAAGGCGTGCTTTCGGGCGGGCGTTACGACAATCTGATGTCGAGAATGGGCAGGAGATCGGGCGCGATTGGGTTCGCGGTGTATCTCGATCTGCTCGAAGGTCTGCACGCGGAAAGAAAGGAGTACGACGTGGATACGCTCGTTTTGTACGACGGGGCGACCGACCTTGAAAAGCTGATAAAAACGGTGGACGAACGGGTGAACGCGGGCGAAACGGTCAGCGCGCAAAAGGCGGCGGGAAAACTGCGGTTCAAACGGCTCGTCGATCTGACGAAGGAGGGGAAGAGATGATCAACATAGCGCTCCCCAAAGGGCGGCTCGGCGAACGGGTGTACGCCGCGTTCGAGAAGGCGGGGTTCGAGTGTCCGTCTATTAAAGAAAACAACCGCAAACTCATTTTCGAGAACGCGGAAAAGGGCGTTCGGTATTTTTGGGTAAAGCCCTCGGACGTGTCCATTTACGTGGAACGCGGGGCGGCGGATATCGGGGTATGCGGAAAGGATATCCTGAACGAATACGCGCCCGACGTGTACGAACTTCTCGATTTAAAAACGGGCGTTTGCCGTATGGCGGTCGCGGCGAAGAAGGGATTCCACGACGACGGGGAAAGGACTTTGAAGGTGGCGACGAAGTTTGTCAACGCGGCGAAAGCGTTCTACGCGGGCAAGGGCAGGGATATCGACGTCATCAAGCTCAACGGCTCGATAGAGCTTGCGCCTATTTTGGGTCTGTCGGACGTGATCGTGGATATTGTGGAAACGGGTACGACGCTCAAAGAGAACGATCTCGAAGTGGTGGAAACGATATTCCCCATCAGCGCAAGACTGATCGCGAACAAAGCGAGTTTCAAATTCAAAACGTCGGAGATAGAACGCCTGATCGCGGGCGTGCAAACGCTCATAGACGAAACGGGTGTGTAAGGTATGATAAAGATTTTACGTTACGGAGAAGTGAGCGGCGAGGAGATCTTCGCGCGGAACAATCCCACGGCGAACGTTTCCGAGGTCGTGTCGGAGATCATCGCGAAGGTGGCGGCGGAAAAGGACGCGGCGTTGCGCTTTTACGCGGAAAAATTCGATAAAGTCGTGCTTTCGGACTTGGAAGTTACGAAAGCGGAGATAGACGCCGCGTACGATAGCGCGGACAAAGAATTCATCGAGGTACTGGAAGAGGCGGCGGAGAATATCCGCGCGTTCCATTCCAAACAAGTGCGCGAGGGGTTCTCGTTATCTAAACGGGACGGCGTCGTTATCGGTCAGAAAATAACGCCCATCGAACGGGTCGGACTGTACGTTCCCGGCGGCACGGCGGCGTATCCCTCGACGGTGCTGATGGATTCCATTCCCGCCAAGATCGCGGGTTGCGCGGAGATCGTGATGGTGACCCCGCCCGCAAAAGACGGCGGCGTGAACCCGAATATCCTCGCGGCGGCGAAGGTCGCGGGCGTGGACCGTATTTTCAAGGTCGGCGGCGCGCAGGCGGTGGCGGCGCTTGCGTACGGTACGGAGAGCATACCCAAAGTAGACAAGATCGTGGGTCCCGGAAACGCGTTCGTCGCGGAGGCGAAAAAACAGGTGTTCGGCAGGGTGTCGATAGACATGATCGCGGGACCGAGCGAAATACTCGTCGTTGCGGACAATACGAACGATCCCGCGTTTATCGCGGCGGACTTGCTTTCGCAAGCGGAACACGACAAAAACGCGAGCGCGGTGCTCGTCACCGACGACGAGGCGTTTGCCTGCGCGGTGTCCGAACAACTCGAAAAACAGATCCCCAAGCTCTTGCGCGCGGAGATCGCGCGAAAGTCGATAGACGACAACGGGAAGATCATCGTCGCGGAGGATCTGCACTCGGCGATAGACGTCGCCAACGAGATCGCGCCCGAGCATTTGGAGCTTTGCGTGGACGATCCGTTTAAATATCTCGACGAAATCAAACACGCGGGATCGGTGTTCCTCGGCAAAAACTGTCCCGAGGCGCTCGGCGATTATTTCGCGGGTCCCAACCATACCCTTCCGACGAGCGGCACGGCGAGATTTTCTTCGCCCCTGTCCGTGGACGATTTCGTAAAGAAAACGCAGTTCACCTATTACACGGAAAAAGCGCTCGGAGAGGTCGCGGACAAGATCGCGTATTTCGCGAACAAGGAAGGGTTGCAAGGTCACGCCAAGAGCGCGACGATACGGTTCGAGAAGAAATATGAGTAAATTTTTCAGCGATAAATTTTCGGCGCTCACCCCGTACGTGCCGGGGGAACAGCCGAAAGATATGCAATACGTAAAACTCAATACCAACGAGTCGCCGTTCCCGCCGCCCGCGAGCGTGGTGGAGGCGGCAAGACGGGAAACGGGCAAGGCGCAGTTATACTCCGATCCCGAATGTACGTTACTCGTCGAAAAGGCGGCGCAGACGTTCGGCGTGAAAAAGACGATGATCTTGCCGACCAACGGTTCGGACGAGATATTGAACTTTGCGTTCATGGCGTTTTGCGACAAGAACACGCCCGTCGTGTTCCCCGATATTTCGTACGGGTTTTATTCGGTGTTCGCCGCTCTGCACGGCATACCCTATCGGACGATACCCTTAAAAGAGGACTTATCCATAGACTACCGCGACTATCTGAACGCGAACGCGACGGTGGTCGTTGCGAACCCCAACGCGCCGACGGGGCTTGCGCTCTCGCGGCGGGAGATAGAGGAGATCGTGAAGGCCAACCCCGACCACGTTGTGATCGTAGACGAGGCGTACGTGGATTTCGGCGGGGAAAGCGCCGTTCCGCTCGTGGAAAAATACGAAAATCTGCTCGTTACGCAGACCTTTTCCAAATCCCGTTCGCTTGCGGGCGCGAGGTTGGGACTGGGTATCGCGTGCGAAAGCCTGATCGCCGATCTCAACACGATCAAATATTCCACCAACCCCTACAACGTCAACCGTATGACGATGGCGGCGGGGTATGCGGCGCTTTGCGAGGAGGAATATTTCAAGGACAAGTGCGCGAAGATATGCGAAAACCGGGAATACACGGCGCAAGCGTTGCGCGCGCTCGGGTTTACCGTTCTGGATTCCAAGACGAATTTCCTGTTCGTGCGGTCGGACAAGGTGAGCGGGCAAACGCTGTATGAAAAGCTCAAAGAAAGAGGTGTGCTCGTACGGCATTTCGGCGCGGCGCGGATCAAAGAATTCAACCGCGTGACGATCGGGACGAGGGAACAGATGGACGAATTCCTCGAAAAGACGAGGGAGATCATAAAGGAGAACGAAAGATGAGAAAGAGCGAAATAGTTCGAAAAACGGGCGAAACGGATATAAAACTCGTCCTCGAGCTGGACGGCAAGGGCAAGAGCGAGATAGACAGCGGTTGCGGCTTTCTCGATCATATGCTGACCTTATTCGCCAAGCACGCGGGGTACGATCTTGCCGTAAGCTGCAAGGGCGACGTCGAAGTGGATTACCACCACACGACGGAGGATATCGGTATCGCGCTCGGTCAGGCGTTTTTCAAGGCGCTCGGAGACAAACGGGGCATTACGCGTTACGGAGATATCACGTTGCCGATGGACGAAACGCTTATTTTGGCGGCGGCGGATATTTCCGGTCGGGATCATCTGTCTATGGACTTGGAGCTGACCGCGGAGAAGGTAGGAGATTTCGACACGGAGCTTTGCGAGGAGTTCTGGACGGCGTTCGTGCGCGAGGCGAAGATCACGTTGCACGTAAGACAGCTTGCGGGGCGCAACGCGCATCATATCATCGAAGGTACGTTCAAGGCGGTTGCGCGGGCATTGTCGGTGGCGACGGGTATCGACGGGAAAAGAAAGGACGAAGTACCGTCCACCAAAGGCGTTTTGTGAGGTTTTGAAAGGAGTTTTTCGATGATAGCGATCGTGGATTACGGCGTGGGGAATTTATTCTCTCTGTTGTCGTCGTTTAAAAAAATAGGCGCGGACGCGGTAGTGACGTCGGACAGGCGTACGATCGCGGCCGCCGAAAAGATCGTTCTCCCGGGCGTGGGCGCGTTCGCCGACGCGGTGGAGAAACTCAAAAGCAAGGGGCTGGACGAGGTTTTGAAAAAGGAAGTCGCCGCGGGCAAGTATATGATGGGTATTTGCCTCGGAATGCAGCTCCTGTTCGAAAAGAGCTACGAATACGGCTGTCACGAGGGCTTGGGACTTTTGAAAGGGAACGTCGTACCGATCCGCGGGTACGTGGACGGGAAGTTGAAGATACCACATATCGGTTGGAACGGTCTGCATTTTACCCGCCCGCATTTCCTGTTCAAGGACTTGAAAGAAGGGGATTGCACGTATTTCGTACATTCCTATTATGCGGCGGATTGCGCGGACAGCGTGATCGCGACGACGGAATACGATAAGTGGCTGACGGCGGCGGTCGCAAAAGACAACGTGCTTGGGTGTCAGTTCCATCCCGAAAAGAGCGGGGACGTGGGCTTGAAGATATTGCGGGCGTTCCACGAGGTGAAAGCATGAAGATATTCCCTGCCATCGATCTGTACGACAATAAAGCGGTGCGCCTGTTCAAGGGCGATTATGCGCAAATGACCGTCTATAACGACGACCCCGTAGCGGTCGCGAAAGAGTTTGAAAGACAGGGCGCGGAGTATATCCACGTGGTCGATCTCGCGGGCGCGAAACTCGGCAAGCCCGTGCATACCGAGGTCGTCGGGCGTATCGCGGCGGAAACGGATCTGTTCATCGAGATAGGCGGCGGGATCCGTACGATGGAAACGATCGAAAGTTATCTGACGGCGGGCGCGGATCGCGTGATCTTGGGTACGGCGGCGGTAACGGACGAGGCGTTTCTGAAAGCGGCGATAGAAAAATACGGCGAAAAGATCGCCGTCGGCGCGGACGTTGCGGACGGACGGATAGCCATAAAAGGTTGGCTGGAAAAGTCGCGGTATACCCTCGACGAGTTCTTGGAAAAGATGCAGGCGCTGGGCGTAAAGACGGTGATCTGTACCGACGTTTCCAAAGATGGCGCGATGAAAGGAACGAACCTCGAACTGTATCGGCATATCGCGCGAACGTATACGCTGAACGTGATCGCATCGGGCGGCGTATCGACGGTCGAGGACGTGGCGGCGCTTGCGGAGACGGGCGCGGACGGGGCGATCATCGGCAAGGCGTATTATATCGGCGCGATCGATCTGAGGATCGCGATAGAGGTGGCGAAATGATCACGAAACGTATCATACCCTGCCTTGACGTCAAAGACGGCAAGGTGGTAAAAGGGGTCAATTTCGAAAAACTCAAAGAAGTCGCCTCGCCCGTCGAGCTTGCGAAATTCTATTCCGCAAACGGCGCGGACGAGTTGGTGTTCTACGATATTACCGCGTCGGCGGAGGGCAGAAAACTGTTTACCGACGTACTCCGCGAGGTCGCGGAAACGGTATTCATACCGCTTACGGTGGGCGGGGGTATCCGCGATACTTCCGATTTCGAACGGGTGCTTGCCTGCGGCGCGGATAAGGTGAGCGTAAACTCGGGCGCGATCGCGAACCCCGACCTGATCAAAACGGCGGCGCAAAAATACGGGAATCAATGCGTGGTCATTTCCGCGGACATCAAGCGCGTGAACGGCGAGTTCCACGTGTTTGCGAAAGGCGGCAGAGAGGATACGGGCATGGACGCCGTGCCGTGGATCGTACGTTGCGTGCGAGAGGGCGCGGGCGAGGTCGTCGTCAACTCGATGGACACCGACGGGGTGAAAGACGGGTTCGATCTCGAACTGTTGGAGGCGGTGACGAGCGCCGTGGACGTACCCGTGATCGCGTCGGGCGGCGCGGGGAAACAGGAACACTTCGTCGAACTGTTCCGAAAAATACCCGATATTTCGGCGGGGCTTGCCGCGTCCGTGTTCCATTTCGGAGAGATCGCGATCCCCGAACTTAAACGCACGCTTGCGAAAAACGGGATCGTAGCCAGATTATAAATATAGAAACGAGGTAGAAAAATCATGATAAAAGTGGAAGAACTCAAATTTGACGGTAACGGGCTTATCCCCGCGATCGTGGTGGACGCGGCGACGAAAGAGGTGCTCACGCTCGCGTATATGAATAAGGAAAGCCTTTCGATAACCTTGGAGAAAGGTCTGACCTGTTTTTACAGCCGCAGCCGTCAACAGCTTTGGCTCAAAGGCGAAACGAGCGGGAATTATCAACACGTGGTTTCCGTCACCGCCGATTGCGATAAAGACGCGTTGGTCGTGAAAGTGGAGAAGGACGGTCCCGCATGCCATACGGGCGCGGAAAGCTGTTTCTTTAATCCGCTGTATATCAACGAAGAGAAACACGAGTTCAGCCTTTTCGGGCTGTACGAACTTCTTCTCGGCAGAAAGAAGGAGATGCCGCAAGGCTCGTATACGACCTATCTTTTCGAAAAGGGGTTGGATAAGATATTGAAAAAGGTCGGCGAGGAAAGCACGGAAGTCATCATCGCCGCGAAAGCCGAGGACAAAAAAGAAACGATCTACGAGATCGCCGATCTTGCCTACCACGTTCTGGTTCTGATGGCGCAAGCGGGTATCACCGTCGAGGAGGTCCAAAACGAACTCGCCTCCCGTCACGTGATCGATCATAAGGTAAAACAGGAAAAAATGACGAAATAAATCTTTTATTTGTATAAATATAAACATTACAGAATAATTATACAATCCAAAAATAGCAAAGACGCCGTTACGTATTGTCGAAACGGCGTTTTTTCTTGCGATAGCCGTTGTTTTAATTATGCAAAATCGATTATACAAATCGTTTTGATCGATTTTAGTGATTTGAAATATTTGTTAGAAGAAAAGAAAATTTATTTATACATTCCTTGAAAGAATGATTGACAAAAGCTTGGATTTAGGTTAAAATAATAGTTGTGTTATAAGCGAGAGTGGGTCTTAGCGACCAAAAACGGGCGCGAACGACCTTGTAAATTTCACGAGAAACGAATAAAATCAGAGGAAGAGCATTGAATGAAAACGAGCTTGAAATGGAAATTGATCGCGTTGCTTGCGGTGGTTTCGTCGCTATTCGTGTTTACGGGCTGTAAATTAGGCGAAACGCTGGACGACGTGAAAGAGAAGTACAACCTTTCCGCGCGCGTGACCTATTATGCATATGGCGTAAGCGCGGCGGACGACGAGATCGAAACGGGCGCGCAGTTCGAAAACAAACAAACGGTGAAAGACATTTATTACGTGGCGGGCAGTAAACCCGCGAACATCGGCGGCGTGACGATCAAGAACGTGTCTTTGACCTATTACGCGCATAAGTTTTTGAACTGGTATCACGTGGCGGAGGACGAGGAAGGCAACCCCGTTTTTGCGGACGAGGCGCAGACCGTACCCGTTATGAGCGACGAACTCGTCGATTTCAGCAAACCGCTTACCGAGGACGAGCATTTACTCGTTTGCGCGGACTGGCTCGCGCTCCCGAAGGTCGAGATAAAGCTCGTTTGCGACGAGATGAGCGCGACGGACTCCGTTCCCGCAAAGACGATCGCGGGCGAGGAAACGACCTATAAAAACGGCGAGACCGTTTGGGAAGACTTTTTCAAGGACGAGGGCGCGGAGATACAATCGCTCGGCGGCGCGCCGTTTACCGTCACCGATAAATCGTATACGTACGTAGAATATTACACGGACTCTGCTTGTCAGACCGAGGCGAGCTGGCCCGTACAATGGACAGGCGAGAACGTTACTCTGTATGCAAAATACATAAAAGGCGACTGGACGGTCTTAAAGACCAAACAGGACGTGAAAAACGTATTCAACGGCTATTACGGCAATGGAAGTTACTATCTGCTTAACGATATTGATTGCGCGGACGTTACCGTTATCCCCAACCAAGGTTTTAAGGGTACGTTCCAAGGCAACGGGCATACGATCAGTAATTTGACCGCGGTACTCGATTCGAAGAACGCGACGAACGGAACCAAGAGGGCGCTGTTCGGCACGCTCCAAGCCACGGCGAAGATCTCGGACGTTACGTTCGCGAATACCACGGTGCAGTACGAAACGAACCCGATGGGCGTTTCGAACGTAAATCTCTACTTCCTGTTCGTTTCCCGCGAAGAGGGTGCGATCGTGGAGAACGTATCGGTTACGGGCAAAGTATCGTATAAGTTCGCGACCAAAGACGGCGCGGCGGTACAGCCGTACAACCTCGGCGGCAACGCAACGGACGGTTGGACGGGTTGGCTGAACGGCGAAGGCTCGCTTGACGGGTTCGATACGAGCGGCGTTGCGATAGAGATCAGAGAATAAATAAATTTGTAAAAAATAAACGGAGGATATATATGAATAAATCAGTAAAAAGAGTAGCTTGTCTGGGATTGAGCGCGATGACCGCTTTTTCCGTCGTCGGCTGTAACAAAGACGACAAACAGACGAACGACCCCGAAACGACCCCCCTCGTATTCAGTATCGGGGCGTTGGACGGAAACTTCAATCCTTTCTTCGCGACGTCCGCGTCCGACGTTACGATCGCGGCGCAAACGCAGATCGCGATGTTGAGTACCGACGAGAACGAAAAGCCCGTCTGTGGCGAAGATCAGCCCACCGTTGCTTTGACGTACAAAGAAACGATGAAAGATTCCAACGGACAGGTGACGGACAAGGGTGATTCGAACGGTACGACGGAATACGAATTCGTCATCAAGAACGGTATTAAGTTCAGCGACGGCACGCCCTTGACCATCAAAGACGTATTGTTCAATTTGTACGTGTATCTCGATCCTATGTATTCGGGCTCGGCGACCTTGTATTCGACGAAGATCCAAGGCTTGGAGGCGTATCGTCAGCAAGAACCCGGCCTTTTGAACGATGACGCGGCGGAGGAGATGGAATACGAACAAAATGCGGATACGCGTTTTAATAGCTTTTCTGCGTATCTTGCCGATTCGAAGAATAATTCTCATGACAATGCGGATGAAGATATTGCATTGTTGAAAGAAATATACGAAGAAGTGTTGATTAGCGACTGGAACAACTATTCCAGTTCGCTTGCAAGCTACCAAGAAGAGTACAGATTTACGAAAGGATGGGAATTGTTCCTGTTCGTAAACGGTCTTGTCGAAGTACAGACCAGAACGACGACGAGCGGTACGGAAAACCTGAAAGACGGCGACGGAAAATATTATACGACGCTCGATACCATTCAGACGGGTAGTATGCAGGAGCAAGCGGATCACCTCATCGAAGAAATCGAGGAGGCTACCGACAGCGCGAACTACGCGGCAAACCTTGCGGCGCATAAAGCGAAATACCCCGACTGTACTTGCGAAGGGGATCTGGCAAAAGAACACGTGACCCGCGACGCGGCGATCGCTTGCGTATTCAATAACTATACGACGACCAACAGCGGTCTTTGGACGGTTCTTAATTATACTTCGGCGGGCGACGAGTTCTATACTTCGATCTTGCAGGACGAAATGGACGCTTGGAGAAAAGAACTGGGCGACGATTTGGCAGTAGAAACCATTTTGGGTATCACGACGTATAAAACGAGTAGTTTCTACGGACAAAACCTCGGCGAAGAACACGACGTTCTGAAAGTCGTCATCGACGGCGTAGACCCGAAAGCGATCTGGAATATGGCGTTCACCGTTGCGCCTATGCATTATTATTCTTCGGCGGAGGAAGTTGCAAAAGCGGACGGCTCGACCCATTTCGGCGTAAAATTTATGGATAAAGATTTCTTCCAGAACGTTTTGCAAGCGTCCTCGAAAAACGCGCTCCCCGTCGGCGCGGGCGTATATATGGCGAGCAACGCCGGCGACAGCGGCACGGTGGAAGGAAAGAATTTCTACAATAACAATATCGTATATTACAAGCGCAACCCGTATTTCGAAACGGTAGGCGACGACCTTTGCAATGCGAAGATCAAATATATGCGTTATAAAGTCGTCGGGTCCGACCAGATATTCAACTCCTTGGTACAGGAAGAAGTACACGTAGGCGAACCCAACGCAACGCCCGAAAACGCAAAGAAACTTACCGATTATACTTCTTATCTCGGATACGGTAAGTATTTGACGAACGGTTACGGTTACGTAGGTATCAACCCTAAGTACGTACCCGATCTCGAAGTCCGTCAGTTAATTATGAAAGCGATGAATACGAACGCGATCGTAAGCGATTATTACACGACGGACTGGGCTGTTTCCATTCAAAGACCTATGTCCACGACTTCTTGGGCATATCCGACGGGCGCGACTCGTCCCGACTCTATCTCTTTCACGAGAGTAAAGAGCGATATCACGAGCGTTTTGGCTGATATCGGATATACGAGCGACTCTGACAACGACGGCGCTTTGGAAAAAGACGGTCACGAACTTGAATATACGTTCACGATCGCGGGCGAAACGACGGATCACCCCGCATACACGATGTTCCAGGAGGCGGCTACGTTCTTGAATCAATGCGGCTTTAAGATCTCCGTCGTCACCGATCCCAACGCGCTTAAAAAGCTTGCCTCGGGCAGCTTGACCGTTTGGGCGGCGGCTTGGTCGTCGGCGATCGATCCCGACCTGTATCAGGTATACCATAAAGACAGTAAAGCGACTTCCGTAAAGAACTGGGGTTATGACGAGATTAAGCGCGATACGACGAAATACAGCCGTGAATGGGAGATCATCGCGGGTGAAGGCGGTTTGAGCGATCTTATCGAACAGGCGAGAGCAACGATCAACGAATCGACGAGAACGAAACTTTATTCGCAGGCGCTCGACAAGATAATGGCTCTTGCGGTGGAACTTCCCACCTATCAGAGAAACGACCTTGTCGTATACAACAGAAAACTTATCGACGAAAGCACGATCAATACGAATCCTTCGCATACTTCGGGCGTGTTCGATAAACTCTGGCTCGTCAATTATAACTAATCGATAAAAAACGGAAAGTGAAGAAAAACAGATGGTAAAATACTGTATAAAACGAATAGGACTTTCGCTGTTGATACTCTTCGGCGTTTCGGTGATCATTTACGTACTGGTGCGGCTTATGCCCACCAGTTACGTGGATAATCAGTTGGCGGGTTCGATGTCGAACATAGCCGACTTCGACGCGAGAAAAGCGGAGTTATACGCCTATTACGGTTTGGAAGAAAATCCTACGTTTAAAGGCATCGTTACGGGCTATTTCAGTTGGCTCGGCAAATTCATCACGGGGGATTTCGGCGTATCGTTCAAATACGGTCGCCCCGTAGAAGAAGTTATTTTCGAGAATATGGGAATTTCGTTTGCGATTTCCTTTATTTCCTTGGTCTTGCAACTTGTCATCGCGATACCGCTCGGTATCAAGTGCGCGTGTAATCAATACGGTAAGCTCGATTATACGGCTACCGTACTGACGATGATCGGTATTTCGTTCCCGACTTTCTTCTTCGGGAGCTTGGTCATCAAGTTATTCGCGTTGGATCTTGGTTGGTTCCCCGTAAACGGTATACAATCGAGTTTGCCCGTAGACGCGACTTGGTGGGAAACGTTCGCCGATCAGCTTTGGCACTTGGTATTGCCGATGTTCGTACTCGTCATTTTAAGTATCGGTTCGATGATGCGTTATACGCGTACGAATACGCTCGAAGTGCTCAACGCCGATTATATACGTACGGCGAGAGCAAAAGGGCTTTCGGAGAACAAGGTCGTATACAAGCACGTGTTCAGAAACACGCTTATTCCGCTCGTCACGACCCTCGCGGGTATACTGCCCGGACTGTTCGGCGGTTCGATGATCACGGAAACGGTGTTCGGTATTCCCGGTATCGGTAAGACGGCGTACGACGCGTTGTCCGCGGGCGATATCCCGTTTATTATGGGATATAATATGTTTATCGCGATACTGACGGTCATCGGTATTTTGCTGACGGATATTATGTATGCGGTAGTCGATCCGCGCGTTAAGCTCGGAAAATAAGGAGGAGCGGTATGGAAGAAGAAAAGAAGATAACGGAAGAAGAAACGACCGTAAACGCTCCCGAAACGGAAACGACGGAGGACTTGCACGGCGAGACGCTCACCGAACGCGCGAAAGTGCTTTCGCCCGGTATGATGGTATTGAAACGGTTTTTCCGTTCCAAACTGTCTATGGTAGGGCTTATCACATTGATCGTTTTGTTCCTGTTCTCGTTCGTAGGACCGATGCTTTCGCCTTGGGGCGAGAAAGAACAGGATACGAATCCCGATGCAATCAAAGAGGTCGTCGTATACACGCCCATCGAGTACGAGGACGAGGACGGCAATAAGATCATCGCGTATAACGTATCGGTAAGCAAGGGCGACGTCAACAAGAAAGGGGACATCACTTGGTCGCACTGGCTCGGCACGGACGAAAACGGTTGGGATATTTTCACCCGTCTTATGTACGGCGGGCGGATCTCGCTGACGATCGGGTTCGTGGTCGTTATTCTGGAAACGCTCCTCGGCGTTATATTAGGCGGTCTTGCGGGGTATTTCGGAGGCTGGGTCGATCAGATAATAATGCGTGTGGTCGATATCCTAAGCTGTATTCCGACTTTGCCTATAATGTTGATATTGTCCGCAATGCTCACCTCGCGCGGGATCACGGACATTCGGAGATTGTATTATATGATGGTCGTGCTGACGTTGTTCGGTTGGGCGGGCACGGCGAGGTTGGTGCGGGGACAGATATTGTCTTTGCGCGAACAGGAATTTATGTTGGCGGCGAAGTGTTCGGGACTTTCCACGTTCCGTAAGATATTCAAGCATTTGATACCCAACGTTATGCCGCAACTCATCGTTTCGATGACCTTGGGGCTTGGCAGTATTATTCTGACGGAGGCTACGCTCGGGTATTTGGGGCTTGGCGCGCCGCTCGGCACGGCTACGTGGGGATCGATGATCAACTACGTAACGTTGGCGGACGGGGATTATTTGGCGAACTACCTGAATTTCTGGGTACCGCCGGGGATCTGTATCACGCTTGCGATACTGGCGTTCAACTTTGTCGGGGACGGTCTGCGCGACGCGTTCGACCCGAAGATGAAGAGGTGATAAAATGGCTGACGAGAAGAAGACGAACAAATCCCATTATATCACGGCAAAAGAGTCCCGTCGCATAGCAAAAGAGAATATCAAAGTCACGCGTGCGTTCGAAAAGCGCAAAAAGAGAAAGGACGTCGAGGCGGAGTACGTTTCCGAGATGAAAGACCCCGCGAATATCGTCGAGTTCGAGGACTTACATACCTATTTCTTTACGGACACGGGTACGGTCAAGGCGGTGAACGGCGTTACGTTCTCTATTCCCGCGGGTTCGACGGTCGGCGTCGTGGGCGAGTCGGGTTGCGGCAAGAGCGTTACTTCGCTCTCGCTCATGCAGCTCGTGCAAGGTCCGAGCGGTCAGATCGTGGACGGATCGATAAGGTTCCGCACGAACGCGTTCCGCAGGGACGAGAAAGGCAAGAAGATACCCGTTTACGAAACGGAATTGATCGACGGCGTAGAGACGGTGAAAAAGGACGAGAAGGGCAAGCCGATCCATAAAAAGAACGAGCTTGGCGGAAACCTTTACGAGATGGACGAGAAGGTGTACGACATCGCGAAAATGCCCGTCGAGGCTATGCGGTCCATTCGCGGCAGGGAGATCTCGATGATCTTCCAAGAGCCGATGACCTCGCTCAATCCCGTGTTCACGATCGGGAATCAGCTCGACGAAGTAGCGTTTTTGCATATCGAGGGCATATCCAAGAAAGACGCGAAAGCGCGGAGCGTGGAAATGCTCAACCTCGTCGGTATCGCCGATCCCGAAGGCGTGTATAAAAAATACCCGCACGAGCTTTCGGGCGGTATGCGGCAACGCGTTATGATCGCGATGGCATTGCTTTGCAATCCCAGACTTATCATCGCGGACGAGCCGACGACGGCGCTCGACGTTACCATTCAGGCGCAGATACTCGATCTGCTCCGCGAGATCAAGAGTAAGATCAACGGTTCGATAATGCTGATCACGCACGATCTGGGCGTAGTAGCCGAAATGGCGGATTTCGTCGTGGTAATGTACGCGGGCAAGATCATCGAAATGGGCACGGCGGAGGATATTTTCGACCGTCCTTTGCACCCGTACACCATCGGTCTGCAAAAGAGCAAACCTACGGTAGACGGCGACGTGGAGTCGTTGTACTGCATACCCGGGTTCGTGCCTAACCCCGTGGATATGCCGAACTATTGCTATTTCCGCGACCGTTGCGACAGATGTAAAAAGGAATGTGCTGGCGAATATCCCCATCTTGTGAAGGTGTCGGATACGCATAGCGTTTCCTGTTATCTCTATAAGGAGGGCGAACATAACAATGGCTGATATCAAAAATCCCTCCGAGATCGAGGAACTGACCGAAACGACGACGGAAACGATTCCCGACGACGTTTTGTTGGACGTTAGAAACCTCAAAAAATATTTCGTCGTGGATACGAACTTTTTCGGCAAACCCACGGCGTACCTCAAAGCGGTGGACAATGTGTCGTTCCGTTTGAAAAAGGGCAAGACCTTGGGCATCGTCGGCGAGTCCGGTTGCGGTAAAACGACGATGGGTCGGACGATACTTCGGCTGTACGACGTAACGGACGGCGAGATATGGTTCAAGGGGAAAGAGGTATCGAAGATCCCGAACCGCGAGTTCGACAAGCTCCGTCCGAATATGCAGATGATATTCCAAGACCCGTACGCGAGTCTTTCGCCCCGACTGACGGTAGGCGAGATCATCGGCGAGGCGGCGCTCCAACACAAGCTCGTGGATAAGGCGCACTACCGCGAATACGTTTTGGAAGTGATGAAGACCTGCGGTCTGCAACCGCATTATTTCGACCGTTACCCGCACGAATTCTCGGGCGGTCAAAGACAGCGTATCTGTATCGCGCGCGCGCTTGCGCTCAAACCCGAACTCGTCATTTGCGACGAACCCGTTTCCGCGCTCGACGTGTCCATTCAGGCGCAGATCATCAATATGCTCAAAGACCTGCAAAAGCAGTTGGGCTTGACCTACGTGTTCATTTCGCACGATCTGTCCGTCGTCAAGCACATTTCCGACGAAGTGGGCGTTATGTACTTGGGCAGTATGGTGGAATACGGCAGTAAGGAACGTATTTTCGCAAACACCTTGCACCCGTATACCAAAGCGCTGTTCTCGGCCGTACCCGTGCCCAACCCGCACGTGAAGATGAACCGCGTGATCCTGAAAGGCGATATTCCTTCGCCCGTCAATCCCCCGAAAGGCTGTAAATTCCATACCCGTTGCGACAAGTGTATGGAAATATGTCGATCCGTCGTTCCCAAATACCGCGAGGTGGAGGAAGGTCACTATTGCGCGTGCCACCTCTACGACACCGAGGCGGAATTAGCGGAATACGAGGCGGAAAAACGCGCGGCGGAAGAGGCTGCGAAAGCGGCTGAACTTGCGGCGAGCGACGTAGCGGCGGAAAACGCCGACGCGTAATGAGCGGAAAAGGCGATATGACAAGACAGGAACGGAAAGCGAAGAAAGAAAAGAAAAAACGGGAAAAGGAAGAACTGGACACGGAAACGACGGTCGCGGATATGAACGTCGAAGGGTTCAGTTGGTACGACCCGAATAAGAAAAAGAAGAACGCGGGGCAACCCGTAAAGCTCACCCGAAAGGAATACTGGGCGATGGTGCGCGGCGCGTTCGCGGCGATGTTCCCGATGATCTGTTGTATCCTTGCGGGCGCGGCGCTCGTCTTTCTGCTTGCCTATATGTGGCTGAAATAATTTCATAAGATCTCCCCCGACGTACTTTATCAAAGTACGTCGGGGGCTTTCGTTTGTCAAGATTTTACTAAAATTACGTAAAAATAGTGCATTGACATTAAGAATTTTCTATTGTAAAATAATATGGGCAATCGAATAATGAAAGAACATAAATTTATTCTTTCGATAGAGCGTTGCGATGATAATTAAAGCAAAAACGGAGCGAACCGCTCCGTTTTTGCGTATTAACTTTCCCGCCGCGCCAAGATCCTGCCCGACTTTGCGTTCAACAGAAACGCGTGCGTGCCGCCGTCGCGGTCGATAACGCCTACGTAATAGTACGGACTTTCTTCGTAGATGAGCCGAAGATATATCTCTCCCGCAAAACCGTATTTGTCGGTCAGATCGTCGAAAAGCGCCTGTTCGGAGGAGAGCAGACCGCTTAAAACGTTCTGCGGGGTCAAGGTCGTTTCGTCGAGCACGGAAGTTGCCGTAAGCTCGATCGAATTGTCGCCGCAAACGATACGGCAGGGGATCTGCGTAAGGTCGGAAACGTCGAGGGTACAGGAATAATAGTATTCGCTTTTTACGTTATCGTAAGACATATCCCCGCCGTATTCCCGACCGTCCACGGTGAACGAGAGCGCGTATTCCTTCTCGCCCGAGGGTGCGGTGAGGAAAACTTCCGTGCGCGTGGAGATCTCGCGCGGCACGCCGTCGGAGGCATAGGGGGTTTCCTTTTGCACGGCGTAGACGCGGAGGGAAAGCTCGTTCGTTTGCGCGAGAAAGATATTGCTGCGCAGTTCGGAAACGTAGTCGAAATAGTCTACGGACTTTTGACAAGCGGGAAAAAACAGGAGAAAAGCGCATAACGCGCCGAGGGCGAGTAAAAGGCGGAGGGGATTTTTCGTTCGTGAGATACGCGAAAAGCGAGCCGTTGAAGTGTTCATAGTCCATTATATTAAAAAAAGGTGCAAAACATAACCGATAAAATTCGTTTATACAGTTGATTTTTTGTTTTCAATGTGTTAAAATAGTATAAATACAATGGGAGGAGCAGTATATGGAAGTAGATAAAGTTATCTTACGCGCCGTTTTGAGTACGTTGGCGGCGATCGCCGGACTTATCCTCTTTATGATACTGACGTTGACCTTTGTATTTCCTTCCACAATGATGAAGATCACCTACGATCTCGGTATGGACTCCGCGAGCGTGAGCAACGCCAAACGCGCGTACAGCCGCACGCAGGACGAGTACTATATCGCCTTCGCGACGGAAGTGGCGATCGGCGCGGACGACGACGAGGAGATCGCGGAATGCGGCGACCTGTTCATCGCGGACGAGCAGTTTTCCGAGTATTGCGCGGCGCGCACGGCGGAGCTTGGCGACGTCGAGGGTACGTACGAGCAGTACGTGTACGGACAGGTGAGCGTGGCAAAGTATCGGCTCGGCGATAAGACGGGTGCGGTCGAAACGGCGTTTGCGGGGATCGGAGAAAGTTTCCCGAAAAACAACGCGGCGGTCGCCGTGCTGTTGACGGCTTTGACGGCGAAGGACGCGCAGACGGTGGGGCTGGTGAAAACGAAAATGAATGAGTTGCGGTCGAAATTGAGTTCGGAAACGGAAAAAACGTATTTCGAAGAAATGTTCGCGCTCGCGCAAAACGGATAAATGGATGGGGCTTTCCGCACGGAAAGGCGATCCATTTACGTTTTATATTAAGGAAAAAAATAAACTTTTTTATATACAAGGAGAAAAACCTATGAGTAGCAGAATTGTAAAAGAAGGATTGACTTTCGACGACGTGCTTTTGATTCCGCAAGCGTCGAACGTATTGCCCGCGGACGTGGATCTTCGGACCAAGCTCACGGATAAGATCAAACTCAACCTTCCTTTGATGAGCGCGGCGATGGATACGGTCACGGAAAGCCGTATGGCGATCGCGATGGCGCGCGAGGGCGGTATCGGTATCATTCACAAAAATATGTCCATCGAGGAACAGGCGTCGCACGTAGACAAGGTAAAGCGCAGCGAACACGGCGTTATCACCGACCCGTTCTTCCTCGCGCCCGACAACCTCGTCAAAGACGCGGTCGCGCTTATGGAAAAATACCGTATCAGCGGCGTACCCATTACCAAAGAGGGTAAACTCGTGGGTATCCTCACCAACCGCGACTTGCGATTTGAAAGCAATTTCGACCAGCCCATTTCCAACATTATGACCAAGGAAGGACTTGTCACCGCGCCCGTAGGCACTTCGCTCGCGGAGGCGCAGAAGATCCTCGGCAAGCATAGAATAGAGAAATTGCCCATCGTAGACGAACAGGGGTATTTGAAAGGTCTTATCACCATCAAGGATATCGAAAAATCCATTCAGTATCCCAACTCCGCACGCGACGAGAACGGCAGATTGCTCGTCGGCGCGGCGGTCGGTACGGCGGCGAACACGATGGACCGTATCGCGGCGCTCGTAGAGGCGCGCGCGGACGTCATCACCATCGATACGGCGCACGGTCATTCCAAAGGCGTGCTCGACAAGATCGAACAGATCCGCGCGAAGTTCCCCAACATTACCCTTATCGCGGGCAACGTAGCTACGGCGGCGGCGACGGAGGCTCTGTTCAAATCGGGTGCGGACGTCGTAAAAGTGGGTATCGGTCCCGGGTCTATCTGCACGACGCGCGTCGTTGCGGGTATCGGCGTTCCCCAGCTCACGGCGGTCATGGATTGCGCGGAAATGGCGGATAAGCTCGGCAAGCGGATCATCGCGGACGGCGGTATCAAGTACAGCGGCGACATCGTGAAAGCGTTGGCGGCGGGCGCGAGCGTCGTTATGGTCGGTTCGCTCCTTGCAGGTACGCTCGAAAGCCCCGGCGAAGTCGAGTTGTATCAGGGCAGAAGTTATAAAGTATACAGAGGTATGGGTTCGCTCTCGGCAATGGCGGCGGGTAGTAAGGACAGATACTTCCAGGAAAACGCGAAGAAATTCGTACCCGAAGGCGTGGAAGGCAGAGTGCCTTACCGCGGCAGCGTAGCGGACGTCATCTATCAGATGAAAGGCGGACTTCGCGCGGGTATGGGATATTGCGGTAAAGGTACGGTTGAAGAATTGCGTACCAACTCCGAATTCGTGCGTATCACGAACGCGAGCCTTGTGGAGAGCCATCCTCACGATATTTCCATCAGCAAAGAGGCTCCCAACTATTCCCAGCATTGATAAAGACCGAGGACGAGGAGCAGGAGAGAAATGAAAAAATATGAAAAAGTACTTATCCTTGATTTCGGCGGTCAGTATAACCAACTGATAGCCCGTCGCGTTCGCGATCTCAACGTATATTGCGAACTGAAAAACAGCGATATGACCATCGAGGAAATAAAAGCCTACGACCCCATCGGTATCATCTTTACGGGCGGTCCGAACAGCGTTTACGAGGAAAATTCCCCGAAGGTCAGCGAGGAGATATTCTCGCTCGGCGTACCCGTTTTGGGTATTTGTTACGGTTGTCAGCTCATCGCGCACACGCTCGGCGGCAAGGTATCGCACGCGCAGACGAGCGAGTACGGAAAGCGGGATATCCGCGTTCTGAAAACGAATAAACTGTTCAAGGGCGTACCCGAAAAGAGCGTGAGTTGGATGAGCCATACGGACTACGTTTCGCAAACGCCCGCGGGGTTTGAAATACTCGCGGACACGGAGGCGGGAACTTGTCCCGTCGCGGCGTTTGGCAATGACGAAAAGAAGATCTACGGCGTACAGTTCCATCCCGAAGTCGTGCATTGCGAATACGGGAATCAGATACTCAAAAACTTCCTTTACGAGGTTTGCGAGGCGAAAGGCGACTGGACGATGAGCGGATTCGTCGCCGACCAGATCAAAGCGATCAAGGAAAAGGTCGGGGACAAAAAGGTGCTTTGCGCTATGAGCGGCGGCGTAGACTCGGCGGTAGCCGCTACGCTTATCCATAAAGCGGTGGGCAGTCAGCTCACCTGCGTGTTCGTAGATCACGGTCTTTTGCGTAAATACGAGGCGGAAGAGGTTATGGAAGTATTCAAGGACGGCTTGGGTATGAACCTCGTCAAAGTGGACGCGGGCGAGATATTCTTGTCCAAACTCCAAGGCGTTTCCGACCCCGAAAGAAAGCGTAAGATCATCGGCGAAGAATTTATCCGCGTGTTCGAACGCGCGGCGAAGAAGATCGGCGCGGTGGATTATCTCGTACAGGGTACCATCTATCCCGACGTCATCGAGAGCGGCAAGGGCAAATCGGCGGTCATTAAGAGCCATCATAACGTGGGCGGACTTCCCTCCGTCGTCGATTTCAAAGAGATCATCGAACCCCTCCGCGACCTGTTCAAGGACGAAGTGCGGAAGGTCGGTTTCGAACTCGGTCTGCCGGCGAAAGTCGTGCAACGCCAACCGTTCCCCGGTCCCGGACTTGCGATACGTATCATGGGCGAAGTGACGGAAGAGAAGTTGGAAACGCTCCGCGACGCCGATTACATTTTGCGCGACGAGGTCGCGAAAGCGGGTCTGGAAACGCAGATCTGGCAATATTTCGCCGTCGTCACCAACAGCAAGACGGTAGGCGTTATGGGCGATTTCCGTACGTATGAAAACGTCATCGCCATTCGCGCGGTAACGAGCGTGGACGCTATGACGGCGGACTGGGCGAGAATACCGTTCGAGGTATTGGAACGGATAAGCACGCGTATCGTCAACGAGGTCAAGCACGCGAACCGCGTGGTATACGATATTACCTCCAAGCCTTCCGCGACGATCGAGTGGGAATAATATGAATATCGTTTGTTTGGACCTCGAAGGGGTCTTGGTGCCCGAAATTTGGATCGCGTTCGCAGAGGCGAGCGGTATACCTCAGCTCAAACGTACCACCCGCGACGAGCCGGATTACAATAAACTTATGAATTGGCGTTTGGGTATCCTCAAAGAACACGGTTTGGGGTTGAACGAGATCCGCGCCATCATCGAGAAGATACAGCCGTTGGACGGCGCGAAAGCGTTTTTGGACGAACTGCGAGAGTTTACGCAGGTGATGATCGTCAGCGATACGTTCACGCAATTCGGTATGCCGCTTATGCGAAAACTCGGTTATCCGACCCTGCTTTGCAATACCTTGCAGGTCGCGGAAAACGGGGAGATAACGGGTTTTACGATGCGTATCGAAAATTCCAAATACAGTACGGTGAAAGCCTTGCAGTCTATCGGTTACGACACGATCGCGGCGGGGGACAGCTACAACGATCTGGGAATGATACGCGCGAGCAAAGCGGGATTTCTGTTCAGAAGTACGGACAAGATAAAAGCGGAAAATCCCGATCTGCCCGCGTACGAAACGTACAACGAACTGTTGTCGGCGATAAAAGCACATCTTTAAAGGCAAAGAAGAGCCGCAGGATCGAGTTCTTGGGCTTTTTCCATACCGAAATAAGGAGAGGATAGAATATGTCAATGATAAAAGTGGAGGAATTGACCTTCGCTTATCCCGGAACTTTCGAAAACGTATTCGAAAACGTTTCGTTTCTGATAGATACCGACTGGAAGTTGGGACTTGTCGGGCGGAACGGCAGAGGTAAGACCACGTTTTTAAAACTTTTGCAGGGAGAATACGAATATAAGGGCAAAATACGCGCCAACGTTCCGTTCGTCTACTTTCCGTATACGGTACGCGATTCTACCCGACTTACGTCGGAGATCGTATGGGAGATCTGCGTCGAGGCGGAGGACTGGGAGATCGTCCGAGAGTTCTCTTTGCTCGGGTTGGATAGCGAAGTCCTTTGGCGACCGTTCGATTCTCTTTCTAACGGCGAACGCACGAAAGCGTTGCTCGCCGCGTTATTTCTAAACGACGGGAAATTTTTGCTCATCGACGAGCCGACCAACCACCTCGACGCCGCCTCCCGCGCGGTCGTGGCGCGGTATCTGCATAGTAAGAAAGGGTTCATACTCGTTTCCCACGACAGAGAATTTCTCGACGGCTCGGTCGATCATATCCTGTCGTTGAATAAGACGGAAGTGCGGATACAGAGCGGAAATTTTTCCACGTTTTTGGAAAACTTCGAACGGGAACAGGATTTCGAACGCAAGCAGAACGAACGCTTGAAAAAGGACGTGGCGCGGCTGAGCGAGGCGGCGAAACGCGCGGAAAACTGGTCGGACAAAGCGGAGGCGGGAAAGTACGGCGTGCGGAACGCGGGATTGCGCGTCGATCGCGGTTACGTGGGGCATAAGGCGGCGAAGATGATGCAGAGCGCCAAGAATACCGAAAAACGTCGGGAAAAGGCGATAGAGGAAAAGTCCGCCCTCCTCAAAAACGTGGAATATTCTCCCGATTTAAAGCTTTCGCCGCTCGTTTACCGATCGGAACGGTTGGTAAATTTCGACGGCGTGACGGTACGTTACGACGGACGGGAAATACACGCGCCCGTGTCGTTCGCGGTCGAGCGTGGCGAAAGGGTGTTTTTGGACGGCGGGAACGGTACGGGCAAGAGCAGTCTTTTGAAATTGCTCGTCGGAGAGGGGATAGAGCATACGGGTACGGTTGCGACGGGTTCGGGCTTGATCTTGTCCTACGTATCGCAAGATACGTCGAAACTTAAAGGCTCGCTCGGCGAATACGCGCGGGCGTACGGGATAGACGAGAGTTTGTTCAAGGCGATATTGCATAAAACGGGCTTTAATAAATCGCAATTCGGAAAAGATATATCCGAGTTTTCGGACGGTCAGAAAAAGAAAGTGACGATCGCGCGAAGTCTTTGCGAACAGGCGCATCTGTACGTTTGGGACGAACCGCTCAATTTCATCGACGTATATTCGCGCATACAGATAGAACGCCTGATCGCGGAGTTCGCGCCGACGATGTTGCTGGTCGAACACGACGTCGCGTTTCAACGAAAGATCGCGACGAAAATAATATCCCTTTGATACACGAAAAAGGACGGTAAAAACATATATTGTACTATGAGGTTTCGCCTCAAATACACAAGAGGGATCTGAAATACTATGTGCAATGGATGTAATACGAACTGCAATGGTTGCAGCGCGCTCAGCAATTTCCTGACCGGTTCGAACGGTTGTTGTAATAACGGTTGCGGTTGTAACAGTTTCTGGAACTGGAACCGCAGTTCCTGCGGTTGCGGCTGCAACAATTTCTGGAACTGGAATCGTAGTTCCTGCGGCTGCGGTTGTAACAACACGAGCTTGTTGAATTTGCTTTTCGGCAATACTTTCTCCACGACGAACAACAGCGGTTGCGGCTGTTCGAGCTGCAATAACTGCGAGAACAATAACCGTAATCGCAATACGTGTTGCCGTATCACGCGCGAGGGTAACAGCGTCAGCTTGACCTGCTGCAACTTCCACAACCGTTCTTCTCGCGAAGGATTTTCTACGTTCGACAGCGACGACTATTACGCTCGCCAGTTCGGTCTGAACTCGCGTAGCGGCAATTCCCGCAGCTCCTGCGGTTGTTCTTGCTGTAACGTTTAACGTTCGCAACGAAACGCAAAAGAAAAAGGCGACGATCGACCGCTGTCCGTAGCGGGATCTACGCCGATAGCTCATAAGCGGAAGGCTGATTGCCTTCCGCTTTACGCATTTGTTATTCTTGCTCCGTTTTTTTTCGTTTTCGTCACCACGAGGAATGTGTAGCGCAGGATATAGACGAGCCGGCGTCTTTCGTCTTTATCATAAATGAAAATGTGGATTATTACAAGCGCTTGAACGAACGTTTTGCAAAAATTTAGAGCCATAGTTTGAAAAGGGGAAGGATCGAGCATACTTATAGAATGGGAAAATTGCGTAGATTTTATCGGTTTTTAAGATCCCGATACGAACTTCTGTCGATGAAAAAATATACGACCATAGCGGGTACGCTCGTCTTTTTTCTGATCATGTCCATCGTTCCGCTTACGTTCTGGCTGACCATCTTCATCGGGAAATTACCCGTGGATACCGAACAGGTCCTACGCCTTTCCGTGTTCAGCTCGGTCAAAAAGGTACTCGACTACGTACGGCGGGAGGCGACGAACGCTACGGCGGGCGCGTCCCTCTTGCTCTTGATCACTACGCTCTATTCGTCTACGAACCTCTTCTATCAAATGCGCCGTAGCGGCGAACTCATCTACGACTACCACCGCCCGAAACAGGGTTTCCGCCTGCGTGTGGGCGCGCTCGTGCTTATGCTCATCGTAATGCTTATGGTCGTGGTGTTTATGCTCCTGTTCGCGCTCGGTACGTTTTTGTTTTCGAGGCTCTTGCCCGCCACGCTCGAACTTGCCGCCGATTACGCGCTCCTCATCGCGCTGTCATTCGCGCTTGTGTTGCTTTTGAATATGTATATATGTCCATACAAGACCAAGGTCAAACGTTTTATCCCCGGTACGGTCGTCACCGTTTCGGCTTGGGCGGTTGCGGTCGTGGGGTTCGCGATATATCTTAAAATAAGCAATATGGACAAACTCTACGGCGCGCTCAGCACCGTCATCGTGTTCCTGCTTTGGCTGTATATGCTTATGGTCTGTTTCATCGCGGGGGTGATCTTCAATAGCGAAAAGATCGCGTTCGAACGGCAAGAAAATACCGAGAAGGAGAAAAAGCGCAAACGGAGCAAAACGAAAAAGCGACCCCGCCACGCATAAAAAGGGAAAACGCGCACATACTTCCGATATGAAAAAGTTGAAATTGAAAAGTTCTGTCTTTACGGGTCTTGCCGCGCTTGCCTTGCTCTTTCCGAACCTGAAAACGGGTTCTTTGACCGATATCACCAAACCCTATCTGGGAATGTACGAATGTCAGAACGCCACGCTTGGGGAGGATGACATCATCGACGATTTCTCCTACGTTCGTCTGGAACTCCACCCCGACGAAACGTTCACGCTGTACTATCGCAAAAAGAAGGGCAAGGAGCATAAAGAAACGGGCAAATACGTCTACGATAAAGAGGCGGAAACGATCTGCCTTTCCACGGGCGTAGGGGACGTATTGAAACGCACCTTCCCGTTAAAGAACGGAGTTATCTCGATAACGATGCGAATGGGAACAAAGACCTTGCAAATGCAGTTGAAACAAAAATAAACCCTTGAAACAGATCCGTCCCGCCGCTTTTCAAAAGCGGCGGGGGATTTTTTAATTTTTACAAACAAATGTTCGCAAAATAATATAAAAATCCTTGCAATTCGGAAAAATTTGTGCTACAATATCCATGATATGGAAATTACGCTCACCCGCGATCAGGAAAACGCGAAGAATTTGATTGCCGAATGGTTCTCGAATACGGACGATAAAGTGTTCGTGTTGTCGGGGTATGCGGGTACGGGCAAGACGTTTTTGATCGATTTCGTCGTGCGGGAGGTCTTGAACCTCAAAGCGGGGGTAGAGGCGGTGTTCGTATCGCCTACGGGCAAAGCGGCGGCGAACCTTGTCAGAAACGGTACGGTCGCGGGTACGGTGCATAGTCTTATCTACGTTCGCGACGACGAGGAATTCGACGTGGACGAGAACGGAGAGATCGTCGAAAAAAAGGAGCTTACGTTCATCAAGCGCCGATCGATAGACGAGAAGATACGGCTCATCATCGTGGACGAAGCGAGCATGATAAACGAAACGGTTTTAAACGACCTGCTCAGTTTCAACGTAAAATGCCTGTTTTCGGGCGACGGCGCGCAACTGCCGCCCGTCAACGGTACTTGCCCGCTTATGCAAAACCCGCACTATACGATGACGGAAATCGTGCGCCAAGCGGCGGACAATCCCATCGTGCAGGTGGCGACGATGGCGCGGGAGGGAAAACGAATCCCGTACGGGAATTACGGCGATAAGGTCTGCGTGGTGGGCAGGAACGCGCTTAACGCGCAACAGCGCAAACGCCTGTTTTTGAAAGCCGATCAGGTCATTTGCGGTCGGAATAAAACGCGTATGGCGTTGAACGAGGAGATACGGGGATATAAAGGCATTTCCCCCGAAAACCTTTTGCCCGTCGAGGGCGAAAAGCTCATTTGCACGCTGAACGACTGGGAGAAACCGCTCGATAAGTCCGAGAAGTTTCATCTCGTCAACGGTATCATCGGTACGGCGTCGGAGATCAAGGAAAGTTTCGACGATCTTGCGACGATGGAATTTCAAGCGGATTTTATGGACGAGAGCGTGAAAGTGCCTTTCGATACGGCGATATTCACGCGCGGAGCGTATCGGCACTTGTACGGCGAACGCGCCGTGACCCTTTCGGACGGGTCGGTGGTGCACGAGGGCAATTTCGCGCTGTTGCATAAACTGCGTTCGGTCGCGGAAGAACCCATTTGCCGTTTCGAATTCGCGTACGCCGTCACCTGCCATAAATCGCAAGGCTCGGAGTTCGATTTCGTCGTCGTGTTCGACGAGAGCTGGGCGTTCGGCGAGGAACGCGACCGTTGGCTGTATACGGCGATCACGCGCGCAAAAGATAAGTTATTGATCATAAGATAGGAAAAACTATGCCCAAACAGTTGGAAAAATATCAACAGATAGAACGTTCGATCATCACCACCTACCGCAAAGAGCTTTGGTCGCCTTTCGTGCTGGCGGTGAAGAAATACCGCCTGATCTCCGCAGGGGATAAGATCGCCGTTTGCATTTCGGGCGGGAAAGACAGTATGCTGCTCGCCAAACTGATGCAGGAACTGCAACGCCATAGCGAAACGCCCTTCGAACTCGTTTTCCTCGTAATGGACCCTGGGTATAACGAGCCGAACCGTAGAAAGATAGAGGAAAACGCGGAACTTCTGCACGTGCCGATAACGGTATTCGAAAGCGATGTGTTCGCGGCGGCGGAAACGGTGAGCGCGGAGTCGCCCTGCTATCTCTGCGCGAGAATGAGACGGGGACATCTGTACGCCAAAGCCAAGGAACTGGGCTGTAATAAGATCGCGCTCGGACACCATAAGAGCGACGTCATCGAAACGACGGTGATGGGTATGCTGTACGGCGGTCAGTTGCAGGGTATGCTGCCGAGGATAAAGAGTACGAATTTCGAGGGTATGGAACTTATACGTCCGCTGTATTGCGTGCTGGAAAAGGATATCCTGCGTTGGAAGGAATATAACGGACTGGATTTCATCGCCTGCGCGTGTCGGTTCACGCAAAAGACGACGGGCGGGGACGACGATACGTTCTCGGCGCGAAAGCGGGTGAAAGAACTGATCGCCGCGCTCAAAGAGGAAAATCCGAACGTGGAGAACAATATATTCCAGAGCATACACAACGTGCAACTGGATACCCTCGCGGAATATAAGAGCGACGGGGTGAAACGTTCGTTTCTGGAAAAATTCGAAGAGAAACGGTCATAAAAAATTTCCTGCGGCATAGGATAGGGTATGCAGGAAAATAATAACAGACATTCGGTATCGATCGAACAAAGGAAAATGATCACGGTGAGCGGCGTGGAAAGCGTCGCGGCGTTCTCGGAAGTGAAGATAGCGCTCGTTCTCCTCGGCGGCGAGAAGATGTACGTGGCGGGTACAAATTTAAAAATAACGGGCTTTTCCAAGACCAACGGCACGTTCACGGCAGAGGGCAGCGTTTCGGGCGTGTCTTACGGCGGTAAGAGTTTTGCCTCCAAACTGTTCCGATAAGGCGCAGCGCCGCGTTGAACCGCGGTTTTCGCGGAGGAAATGACCGATGGACACGAAAAATCAATTCACCGTCTTTTGTATCTGCATAGCCGTCGGACTCTTGGGCGGCATATTGTACGAGCCGTTCGCCTTTCTGAGAATGATCTTCGGTTGTCCGCGCGGAAAGAGCCGACCCGTCGGAATTGCGCTCGATATAGCCTTCTTCGCGGCGTTTACCGTTTGCACGGTTTTTGCGGGCTATCTGTTCCGTTTTCCCGATTTTCGGGTATATATGTGGATAGGGTACGCGCTCGGCGGGATAATATATTTAAAAAGTTTGCACAGAATAGTTGCGTTTTTCGGAAATGTGTGTTATAATAAGATAACAAAACTGGCGAAAAAGGCAAGAAAACGAGAGAAAACTCTTAAAAAAGAGGTAGAAAAAAGAGTATGACGCAAGATAAAATGAGAAAATTGATAACGGCGGGTGTTGTTGCGGCAACGGCGTTGCTCGTGATTTTGCTGTCCGTTTTGGTTTATCAATGGATAAAGATAGGCGTATACAATAAACGTATCGAGGAAACGGAAAATTCCATCGCATACTGGGAAGAACAGAATCAAACCGCCGAAAACGACTTGGAGTATTATACGTCCGACTATTATAAATGGTTCGAGGCGATAAAGCTCAAAGACATAGAGGAGAATAAATGAGAAAATTTGCCGTAATAGATGTCGGCTCTAATTCCGTCCGCCTGATGTTAGTGGCGGACGGAAAAGTTTTATATAAAAGCGTGAACACCACCCGTCTTGGCGAGGGACTTGCGGAACGCCCCGTACTTACGAAAGAGGCGATCGAACGTACGGCGCTCGCCGTCGCGCAGTACTACTGGAAAGCGAAAACGGAGGGTGCGGAGGAAATATACGCGTTCGCGACCGCCGCGGTCCGTACCGCGGAAAACGGCAAAGATTTCGTAAAGCGCGTGGAAATGCTCTGTTCCTTGCAAGTCGAGGTCATTTCCGGCGAAACGGAGGCGGAGATAGGCATTTTGGGCGCGCTCGGCAACGAGGACGGCGCGTTGATCGACGTCGGCGGCGCAAGCACCGAGATCGTCGTGAAAGAACGGCGTAAGATCATATATAAAAAGAGCGTGAATATCGGCGTCGTGCGTTTGAAAGATCGGTGCGGTCGGGAGAAATTCCCGCTCATCGCCGCGTCCGCGTTTGCGGTGAAAGAGTACGGACAAGTCCCGCGGATAAGAACGGTGTACGCGATCGGCGGCACGGCTACGACCTTGGCGGCGCTCCAACTCGGACTCAAAGTCTACGATCCCGAAAAGGTGACGGGAACGGAGATCTTACGGGAAGAAATGCAACGAATGTCGGAGAAACTTCTCGAAATGTCGGAAAAAGAGATCGCGGCATTGCCGTGTATGCCCAAAGGGCGCGCGGACGTCATCACGGGCGGCGCGGTGCTTTTCGCCACGTTTATGGAAAAGCTCAAAATAAGTAAACTCATCGTCAGCGACCGCGATAACCTCGAAGGCTACGCGATCAAAAAAGGACTTATGTACTGGCGTATGTAAACGGGTAAAATTATGAAACGGAAACTTTCTACGTTCTGCGCGACGGTCTGCACGTTGCTTTTGGCGGCGGGCTTTTTGCTCGTTTTCTTTTTCGCACAAAGAGCCGGGATAAAGGAAACGGTAAAATGTATCACGGGGCTTGTATACGGATTTGTTTTCGCGCCCGTTTTGCACGAAATGGGGCATATCGCGTTTGCGGGGATAACGAAAATGCGCGTGGTGTACGCGAAGTTCTTCTGTTTCAAGCTCTACACGAAAGGCAAGAAAAAACGTTTCGCGCTCGCCTCACCGTTCGCAGCGGATCAAACGCAGGCGGTGCCGCTCGTCGGCGGGAATATGCAAAAACGCGCGAAACTGTATACGCTCGGCGGACTTATCGTCGAAGGCGCGGTTTTCTTCCTCGTGCTTGCGGCGGCGATAATACTTTTAGTCGCTCTTGACAAGACGAGCTACGTGCTTTGGGGCATAACGCCGTACGCGGGATATTTGTTTCTTTTGAACGTATTGCCTTGCGAATACGGGGGCGGGAAAACGGATATGCGCGTTTATCTCGGTCTCAAAAAAGGGTATGCCGAGGAAAAGAATATGCTTGCCGCGATGGAGATACAAGGTCGGCTGTCCGAAGGCAAGAGCTTTTCGGAAATAGAAGAAACTTACTATTTCGACGTGCCGCAGATCGCGGAGGACGAACCGCTGTTCGCCGTTATGTTGGATCTGCGCTATCGCTACTACCTCGAAAAAGAGGATATGCGGAACGCGGCGATATGTCTGAACCGTTTGGCGTCCGTGCAGGAATACCTGTCGGACGAGGAAATGCAGCGGCTCGCCGCGGAGCTTGTGTATATGCACGCCGTAAACGGCAATTTCGACGCCGCGGAAGAAAGCGGGAAATGCTGTAAAGAGTTTTTACAGGGCGAAACGGCGACGGCGAAACGGGCGCTCGCGGCGTACGTCGCGGCGTTTGGCGACGAGGGAAAAGAGGAACGTTTGCGCGCGCTTTTGGCGCAAGCGGAGACCGCGCTCGCGGACGAACCGATCAAAGGCGTGGAAAAGTTCGAGCGTATCCTGCTTTCTCAACTGCCGTCGGCATAAAAATACCCGAATAGGGAAATAGTAAGGAAGAAACTTCGTATTCGTAAAGGTGTAACGTATGAAAACGAGAGAGAATATACAGCAAGAAAAAAAGCGCGACCGCAGAGCGGGCATATTGATGCCCGTTTCTTCGTTGCCTTCGCCGTTCGGGATCGGCACGCTCGGCAAGGGCGCGTACGAGTTCGTAGACTGGTTGGAGGCGGCAGGTATGAAGATATGGCAGGTATTGCCGCTTTTGCCCACGGGCTACGGCGACAGTCCGTATCAGTCTTTCGCCTCGGACGCGTTGAATTATTATTTCATCGACTTCGACCTTTTGGAAGAAGAAGGCTTGCTCGAAAAAAACGAGTACGCGAACATGGTTTGGAGCGACGATCCCCGCCGCGTGGATTACGGTCGGCTGTTCGAGCATAAAACGGAGATACTCAGAAAAGCGTACGAACGTTTCGATAAGACGGACGAAACCTGGCAAGCGTTTCTGCAAGAGGGGCGTTACGCCGATTTCGCGCTGTTTATGTCCTTGAAAGTGCGGTTCGATTACGCGCCTTGGGAAAACTGGGAAAAGCCGCTTGCAACGCGCGACGAACGCGCGCTCCGAGCGCATATCGCCTCGCACGCGGAGGAGATAGGTTTTTGGCAATTCACGCAATTTTTGTTCCTCCGTCAATGGAACGCACTCCACGCGTACGCGAACGGCAAGGGCATTTCGATAATGGGCGATATGCCCATCTACGTATCGTACGACAGCGTGGAAACGTGGAAGTACCGCAAAGACCTGTTTATGCTCGACAAAAAGGGTAACGCGTCCTTGCGCGCGGGCGTACCGCCCGACGCGTTCTCGGAGGACGGTCAGCTTTGGGGCAATCCCGTATACGACTGGAAGAAACAAAAAAGTACGGGATACCGTTGGTGGAAAGAACGCATACGGTATAATTTCTCGCTGTTCGACATCGTGCGTATCGATCATTTCCGCGCGTTCGACCGCTTTTACGCGATTCCCGCCGAGGCGGAAACGGCAAGGGAAGGGGAATGGCTGGACGGACCGAAAGCGGAGCTGTTCTCGGATATGAAAGACTGCGCGATCGTCGCGGAAGATCTCGGTATCATCGACGACGGCGTGCGTGCGCTTTTGCAAGAAACGGGGTATGCAGGTATGAAAGTATTCGAATTTGCCTTCGACGGAAACTCCGAGAACGAGTACCTGCCCGCCCTCTATGGCGAAAACTGCGTGGCGTATACGGGTACGCACGACAATCAGACCCTCCGCGCCTTCCTCGAAACGGACGATGAAAAAGCGCGGAAAGCGTTCCGAAAGGAAATGGAAAAACAATGCCTGCTTGCGGACGTCGCGTATATCGACGAAACCGTCGAGGACGAGTGCGCGAGCGTGATAGAGCTGTTGCTCTCCTCCAAAGCGGATACGGTCGTCGTACCGATGCACGACGTGCTCTGTCTTGGCGACGAGGCGCGGCTCAACGCGCCGTCCACCGTTTCCGAGCGGAACTGGACCTTCCGATTTACGGAAAAAGATTTCAAACGCCGCAAAGCCGCTTGGCTCAAAGAATTGACGGAACGATACGGGCGTTAAAACGCGGAAAATAACGGACGATCCCACCCCTGTTTTCGGGGGCGGGATTTTTTCGTTTGCAGGAATAAAAAGGGGATAAGAAAGAAAAACTAAAAGAAAAGAGCGCGGGTACAAAATTCAGGGTTTGTAACCCGCGAAAAAAGGCAATAAAAGGAGATAAGCAATGAAAAAGACAACGAAAATATTCTGCGGCGTGATGGCTTTTTGTTCGGCGTTCGGGTTCGTCGGCTGTAAGAAAGACAAGAGCGGCGACGCCGTCAAGCTCACCGTTTGGGTATCCGAATCCGACCGCGCGTTCGCAACCGCCGTCGTGGAAGAATTCAAAAAACAGAACCCCGATAAAACCTATCAGTTCACCATCGACGTACAGGGTGAAAACGATGTGGCGACTCGCGTTTTGAACGACGTGGAAAACGCCGCGGACGTGTTCTCTTGCGCGAACGATCAGCTCAGCAAACTCATCAACGGCGACGCGCTCGCCAAGATCGCGGGCGCGAGACTGGAACGTTTGAAAGAGGCGAACTCCGACCGTTCCATCGATTCGGCGACGATGACGGTAAAGGGTACGGAGGGCGTTTACGGTATGCCGTATACGGACAATACGTTCTTCCTGTATTACGATAAATCGGTATTGAGCGAAACGGACGTGCAGAGTATCGACGGTATTTTAAGCAAGTGCGGCTCGACCAAGAAATTCGCGTTCCCTATGACGGACGGTTGGTACACCACCTCGTTCTATTTCGGGAAAGACCTCGGCTACGAAGTGACCTACGACGATAACCTTGCGGAAACGACGATAAAATGCGATTTCGGCAACGAAACGGGCGTAGCGGTGACGGAGGCGATGTGGAATCTCGTCAAGGACAGCCGCGTGAAAGCGGACGCGAACGATTCCAAGATCACGGCGGGATTCAACGACGGTTCGGTGGTTGCGGCGGTGTCGGGGATCTGGAATAAAACGACGATCGAGAGCTATCTCGGCGAGAACTTCGCGGCGGCGAAATTGCCCACGTACACCTATAATAAAGGCAAGACGGGCGAAGAACAGGTCCAGCTCGTTTCGTTTGCGGGGTATAAGCTTATGGGCGTGAACAACTATTCCAAGAACAAGACGGACGCGATGGATTTCGCGGAGTTCTATACGAATAAAGAAAATCAGATAAAGCACTTCGAGGACCGCGGTTTCGTGCCGACGAACGAAGAGGCGAGAGCGGACGAAAAGGTGCAGGCGGACGTTTGCGCGAAAGCGATAACCGAACAGCTCGGTCATAGCAAAACGCAAAAAGAAGTTCCCTCTACCCTTTGGGTACCGATGGAAGGTCTTGGCGCGGCGATGGTCACGGGTGCGCAGAGCGGGAACTTCGATTTGAGCAGTCAGCTCAAAGCCTGCGTAAACGCGATCCAAAAGAACGTGAACTCGTAAAGAAAGGGGCTTTTTCAAATAAGCCCCGCGGCATGGAAAGGGGAGGAAATATGGAAGAACTTGCACAAAAAAAACGTGCCAAATCCAACTTCGTCAAAGACCTGGGTGGGGCATTTAAAAACGGATCGAACGTTACGCGCCTTTCCTTTCTCGTTATGGGGTTCGGGAATATGGCGCGCGGTCAAATCGTAAAAGGGCTTTTGTATATGCTCACGCAAGCGACGTTTTTGCTGTTTATGATCTTTTTCGGCGGCGGATATATCGGACACCTGTTTTCAGGCGATCTCGGCAGAACGCTTTCGGGCGAGATCTGGAACGAAGAGTTGCAGATATTCGAAAAGGTGCAAGGCGACAACAGTTTCCTAATCCTCTTATACGGCGTAATGTCGCTCGTGCTCGTCGCACTGTTCCTCGTCGTTTGGGGTATGAACGTAAAGAGCAGTTACGAAAACGATCTTCGGCTTGAAAAGGGGGAAAAGGTCCGTTCCTTTAAAGAGGACTGGCACGTGCTCTTGAACGAGAAATTCCATATCCCGCTCCTGATCTTGCCGTTCGCGGGGCTTATCGTCTTTACGGTCATGCCGCTCATCTTTATGGTGCTGATCGCGTTCACGAATTACGACTACGCGCATATGCCGCCCGGAACGCTGTTCGACTGGGTAGGGCTTGCCAACTTCAAAATGCTGTTCTCGCTTTCGGGCGGAACTTCGGGGTTTGCGTTCGTGTTCTTGCGCGTATTGCTCTGGACTTTCGTTTGGGCGTTCTTCGCTACGTTCACCAACTATTTCCTCGGTCTTGTCATCGCGCTCCTTATCCAAAAGAAAGGGATTCGGCTCAAAGCGCTTTGGCGTACTTTGTTCGTCATCGCCATCGCCGTGCCGCAGTTCGTCACCTTGCTTTTGATGCAGAAGATACTCGACGGCGACGGTATTCTGAATAAGATACTCGGCACGAATATTTTGTGGCTCGCCGATCAACGGTACTATTCCCTGCTCCCGCGCGTGATGATCATTCTCGTGAACATTTGGATCGGCGTACCGTATACGCTGTTGATGTGTTCGGGTATTCTTATGAACATTCCCGCCGACTATTACGAGGCGGCACGTATCGACGGCGCGTCGCCCGTGCGTATCTTTTTCAACGTTACGCTGCCGTATATGATGCAGGTCACGACGCCCTATCTCATAACCCAGTTCGTCGGAAATATCAATAATTTCAACGTCATCTGGCTGTTGACGGGCGGGGGACCCGTAGATAACGTGCATTACGGCGGCGGCTCGCAGGCGCAGTCTACCGACTTGCTCGTTACGTGGCTGTACCGCTTGACGACCGATCAAAACCCGAAATATAACGTAGCCTCGGTGATCGGTATCGTTATCTTCGTCATTTGCGCCGTGCTTTCGCTCATCACGTATAATAAAACGGCGGCGAAGGGGGAGGAGACCTTTCAATGAAAAACAGGACTTTCGCAAAGATCAGAGGTCGCGTTTCCGACTTTTTCGTTTATATTTTGCTCGCCGCGCTCGGTATCTTGTGGGTACTGCCGATAGGCTATCTTGTATATACGGCGTTCCGCGTGACCCCTTCGACGGGGATCATCAATACGTTGTTCCCCGAAAATTTAAAACTCGGGATAGGGAACTTTTCCCGCCTGTTTTCCGATACGCTGTTTTTGCGTTGGCTGGGGAATACGTTGCTCGTTTCCGTCTGTTCGTGCGCGTTGACGACGTTTTTTATCCTGATGGTCAGCTACGCGCTTTCCCGACTTCGGTTCAAACTCCGTAAACCCATTATGAACGTACTTTTGGTACTGGGTATGTTCCCCGGCTTTATGAGCATGATAGCGGTGTATTTCATTCTCAAAGCAATGGGACTGACCAACTCTCTGCTCGCGCTCATATTAGTGTATTCGGGCAGCGCGGCGTTGTCGTATTATATCTGTAAAGGCTTTTTCGATACCGTACCGCGCGCGATGGAGGAGGCGGCGATCCTCGATGGGGCAAGCCAACCCGTCGTGTTTATGAAGATAATCCTGCCGCTGGCAAAACCTATCATCGTGTATACGGTACTGACCTCGTTCATAGCCCCGTGGTGCGACTTTATCTTCGTTAATACGATCATCAGCGATCGGAATCTGTATACGGTGTCGCTGGGGTTGTTTAAGATGATCAACGCGGAAAAGAACAGTTTCAACGACAATTTCACCGTCTTTTGCGCGGGCGCGTTCGTCGTAGGCGGCATCATCGTAACGTTGTTTATGAGCATGCAAAGATACTACGTGGAGGGCGTAACGAGCGGTGCCGTCAAAGGCTGAAAAAGAAAGAAAAAACGAAAATATCCATTCCAAACGCGGAATGGATATTTTCGTTTCAGTATTTTTTTAATTCGTCCAGTTCGTTTTTTATCTTTTCGATCGCGCGTAATCGCCGTTCTTTCGTGAATAGGTCTTGTTGCGTTCGGCAAACAAGATAGTCTATGGATACGCCGAAAAAATCCGCAAGCTTGATCAACGCGTATGCGTCGGGTACTGTCTTTCCCGTTTCATAATTCGAAATCGTGCGTTGGTCTATCCCCGTTTTCTCCGCTAAGTCGCTCTGCCGCAGATCCATGTCCTCCCGCAGATCCCGTATCCTGTTCCTCATTTCTCTCCCTCTTCCTTACTGATTATTTTTTCTATCTTACCATATTTTTGGTAAAAATAGCTTGATATACTAAAATTTATCATATATAATTATATTGTACCAAAATATTAGTAAATAAAGCACTTTTAGAAAACGGAGGTATATTTATGAGGATAAAAAAGTTTTTGGTAAGTTTGATTATTTGCCTGATAACGGGCATTTCGGCTTTTTCGATTTCGAGTTGCGACCAGACCGAACAACCGCAAGACCCGTCGAGCGGCAACGAACAGACGGACGGCGAAAATAACGGTGGGGCGGAGCAGAAAACGGAATATACCGTCACGTATAACGCCAACGGCGGCGTTTTTGCGGACGGTAACGCTACTATGTCCGCAAAAACGGAAAAGGACGCGGTTCTTACCGCACCTGCCTCGCCGCAAAGAACATACTATAAATTCAACGGCTGGTCGAAAAATTCCTCGGGTACGGAAATATGGAATTTCGCAACCGATACGGTGACGGGCGATCTCACGCTGTATGCGGTGTGGAAACAGGAAGGCGCCGTCATTTTCAGCGTGGACGGCGCAAGTATCGAAAATAAGGAAATATTTATGCTCGTCAATCATACGGTCGATAGCGTTTCTTTGGCGAATAAGATCGTATGCTCCGACGAGAGCGTTTGGAAACTCTATTACGATAAACTCGGTCAAATGGAAATTCCCACCAAAATCGCCGCAAGCTCTTATGGCGAGCTTGACGACGGCGATAACGTCTTTTATATTGTCGTTACTTCTAACGACGGTACGCAAGTCAACGTTTACGAACTGAACGTTTACAGGAGCTACGCCGTAAACGTAAATTATTACGACGGCAATACCCTTTTAAAGACGGAAACCGCATACACGGGCTATGAATTTACTACGACTTATACCCCGAATATCACGGGCTATACCTTTAACGACTGGAATTATACCGCTCGCGTGCTTTGGGACGGTTTAAACCTGTACGCCGATAAAACCGCAAATACGTATAAAGTCACCTATGACGTAAACGGCGGCGACGAACTGACGACCACCGAAAAAACGGTGACGTACGATAGCGATTATACTTTGACGAAACCCAAGAGAACGGGTTATACGTTCCTCGGCTGGTATTACGGCTCTACGCAACTGACGAATTCCAACGGCAGTTCGCTGGAAAGTTGGGGGTATGCAAGCGATAAAACGGCAACGGCAAAATGGCAAGCAAACGAATATACGGTTACGTTGAATAGAAACAACACGAGCGCGGGTACGGTGACGGGCGCGGGCGATCACGCCTATGATAGCAACGTAACGGTCACGGCAAGCACGAACGCAGGGTGTACGTGGCTCGGTTGGTACGATAAAAACGACGAACTTGTAACAACGGAATATTCGTATGCCTTTGAAATGGGCTTTGCCGTAACGTATACGGCAAAGTGGAGCAAAACGACGGTTACAAAAAATATTTCGGGCGCGGGTTCGGTAACTTCTTTGTCGGGGAAATATGTAAACGGGCAGGAAATCACAGTAACGGCAACTACGTACAGCGGCTACACTTGGCTTGGTTGGTATAATGACGAAACGCTTTTGACGAGAGAGTTAAGTTATACGTTCACGATGTCTGCGGAAAATATAACGTATATGGCGAAGTGGGAAGTTTGGGAGAAACTGAAAGACTTTACGTTTACTTCTACTGAAACAACTTTGACGATTAAGGGTGTAAAGGATAAAACGGTGACAGAAATTGTTGTTCCCGATGATGTGACCTCGATAAGCTCGGGAGCATTTAGCGGTTGTTCCAAACTTGAAAGTATAACGATTCCGTTTGTGGGAGCAGTAGCAGGAAAAACAGCAAGCGATACTTATCAGTATCCGTTTGGTTATATTTTTGGGACAGGGGCTACGAGGCAATATTATTATGGTTCAAGTACGAGCAAAACGACGTATAATACTTATTATATTCCGACAAGTTTAAAATCGGTAACGGTGACGGGTGGGAATATCCTTTACGGCGCGTTTTATAATTGCAGTGGATTGACGAATATCACAATTTCTGACAGCGTAACTTCTATCGGTGGTGCTGCGTTTAAAAATTGCAGTGGTTTGACAAGTATAACGATTCCCGATGGTGTAACTTCTATCGGGGAGTGGGCGTTCTCTGGTTGCAGTAGTTTGACGAGCGTGTACTATAAAGGAACGGCGGAGGAGTGGTCGGGAATCAATATGGATTATTACAATACAGAATTGACTTCTGCGACGAGGTATTATTATATCGAGAACGAGGCGGACGTGCCGACGGACGGCGGGAATTACTGGCATTACGTGGACGGCGTGCCGACTGCGTGGGTACTGGAATAACGACGGGAAATAATAAAAGGCGCGGGGCGAATGAAAACGCCCCGCGTTCGGTTTTTTATTTATCGTTTTTAATGACGAGTTTTTCGAGGAGCGCGACGAGCGCGTACATTGCCGCCGCTAAAACGCAGAGGATAAAAACGGAACTCATCACAAGGTCGAGCTTGAATACCTGACCGCCGTAAACGATGAGGTAGCCGATGCCCGCTTTCGAAACGATATATTCGCCCATGATAGAGCCGATCCACGCCATACCCACGTTTATTTTGAGCATAGAAATAAAACTGGGCAAAGAAGAGGGTATGACGAGTTTAGTCAGAATTTGCAATTTCGTCGCGCCCATCGAACGGAGCAAAAGGATCTTGCTTTCGTCCGTCGCCATAAACCCGTTCAGCATATTGAGTATCGCGACGATCAGACCGATGAGAACGGTCATGAACACGATCGCCTCGCTGCCCGTGCCGCACCAAATGATGATGAGCGGACCGAGCGCGATCTTGGGCAGGGCGTTGAGAACGACGAGATAGGGTTCGGAAATGCGGCGGAACGCCTCGCTCCACCAAAGGAGCAGAGCGACGGAATAGCCGAGCGCGACGGCGATGGCAAAGCCCAAGAGCGTTTCCCAAAGGGTCGTGCCAACGTGGTGCATAAGCGTGCCGTTTTGATAAAGCTCGGCGATGGTTTTCGCGATACGGGAGGGGGAACTGGTGATGAACGGGTTCACCCATTCGAAGGTCGCGGAGAGTTCCCAAAAGACGAGCAAGACGAGCAGGATCGCAAAGCGGGCTATGCCGACGAGGGTATTTTTTTTACGAACGCCGCGTAAATAGAGCAGATGTTCTTTCGAGTAATTCGTTTGTTTTTTCATACGTTCAACTCCTTCCAAAGTACTTCGAACCACTTGGAAAATTCCTTGTTTTCCCGCCGTTTCAAAGGCTCGGATTCGGGGAAGTTCACGTCGTGGCTGGCGACTACGCGGGCGGGGCGGTGGGAGAGGACGAGGATTCTGTCCGCGACCGAGATCGCCTCGCTGATGTCGTGCGTGATAAGGAGCGCCGTTTTTTTCTCGCTGCGAATGATCTTATACACGTCGTCGCAGACGGAAAGTCGGGTTTGATAATCGAGTGCGGAAAACGGCTCGTCAAGCAGTAATACGTCGGGATCGACGGCAAGCGTTCGGATCAGCGCCGCCCGTTGCCGCATACCGCCCGATAGCGAGGACGGATAATTTTTCAGAAACTGTTTCAAGCCGTATTTTTCGGCGAGAGCAAGAGCGCGGGCGCGGTGTTCGGGCGTATTCGTGCGCTTGACTTCGAGGGGTAAGAATATATTCTTCTCGATGGTACGCCAAGGGAACAGTTCGTCTTTTTGCAGCATATACCCAAAAGAGCAACCGTTCGTTTTCACTGCCCCGCCCGTCGGCGGGAGCAATCCCGCCGCGAGCGATAAGAGGGTCGTTTTGCCGCAACCGGACGGACCGATGATCGCGACGAATTCACCTTCGTTTACGGAAAAATCGAGGTTTTCCACCGCTATGGTTTCGCCTTGCTTGCTATGATAGTGCATCGAAACGTTTTCAAAGCGTAAAACTTCTTTCATTTGCGTGTCCCTTCCAAAAACGTATTTCTATTTCATTTATTTATATATCTCTCCGTAGACCTTGTTCGCGTAAGAGTTATCGACAAGCTGGGTCATTTTCACCCGTTTGTCGAGTTCGCCCGCGTTGTCGATGATATCCTGCAAGCGTTCGAAACTGTCCTCGGTCATCGTGAGACTCGTACGCCACGCGTCGATGTCGCGGTACCGTTTCACGGACGCGGCGAGCGACGTTTCCGAAGTGCCTTCGAAATACGCGGTGAGATAGGGCGCGATGGTCGCGGGGTCCGTTTCGTTCACGTATTTGACGGCTTTGGTCACGGCGCGGAGGAAACCTTCGGCGGCGTCCTCATTCTTTTCTATCCACGAGTTTTTCGCGATAAAGCAGGTGTAGGGGACTTCGCCCGACGCCTCGCCGACGGAGGCGACGACGTAGCCTTTGCCCGCCGCCTCGTATTCGTACGCGACGGGGTCGAACATCGTGCAGTAGTCCGCCGTTCCCGCCTCGAATGCGCTCGTCATCAGGTTGAACGCGACGTCGTAGTTCAAGGTCAGATCCACGCCGTCTTTCAGACCTTTTTGGTTAAGCACGTATTCGAAGGTCATAGCGGGTACGCCGCCTTTACGGCCCGCAAGGATCTCCTTGCCTTTGAGGTCTTCCCATTTAAAGTCGGGTTCGGCTTTTCTCGAAACGAGGAAAGAGCCGTCGCGTTTGGTAAGTTGACCGATGACGGTGGGAACGTCGGTCGAACCGCCGATAAGTACGTACAAAGCCGCCTCTGGACCGCAGAAACCGATATCCGCGTCGCCGGAGAGCACGGCGGACATAACGTTGTCCGCGCCGCCGCCGTTGGTCAGTTCGATCTCGATATTTTCTTCTTTAAAATACCCGAGAGCGTCCGCGAGGTACAAAGGGGCGTAAAAGACGGAGTGAGTAACTTCGTTGATCTGTAATTTTTTCACGCCGTCGTCGTCCGTGCAGGCGGAGAGGGGCAAGATCGTAATGCAGCCGGCGAGGGCGGCGCAGAGGATTTTCGTTGATTTTTTCATAATAAGAGATTCTCCGATTGAAAAAAATTTTAGAATAATATATTATATGTGCGGGCATTTATAATTGACAATCGGGCGAGAAAGTACTATAATAAAGAAACTGCACTAAAAAAAAGAACGAAAAAGGAATAAGCAAAAGGGGCAATTATTATGGAGATGCAAAAGACGTACAACCCGAAAGATTTTGAGGACAGGATATACGCCGACTGGGAGCAGTCGGGCTGTTTCCGCGCGGAGATCGATAGGGATAAAGTTCCGTTCACGATCATGATGCCCCCGCCCAACATTACGGGTCAACTGCACATGGGGCACGCGATGGACGCGACCATGCAGGACACGCTTATCCGTTTCAAGCGTATGCAGGGCTACGCCGCGCTTTGGCTGCCCGGTTGCGATCACGCGTCCATAGCCACGGAAGTCAAGATCGTCGAGAAGATGAAAGCGGAGGGGCTGACCAAAGCCGACCTCGGCAGAGACGGATTTTTGAAACGTGCGTGGGACTGGAAAGAACAGTACGGAAACCGTATCATGCTCCAACAGCGCAAAATGGGAACGTCGTGCGACTGGTCGCGCCAAGCGTTCACGATGGACGAAAAATGCTCCCGCGCCGTGCGCGAAGTATTCGTCAATCTCTATGAAAAAGGACTTATCTATCAGGGCGACAGGATCATCAACTGGTGTCCCTGTTGCAAGACCGCGCTTTCCGACGCGGAAGTGGAATACGCCGAAGAGGGCGGTCATTTCTGGCATTTGCGCTATCCCGCAGCGGACGGCAGTGCGGACGTCGTCGTAGCTACGACCCGTCCCGAAACGATGCTGGGCGATACCGCGGTAGCGGTGCATCCCGACGACGAGAGATACAGTTCGCTTGTCGGAAAGACCTTGAAACTGCCCTTGACGGACAGGGAAATACCCGTCGTTGCGGACGAGTACGTAGACCCCGCGTTCGGTACGGGTTGCGTAAAGATCACGCCCGCGCACGATCCCAACGACTTCGAAGTGGGGAATCGTCACGATCTGCCCGTTATCCGCGTGATGAACGACGACGGAACGATGAACGAAAAGGCGGGCGTATATAACGGACTGGACAGATACGAGGCGAGAAAACGTATCGTCGCCGACCTCGAAAAGAGCGGCAATCTCGTCAAGGTAGAGGCGCACACGCATAACGTGGGGCATTGTTACCGTTGTCATTCCACGGTAGAGCCGATCGTTTCCAAGCAATGGTTCGTGAAAATGGAACCGCTTGCAAAACCCGCGATCAACGCGGTCATGCGGAATAAGGTCAGGTTTGTACCCGAGCGTTTCTCCAAGATCTATTACAACTGGATGGAGAACGTGCGCGACTGGTGTATTTCCCGTCAGCTTTGGTGGGGGCACCGCATACCCGTTTGGTATTGTAAGGACTGCGGCAAGGTCATCTGTACGAAAGAGGATCCGACCGCTTGCCCCGATTGCGGGAGTAAAAATATTCATCAGGACGAGGACGTGCTCGACACGTGGTTCTCTTCCGCGCTTTGGCCGTTCTCTACCCTCGGCTATCCCGAAAAAACGCCCGATCTCGATTATTTCTATCCCACCGACGTGCTTGTGACGGGGTACGATATCATTTTCTTCTGGGTCGCGAGAATGATCTTCTCGGGTATCGAACACACGGGCAAAGTACCTTTCCACGACGTGCTTATTCACGGTATCGTCCGCGACGAGCAGGGCAGAAAGATGAGCAAATCGCTCGGCAACGGTATCGATCCGCTCGAAGTCATCGAGAAATACGGCGCGGACTCGTTGCGCCTTTCCTTGCTCACGGGCATTGCGCCGGGCAACGATACCCGTTATTCGGATACGAAAGTGGAGTCCTGCCGGAACTTTATCAATAAGCTTTGGAACGCGGCGAGATTCGTATTGATGAACGCGGAGGGGAAAAAGATACCCTCTATCGAAAACGTCAAACTCGCGCCTGCGGATAAGTGGATAATCTCCAAGCTCCAAAGCTGTATCCGCGAAGTGACGACCAACCTCAACAGATACGAACTCGGCGTTGCGAGCGATCTCGTAACGGGATTCGTTTGGGATGATTTCTGCGACTGGTATATCGAGCTTTCCAAACCCGCGCTTTACGGCGAGGACGAGAACAGGAAAGCGGACGCGCTCGCCGTGCTTTGTTTCGTGCTCGAAAACGCGCTCAAACTTCTGCACCCGTTCATTCCGTTCGTGACCGAGGAGATATATTCCAACCTGCCCAACACCCAAGGCAGTATTATGGTTTCCGAATTCCCCAGATATAACTATCGTATGTCTTATAAGAAAGAGGCGAAAGCGTTCGAAGGGGTAATGGAGATCATCAAAGCGGTAAGAGCGATGAAAAAGGACGCGGAATGTCCTCCGTCCAAGAAAGTGGAACTTTTCGTCGTAACGGAAAACAAACGTCTCGTGCAGCTGAATAAAGACTGTATCCTCAAACTTTCGGGCGGCAGCGGTCTGACGCTCGTCGAAAGCGCGGAACGGGTCGAGGGCAAAACGGTGTCCGCGGTAACGGAGATCGCGCAAATTTACGTGCCGCTCGGCGAACTGGTCGATATCGAGAAAGAAAAGGCTAGACTGTCCGCGGAGATAGAGCGTATCGACGGCGAGATCGCGAGAGCGGAGAGCAAGCTTTCGAACGAGAATTTCGTGGCGCGCGCGCCGCAGAAACTCGTGGAGGCAGAACGCGAAAAGGTCAAGAAATATCAGGATATGAAAGCGAAGTGCCTCGCGCAACTCGAATCTCTCTGATATTTTCGGAAAATCGGAAAAACAAAGAAAAAACAGGAAAACTTTTGCAAAAAATTACGTTCAAACGTTTGACAAAGCACGGATAAAAGTGCTAAAATAATAAAGCTGTCGCATAAAAAGGGTAAACTATGCCCTTTTTAAGCTTTTTTGCGGGTTTGAGGAAAACCTCGGACAAGCCGAAAAGTTGCGGCGCGTTCCATTCGCTTTCTTTGAAATTGCGGTAAGGGCAATTTCGGGAAAAATATATTCCAAAATTTTTACAAGGAGGTCAACTATGCCTACTATCAACCAGCTCATCAAAAAGGGCAGAGAACGGATCACGTACAAATCGAAAAGCCCCATTCTCGACGAATGCCCCCAAAAGCGCGGCGTATGTTTGTCCGTAACCACGACTTCTCCCAAGAAGCCTAACTCCGCTATGCGTAAGATCGCACGTGTTCGTCTTACCAACAAGCAGGAAGGTACGGTCTACATTCCCGGCGAAGGTCACAACCTTCAAGAGCACAGCTCCGTTTTAATCAGAGGCGGACGTGTCAAGGACTTGCCCGGTGTGCGTTACCACATCATTCGCGGCGCTCTTGATACCGCCGGCGTTGCAAAACGTAAGCAGTCCCGTTCTAAATACGGCGCAAAACGCCCTAAGTAAGGAACAGCCAAACGGACGGACCGTAAGTATTGACTTGCGGCGAGGGCGGGGAACTCGTATAAACGCCCCGAAAAGTCGGTTGCGTTTTAAGACTATGGAAACCAAAACGCAAAAGACCTACTTGTAATCGGAATATAGCTCGAAAGCCCCGAATAAAAGTAGGCAGTATGCAACGCAAGTTGCAGAAGATTCGCACTTTCAAATCAAAAAAGGAAAGCGCGATAGCTGTACTGAAGGGTAATGCCCTTATCAAAAATTTAAAGGAGGATAAACACTATGCCTAGAAGAGGTAATGTCCCGAAGAGAGACGTACTGCCCGATCCTATGTATAACAGCAAAGTCGTAACCAAGCTTATCAATCAGATCATGCTCGACGGTAAAAAGGGTACGGCGCAGACAATCGTATACGATGCATTCAAAATTATGGGTGAGAAATTGAATATGGACCCGATGGAGATCTTCAAGCAGGCTATGGAGAACGTTATGCCTGTCGTAGAAGTAAAAGCACGCCGCGTGGGCGGTGCGAACTATCAGGTTCCTATCGAGATCAGACCCGAAAGACGTCAGACGCTTGCTATCCGCTGGATCGTTATCAACACGAGAAAGAGAAGTGAAAGAGAAATGTCCAAGCGTCTTGCCGCGGAACTTATGGACGCGTACAACAACGCGGGCGGTTCCGTGAAAAAGAAAGAAGACACGCACAGAATGGCTGAGGCGAACAAAGCGTTCGCGCATTTCAGATTCTGAGAGAGGTAAGCTATGGCAAGAGAATACGATTTATTCCACACCAGAAACTTTGGTATTATGGCGCATATCGACGCCGGTAAGACCACGACGACCGAACGTATCCTGTTCTATACGGGTAAAACGCACAAGATCGGCGACACGCACGAAGGTACTGCCGTTATGGACTGGATGGTCCAGGAGCAGGAACGCGGTATCACGATCACGTCTGCGGCTACCACCTGTATCTGGAAAGGACACCGTTTCAACATCATCGATACGCCGGGTCACGTTGACTTCACCGTAGAAGTAGAACGTTCCCTCCGCGTACTCGACGGCGCGGTCGCTACGTTCTGTGCAAAGGGCGGCGTTGAACCGCAGTCCGAAACGGTATGGCGTCAGGCGGATAACTACAAAGTTCCCCGTATCGCCTACGTTAATAAAATGGATATCAACGGCGCGGACTATTTCCGCGTAGAGAGAATGATCCGCGAAAGATTAGGAGCGAACCCCGTTCTCATCGAACTTCCCATCGGTAAGGAAGATACGTTCAGAGGTATCGTCGACCTTATCCGTATGGAGGCGGAGGTTTATTACGACGATCTCGGCAGAGATTTCCGTAAGGAACCCATTCCCGAAGATATGATGGATCTCGCGAACGAATACAGAGCCAAACTCGTCGAAGAGGCGGCGTCCGCAAGCGACGAGCTTATGGAGAAGTATTTCGAAGAAGGGGATCTGTCCGAAGAGGACATCATCGCCGGTCTTCGTACCCGTTGTTTGAAGATGGAGGCGATCCCCATGCTTTGCGGTTCGTCTTACAAGAACAAGGGCGTTCAGTTCTTGCTCGACGCGGTCATCAACTTCCTTCCCAGCCCTCTTGACGTAGACCACGTTAAGGGCGTAAACCCCGACACGGGCGAAGAGGAAGAAAGAAAGACGTCGGACGACGAACCGTTCTCCGGTCTTGCGTTCAAGATCGCGACAGACCCGTTCGTTGGTTCGCTCGCATATTTCCGCGCATACTCGGGCGTTCTGTCCGCAGGTTCCTACGTTTACAATTCCACCAAGGAAAAGAAAGAACGCGTAGGCCGTTTGGTACAGATGCACTCCAACGAAAGAAAGGATATTCCCGAGATCTGTTCGGGCGATATCTGCGCGATCGTCGGTTTGAAATACACGACGACGGGCGATACGCTTTGCGATGAAAAACATCCCATCATTCTCGAAAAGATGGTATTCCCCGAACCCGTTATCCAGCTTTCCCTCGAACCCAAGACCAAAGCGGGTCAGGAAAAGATGACGATGGCGCTTATCAAACTCGCGGAAGAAGACCCCACGTTCAAGACGTATACCGATCAGGAAACGGGTCAGACCATTATCGCGGGTATGGGCGAATTGCACCTCGATATCATCGTCGACAGACTTTTGAGAGAATTCAAAGTCGAGGCGAACGTCGGCGCTCCGCAGGTTGCTTACCGTGAAACGTTCCGTAAGGAAGTTGAGGCGGAAGGTATGTACAAGCGTCAGTCGGGCGGTAAAGGTCAGTACGGTCATTGTAAACTTCGTCTGATCCCTCAGGAACCGGGCGCAGGCTATGCGTTTGAAGACGCTACGGTCGGCGGTTCGATCCCCAAGGAATATATCCCCGCAATCGACAAGGGTATCCAAGAGGCGGCGAAGAACGGGTATCTTGCAGGCTACGAAATGGTAGATTTCAAGGTAGTCGTATACGACGGTTCGTATCACGAAGTCGACTCGTCCGAAATGGCGTTCAAGATCGCAGGTTCGCTCGGTTTCAAAGACGGTATGGCGAAAGCCAACCCCGTTCTGTTGGAGCCGGTAATGAAAGTGCAGATCATCACTCCCGAAGACTACTTCGGCGACCTTATGGGTAACGTTTCCGGTCGTCGCGGTACGATCCTCGGCACGGACGACCGTAACGGCGCGAAGATCATCGACGCGGAGATCCCGCTTTCCGAAATGTTCGGTTACGCGACGGAACTTCGTTCGAGAACGCAGGGCCGCGGTCAGTTCACGATGCAGTTCGATCATTACAGCGAAGTGCCTTCGAGCATTTCGAAAGAGATCATCGAAAAGCGCGGTAAGAAAGACTAATTTCACGAAAAACTTGTTTCCCGCCTGAAAAAAGGCGGGAAAACAGAGGAAATTTATCAAAAATTTTGCAAAAATGCCTGTAAAACATTTGATAAATTCAAAAATTTAAGATATAATAGGATTGTTCCGAAAACGGGCGACGATATTATATCGCAGATCATTTGTAAAAATGATAGGTAGCTGCGTCCGAGTTCGGATAGGTTATCATTTTTAAATCAATAAATATTTATAAGAAAATCGGAGGATTTTAAAATGGCTAAAGCTAAATTTGACAGAAGTAAACCCCACGTTAACATTGGTACGATCGGCCACGTTGACCACGGTAAGACGACTTTGACCGCAGCTATCACGATGGTTATGGCGGCAAAAGGCGGCGCGCAGAAGATGAGATATGACGAAATCGATAAGGCGCCCGAAGAAAGAGCACGTGGTATCACAATCAATACCGCACACGTTGAATATCAGACGGACGCACGTCACTATGCGCACGTTGACTGTCCGGGCCACGCCGACTATGTTAAAAACATGATCACCGGCGCTGCTCAGATGGACGGCGCTATCCTCGTTGTTGCTGCAACGGACGGTCCTATGCCCCAGACCCGTGAGCACATCCTGCTCGCTCGTCAGGTAGGCGTTCCCTACATCGTTGTCTTCATGAACAAGACCGACCTTGTAGACGATCCCGAACTTCTCGACCTCGTTGAAATGGACGTAAGAGAACTTCTTTCTTCCTACAACTTCCCCGGCGACGATATCCCCGTTATCCGTGGTTCCGCTTTGAAAGCACTCGAAGTTGCAAGCTCCGACAAGGCTGCTGCCGACATCATCGCTGATCCCGCAGTTGCGCCTATCCTTGAGCTTATGGACGCAGTAGACAGCTATATCCCTACGCCCGCTCGTGAGGATTCCAAGCCCTTCCTTCTTCCCGTAGAAGACGTGTTCACGATCTCTGGTCGTGGTACGGTTGCTACCGGTCGTGTTGAGCGTGGTGTTGCGCACGTTGGCGATCCCGCTGAAATCGTCGGTTTGATCGACAAGCCCGTAGGCACCGTTCTTACCGGTCTTGAAATGTTCCACAAGATGCTTGACGAGGCTCAGGCAGGCGACAACGTAGGTGCGTTGCTCCGTGGTATCAACAGAACGGATATCCAGAAGGGTCAGGTTATCGCGAAACCCGGTACGGTTGCTACCGGTACGGAATTCACCGCACAGGTTTACGTTTTGACGAAGGAAGAAGGCGGCCGTCATACGGCGTTCTTCAACCACTACAGACCTCAGTTCTTCGTTCGTACGACGGACGTTACCGGTATGATCGAACTTCCCGAAGGCGTAGAAATGGTTATGCCCGGCGACAACATCGAAATGAAAGTCGTTCTTATTAAGCCCGTAGCGCTCGAAGAAGGTCTTCGTTTCGCTATCCGTGAAGGCGGCAGAACGGTTGGTTCTGGCGTTATCGCAAAGATCATCAAATAAGATCTTAAAATCAACAACAAAAACAGCTTATCGCAAGATAGGCTGTTTTTTGCGCTTATTTGGATTTATTTTTCTTTCAAGGTGCGAAAGGGGAATGGTTTATGTGGAACGAATAAAAATAACGCGGCGAAAATCTTGTTTAAAGATTTTCGCCGCGTTTGCGCGATATACGCTATGATGGCGACCCAGAACGGGCTCGAACCGTCGACCTCCAGCGTGACAGGCTGGCGCTCTAACCAACTGAGCTACTGGGCCATTTCCGTTATATGTGAGTTTTGGTGGGCCTTCACGGATTCGAACCGCGGACCAATCGGTTATGAGCCGACAGCTCTGACCACTGAGCTAAAGGCCCGTATATGCTATACGGTCATTGCATAATGCTTGAATATAATAAACGATTTTGCAAGAAAAGTCAAGTGTTTTTTGTTAAAAACGCAAAAAATTTTTTCGACAAAATAAAAAAATATCCGACGTCATTTTGCAAAATTCTCGCCCTCGTATCTTTTAAAATAGAAACATATCCGCAAAGGAGGAGAGAAATGAAAATCAACGCGGAATTTCGCGACAATATTTTGTACATACGCTTGGTCGGCGAGATAGACGAACACTCGGCAAGCGCGGCACGGCGGGACGCGGACAGGCTCGCCGATATCTACGCGCACGCCCAACGCGTAATGTTCGATCTGCAAGAAGTATCGTTTATGGACTCGACTGGTATCGGGTTTTTGATCGGTCGTTACAAAAAATTTCAACGCATGGGCGTGCCGTCGTATATACTCCGGCCCACGCCGAGCACGGACAAGATACTGGCAATGAGCGGCGTATACACGCTAATGCCGAAAGTCTGAACAAATCGCGTACGCAAAAGTTATCAGGAGGCTGAAAAATGAACAATTATATGAAACTTGAAATAGCGGCGATAGGGGAAAACGAGAGCTTTGCGCGCAGCGCCGTCGCGGCGTTCGCGCTCGCGCTCAATCCGTCCTTGACCGAACTTTCCGACATAAAGACCGCCGTGAGCGAGGCGGTGACGAACTGTATCGTTCACGCCTATAAAAACGGCGGTGCGGAAAACAAGATATTTATCGAGTGTCGGACGGAAACGCAGATCCCCGTTCTTAAAACGAACGGAAAAGAAACGGGCGAAACGTACGGAGAACTACATATCGAAATCACCGATCAAGGTTGCGGGATCGAGGACGTGGAGAAGGCGCTTTTGCCCTTTTACACGACCTTGGAAAGCGACGAACGTTCGGGTATGGGCTTTACGATCATGCAAACGTTTATGAGCGATTTTTCCATACAGAGCGAGCGCGGCAAGGGGACGAAGATCCGAATGTCGAAGAAGATCGGCGTCGAGGAAAACGGCGAAATAAGGGAAAAGGTAGATGCTTGATGAAAAGACGACAATCGAATATATCCGACTTGCGAAATCGGGCGACGGCAAAGCCAAAGAAACGCTGATCGAAAACAACGTATCTCTTGTGAAATGTATCGTCAAACGCTATCTTGGCAAAGGCGTGGACTACGACGACCTTTTCCAGATCGCCTGTATGGGCTTTTTGAAAGCGATAGCGGGTTTCGACGAGAGTTTCGGCGTAAAGTTTTCCACCTATGCCGTACCGATGATCGCGGGCGAGATCAAACGTTTTATGCGCGACGACGGTTCGGTGAAAGTGTCCCGTGCTATGAAACAGACGGCAAAGGAAATGAACCTGTTCATCGAGGAATATACCCGCAAAAACGGCAGAACGCCGAGCGTGAGCGAGATCGCGAAACAATTCGGTCTGGACGAAACGGAAACGGTGTTCGTCATGGGTTCGTCCCGAATGCCCGTGTCCTTGCAGAGCGGAACCGATTTCAAGGACGGCAAGGAACGAGAGCTGATCGAAACGCTCCCCGCGCAGGACGATCAGGACGACTGGCTCGACCGAATGTTGCTCCGCGGCGCGATAGACGACCTGCCCGAACGGGATAAAAAGATAATCGTTTTGCGGTATTTTCGGGATATGACGCAAAGCGAGGTCGCGGAAAAGATCGGCGTAAGCCAGGTGCAGGTTTCGCGGATCGAGAACCGTATCATCAAAGAGTTCCGCGAAAAGCTTATCGGTTAGGAAATACCCTACTCAAAATACCTCCTAAAAGACGGACGGTCGGGAAAATTTTTCCGACCGCCCGTTTTTCTTTGCCAACGCAGAAAAAATCTGCTATAATATAAATATGCAAAATAAAGATACCCGTAACGACACCCAACAACGTAAAACGCTTACCGCGTCCTTGCTCGGCTCGCCTACGTCCGCGAAAGCGTCGGGCGCGGCGTTTTCGCTCGCGACCGTACTGCCCGTGGCGTTTTCTCTGATCGTGCTCGTTGTCCTTGCGGTAACGGGTCTTTCGGAACAAGAGGGGTACGCGCAGAAGGACTGGTATTTATACGTAAGCTATCTGCTTTCGCCCATATCCTTCGCGCTCGTCGCATGTTGGTATCTTCGGTATACGCGCACGCCCGTTTGCGCGGCGTTGCGGGAACAGAAATGCAAACCGAGATATTTCCTCGTTGCGTTGCTTTTACAGATAGGGTTGCTTTCTCTATCCGAACTCAATAGCCTGTTCCTCGAATTTTTGAGCAAATTCGGCTATACGGACAGCGGGATATTCCTGCCGTCAATGAACGGGTTCGGCTTTGTCGGCGTTCTGTTGGTCGTGGCGTTGTTGCCCGCCGTGTTCGAGGAGATAATGTTCCGCGGCATACTTTTAAAAGGGCTTGGCGCGTTCAAAACGACGGGCGCGGTACTTATTTGCGGCGCGTTGTTTTCGCTCTATCATCAAAACCCCGCGCAGACGATATATCAATTCTGTTGCGGCGCGGCGTTCGCACTCGTGGCGATACGTTCGGGTAGCGTCTTGCCCACCGTTTTGGCACATTTCGTCAATAACGCGGTCATTCTGATCCTGACGAAATTCGGCGTTTCCGAGTTCTCTGCGCCCGTTTTCATAACGATCGTCGTTATTTCCGCAGTCTGCCTTGTCTTATCGCTCGTATATCTCGTTTTTTTGGATGAAAACAAACCGTCGGAAGAAACGCCGTTACGGGAAACGGAGATAAAAACGGAGCGTAAAAACTTTTGGATTTGCGCGGCGGTGGGGATAGCCGTATGCGCGCTTACGTGGCTGCTCGTGCTCGTTACGGGTATGTAAGAGGAGGGGAGATATGCAGAAGATATATTTCGTCGTCGTGGGGAAGATAAAGGAAAGTTTTTATCGGGAGGCGGTCGCGGAATACGTGAAACGGCTTTCCCGCTTTGCGAAGGTAGAGATAAAAGAACTCCCCGAAGGCGCCGACCCCGCGGCGGAAAAGGACGAGATCCTGCGCGTTTGCAACGCGACGAAAGGGTACGTGATCGCGCTCGCGGTGGAAGGTGAAAAACTTTCCAGCGAGGGGCTGGCGAAAAAACTCAAACGTTGCGTGGACGAGGGCAAGGACGTAACTTTCGTCATCGGTTCGTCCTGCGGGCTTGCCGACGAAGTAAAAAAAGCTGCGGATCAGCGGCTGTCCTTTTCGGATATGACCTTTCCGCACCAGCTTATGCGGGTGATACTCGCCGAGCAGGTCTATCGGGCCTTTATGATAAACTCGGGTTCTACTTATCATAAATAAAAATAGGAAACTTTTTTCGTCGGATAGCGTATATTGTAGGCGTGGATATTTATCAGACGGTAGAAAGATTTTACGAAACCGCGAACGCGGAAAAGACGGTGATCGGCAAAAGCCTGTTCAAGCGCAGGATATTCGCCGTGAAAGTCGGCGACGGCTCGCCTGTGGGTATCGCGCAATACGCCATACACGGCAGGGAGTTCGTCACCGCGAAACTTGCGCTCGAACATTATAAAACAGGCGTTGCGAAAGGCAGTTTGTGGCTCGTGCCGCTTGTCGATCCGGACGGAGCGTTGCTCTCCGAAACGGGGCTTTGTTCCGTCAAGCGGGAAAAGGACAGAAAACTGTTGCTGTCTTTAAACGGCGGGAGCGCGGATTTTTCGCTTTGGAAAGCGAACGGGCGAGGCGTGGATCTGAACGTGAACTTCGACGCCGAATGGGGCAGAGGCGCAAAGAATGTGACGACGGCGGGCGCGGAAAATTATATCGGTGAAAGACCTTTTTCCGAACCCGAAACGCTTGCCTTAAAAAAGTTTACCGAAAAGATATCCCCCGATTATACGGTCAGTTACCATACGAAAGGCGAAGAGATATACTGGTATTTTTATCAGTCGATGCGTACCTGTTCCCGAGACAAGCGGCTTGCGATGGCGTTATCCGCCTCGACGGGATATCCGCTCGCCTACGCGAAAGGCAGCGCGGGCGGGTATAAAGACTGGTGCATACAGGCGTTGAAAATACCCTCGTTCACGATCGAGGCGGGCGCGGATACTTTTTCCCATCCGCTTGGAAGAGCGGGACTGAAAAACATACTCGAACGCAACCGTTACGCACTATACGATCTATCAAAGGAATTCGAATAAAACGATGAAGAAACTCACGAGAGAGGAAAAATTTATGCGCGCGGCGATCAAAGCCGCCAAACGCGGACTTGCCGAGGGAGAAGTTCCCATCGGCGCGGTCGTCGTGTACGAGGACAAGGTCGTATCGCGCGGGTATAACAGGCGAACGAAATTACAGCTCGCCTCCGCGCACGCGGAGATGATCGCCGTCGACAAAGCCTGTAAAAAGTTCCGTTCCTGGCGACTTCCGGAGAGGTGCGAGCTGTACGTGACTTTGGAACCCTGTCCCATGTGTATGGGCGCGTGCCTGAACGCGCGTGTGGACAAGATCTTTTTCGGCGCATACGAGCAAAAGGGAAGGTCGATGACCCTCGCGCTTGCCGAGGCGAACCTTTTGAATCATAAAGCGGAAGTGTTCGGCGGGGTACTGGAAAAGGAATGTTCGGGCGTTCTGACGGAGTTTTTTTCGTCGATGCGGCAACGGCAAAAAGAGGAAAAATTACGCAAAAAAGCGGAAGAAAAGTCGGACGAGCCTGTCGGAAAGGGAAGGGAAGAATAAAATTTTCGGTGAAACGAAATTTGAAAATGACCCTTTATTTTGTTGACTTAATTTTTCAAAACGGGTATTATAGTACGTGTAAAGAAACAGCGTGGCGAAAATGCCTTTTCGCGCGAACTCGCGCTTAGGGGAAAGTGAAGAAACGTAAGCAAAAAACCGAACGGCCTTTCGCGGTAAAGCGGAGGTCGGCGGGAAAAAATAAAAGGATGGTTACATATGATAACGCACGGTAACGAAATCAAGTTGTTTTCCGGTAACTCCAACCGCGCTTTGGCGGAATCGATCGCGAAAAAGCTCAATACAGGGCTTGGCGAGATCGAAGTAGACACTTTCTCCGACGGTGAGATCAACGTTCACATCGCGGAAACCGTTCGAGGCAGGGACTTGTTCATAATCCAGTCCACCTGCTCGCCCGTCAATGAGAATTTAATGGAACTTCTCATTATGATCGACGCGGCGAAACGCGCCTCGGCTGGCCGTATTACGGCGGTAATACCCTATTTCGGGTATGCAAGACAGGACAGAAAAGCACGTTCGCGCGATCCCATCACGGCGAAACTCGTGGCGAACCTCATCACGGCGGCGGGCGCAGACCGCGTTCTGACGATGGATCTCCACGCGGAACAGATCCAGGGCTTTTTCGATATCCCCGTAGACAATCTGCTCGGCGGACCTACGCTGTATAACTATTTCGCAAAACAGGGCAATATCGACGTAGTCGTCGCTCCCGACCTCGGCAGCGTTAAGCGTTCAAGAAAGGTAGCCGAAAAATTCGGCGTACCGCTTGCCATCATCGATAAACGCCGTCCCAAGGCGAACGTTATGGAAGTTATGAGCATCATCGGCGACGTAAAGGGCAAGAGATGTCTTATGATCGACGATATGATCGACACCGCCGGCACGCTTTGCCAAGGCGCGCAAGCGATCAAAGACGCGGGCGCGACGGAAGTGTACGCGGGTTGTACGCACGCGGTACTCAGCGGTCCCGCGATCGAGCGTTTGCAAAAATCGGCGATCACCAAACTCGTTATGCTCGACACCATTCATCTTCCCGATGAAAAGAAACTCGACAAGTTCGAAGTACTCTCCGTTGCGGATATTTTCGCCGCGGCGATCGAGAACGTATACCTCGACAAGCCGATGTCTAAATTGTACGACTGATAAACATATTACAAAAGAGGAAAATTGCCGCCGCGGATATGCGGCGGTGATTTTGTCCGAAAGGAAAAAGAGGGAACGGAAATGTATCTTATCGTTGGACTGGGCAATCCCGAAAAACAATACGAAAAGACCTTTCACAATATGGGCTATATCGCCGTCGGCGACGCGGCGGAGGCGCTTGGCGCGAAGTTCAAAAAGAAAGAATGCGAATCGTCGGTCGCGGAGGCGTACGCAGGCGGGGAGAAGATCATACTCGCCCGTCCGCTCACCTATATGAACAATTCGGGCAGAGCGGTGAAACAGCTCATGTCGAAATATAAAATACCGCCCGAAAATTTGCTCGTCCTCTACGACGACTACGACCTTCCCAAAGGCAAGGTCCGTATCCGCGCGAGCGGCAGTGCGGGCACGCATAACGGTATGCGTAGCGTTATCGGCGAAACGGGTCTGACCTCGTTCGCGCGTATCCGTATAGGGATACGGGACGAAAACGTGGATATTCCCATCATCAACTACGTACTCTCGGAAGTGCGGAAAGAGGACTACGAAACGTTCGCCGCCGCTTGTAAGAAAGCGGGCGAGGCGGCGGCGGAGTTCGCCAAAGGCGAAACGATCGACCGCGTTATGTGCAAATATAACGGCTAACGGCTGAATGTAAAGGAAGGAAATGAAACGCGATTTTTTTACGTTTGAAGATCTGGGCGGGGAATATCCCGCGCTTGCAACGGATATCCGCCGCGGTATGCCCACGGCGGTTTTCGGCGTTTCCGATTCCTTGAAATATCTGATCGCGGGGCTTGTGGACGCGCCCGTCGTATACGTGACGACGGACGGCGCGGCGGCGCAAAAGACCGCGCGCAATATCGCCGCGCTCTCCGGTAAACGCGTGGAAGTTCTCGCCGCGAAAGACGAGGTTTTGCTCTACCGCAAGGCTTTGTCCAAAGACGCGCTTTTCCGCCGTTTGAACGGCGTTTACGCCCTGCAAACCGGTTGCGACGTAGTAGTCGCGGAACTGGACGCGCTTTTACAGCTTTTCCCGAAAACGTTGCCGACGATCACGTTGAAAGAGGGCGAGGAATTCGATTTTTCCACCCTTCCCGCCAAGCTTACGGAAATGGGATATACCCGTTCTTTCGAGGTGGAAACGAAAGGCGCGTTCGCCCTGCGCGGCGATATCCTCGATATCTATCCCGTGAACGGGAACGACCCCGTGCGCGTGGACTTTTTCGGCGATACCGTGGAGAAGATAAAACCGTACGATATCGTCACGGGCGAACGTTTACGCGGCGTACGGGAAATAACCGTTCTTTCGGCGACGGACGTCGTTGCGACGGAAGAAGATAAACGCAATATCGCCCTTGCGCTCGAAAGGGGGGTAAAGAAGTTTACGACCTCGGAAAGCTACGCCCGCGCAAAAGAGATCGCGGACGAGATCCGTTCGGCGGAAACGTGCGATTCGTCCTTCGTTTTGCCCCTGCTCGAAAACACGACGGACTTTTTCTCGGTCATAAACGAAAACACCGTGCTCGTATTCGACGAAGGCAAGGCGCTTTGGGATAAATTCAACGCGCTGTATAAAGAACACGAGGAGCGGTTCCACCGTCTGCAAGCGGGCGGCGAGGCGTTCGACTTTACGGCAAGACAGTATATCCCCAAACAGTCCTTTTTGGACGGCGTAGCGCAAAACTGTCGGCTCGCCCTGCAAACGTTCACGGGCAATCCGTTCTTTTTCGAACCGCTGAAAATTTATAATTTTTCGGCTACGCCCACGACCAAGTATTTAAACGGTTTTCCCGCGCTTTTGACGGATATCAAAAACTGGCAAAGAGGGAATTACCGCGTTCTGCTCTGTTGCGGGGAATCCGCGCGCGCCGTCAAGATGACGGAAAACCTCGCCGAGGAGTATCTCTCCACCGTCAAACTTCCCGATAAACTCAAAGAGTTCAAGGGCGTTGCCGTAACGGAAGAAAAACTGGATAAGGGTATGATATTGCACGATTGCAAACTCGCGATCATCGGCAGTAGCGACCTCTACACCAAAGCGCCCGATACGCGGCGTATCCGCCGCAAACGCGGCGATATGTTTTCCGCGCCCGAAATAGGGGATTTCGTCGTACACGAAACGCACGGTATCGGTAAAGTCATCGGTACGGAAAAGATCGAAACGACGGACGGAACGAAAGAGTATATCGCGCTTTCGTATAAGGACGGGGATAAACTGTACGTACCCGCCGAGTGTATGGACGTACTGTCGAAATACGTAGGCGACGCCAACCCCGCGCTCAGCCGTATCGGCGGCGCGGATTTCGAACGGGTGAAAAACCGCGTTAAAGCCTCGCTCAAAAAGCTCGCGTTCGACCTTAAACAGCTCTACGCCGAACGCGCGGAGAATAAGGGCTACGCGTTCCCCGAAAACGAAGTGTTTATGCGGGAATTCGAGGACGCGTTCGCGCACGATCTTACGCCCGATCAGGCAAGCTCCGTCGAGGAGATAAAAGCGGATATGTGTTCGCCGAAAGTGATGGACCGTCTGCTTTGCGGCGACGTGGGTTTTGGGAAAACGGAAGTCGCGTTCCGCGCGGTCTATCTTTGCGTGCTCGCGGGAAAACAGGCGGCGCTGATGTGTCCGAGCACCGTGCTTTGCAAACAGCATTTCAATACCGCACGGGAACGTTTCGCGCAGTTCGGCGTGAAAGTAGCCGCGCTCAATCGGTTCAATACGCCCAAGGAAACGGAAAAAATATTGCAAGGTCTTGCCGACGGCTCGATCGATCTCGTCGTAGGCACGCATAGACTGTTGTCCTCCGACGTGAAATTCAAGAACCTCGGTCTGCTCGTTCTCGACGAGGAGCAACGGTTCGGCGTGGAACATAAGGAGAAAATAAAACACCTGCGTAAGGATATCGATTGCCTGACGATGACGGCGACCCCGATTCCCAGAACGTTGCATATGTCTTTGTCGGGTATCCGCGATATTTCCACGATCCACACCCCGCCCGTCGAGCGTTTGCCCGTGCAAACGTACGTGGTCGAGGAAACGGAAACGCTCATTCGCGACGCGTGTATTCGGGAACTTTCCCGCGGGGGACAGGTGTTTATCCTGTATAACAAAGTGGAAAGCATTTTCACGTTCGCGGCGCGCATACGGCAGATTCTGCCCGAGGCTACGGTGTCCGTCGCGCACGGCAGAATGGAAAAGACCACGCTCGAAAACGCCGTACTCGATTTTTACGGCGGGAAGTCGGATATTCTCGTCACGACGACCATCATCGAAAACGGGATAGACCTGCCCAACGCGAATACCATAATCGTCATCGACAGCGATAAACTGGGTATTTCCCAGCTCTATCAGCTTAAAGGCCGCGTAGGCAGGAGCGCAAGACTCGCTCACGCGTATTTCACGTTCAAAGCGGAACGCGTGATGACGGACAACGCCGCCGCGCGGCTCAAAGCGATCATGGAGTTTACCGAACTGGGTTCGGGATATAAACTCGCCATGCGCGATCTGGAAATTCGCGGCGCGGGCAACGTGCTCGGCGCGGAACAGCACGGGCATATGGATAAAGTGGGTTACGAACTGTACGCGAAACTTTTGAAAGAGGAGCTGACGGGCGAGCGGCACGAACCGCCCGAACTCGATATCCGCGCGAACGCGTACATATCCGAGAAATATATCGAATCGTCGGCGGGGCGGTTGGATTCGTATAAACAGATAGCGGAGATTTCGACGATCGCCGATTATAAACGGGTCTACGCCTCCCTCCGCGATACGTACGGCGAATTGCCGCGCGCGGTAGAGAACCTGATGGTGATCGCCGTATTAAAAAATTACGCCGAGAAATTTCACGTGAAAAAGATCACGGTGGGCGGCGGCGTAGGCGCGATGGAATTCCCTTCGCTCGACGCGCTCGGCGACAAACGCGTGCTTGCCGCGATGGATCATTATAAAACGGAAACGCGGCTGAATATGACCGAGGCGCCCGTGATAGAGTTCTATAAAGGTCGGGACGCCGCGGAATTGATGGCGCAAATGACGAAATTTTTAAAATTTGCGCTAACTTTCACAAGTTTATAATGAAAAACGTTTGCACTTTACGGCAAAATCGGTTATAATATAGATTGATGGCGTACGTTGTATGAAGGGGGAGTTTGCTTTTCGACGCGTACGGTAGTTGATTAGGATAAAAGATCGGAGCGATTTTATGAATAAGAAACACACACTCAAAAAGACCGCGGCACTTCTTCTTGCGCTTGCTTTGACGGTTGGCGCAACGGGTTGCGACTTTCTTTTGACGGACAATCAAAAGGATTTGAAACTGAAAGTGGCTACGGTAAACATATCGGACAGCCTTAAAGACAACGGTATGTCCTGCGCCGACGAGGTACAGCAGATCATCGAAAACGGCGGTTTGTCCACGGAGATCCCCAAGCGCGACCTCATCGCGTATTTCCTGAGTACGGGTTATACGTACGTGCAAAGCTACGGCTATTCGTACGAAGATACGTTCAATATGCTGATGGACACGCTTGTCAATCGTAAGGTGCTTACGCAATATGCGGTAGCGTACTACCTCGAAAACAACGCCGACCTTTCGGCGGACGGCTGTGCAAAATATATTGAAAAAGAATTAAAAGAGGTAAGCAGTGAAAAGGAGAAAGAACTTCTCATAGCTCACCCCGAAGTTCTGACGATGAAATATTTCCTTACCAAGGACGGCAAGGAAAGCGCCGATAAGTATAACGAGGCGGTGTACAGTCTTAAAAAATCGCTCAACGATTCCCTCGATTCCGCAGAGTCGAGCTATATCACGGCAACGACGAAGGACGAGCATACGCACGACGAAACGCGTACGACGCCCACCAACGCGAACGTGGAGAAAGACGACTATATCCCTTTGAAGGAAAACGGAGAACTGGACTACGACGTTTATACCGGTCGTAACGCGCTTGATTCTTGCGGTACGTATGAAAAGGTAGACGGCTCGACGGTAACTTCGAGAAAGAAAGCGTATAATACGTTCCTTTCCAGTCTGCAAGGCTACGGACTTATCCAGGAAGGGGAAGACACTTCGGTCATCACCGAGCTTGATTATTACTATTTGGAACTTTCTTCGACGCTCGCGCAGGCGCTCATCAATCAGTACGGCGAGGACCTCAAAGACGAGGCGACGAGCAAGCTCACGAGCGAGTACGTGGCGAATAAATACAACGAAATAAAAGACGCGCAGAAAACGGCGTACGAAACGGATACTTCCGCGTTCAGCACCGCGCTCGACAGCGTTTCCGACGATTCGTTCGTGTTGTACGGACAGAAAGACTTCGGGTTCGTGTATAACATTCTCATTCCGTTCTCCTCGTCGCAAAGCCGCGACTATTCCGCGGCGAAAAACGCGGGTCTGAAACAGGACGAGCTGTTCAACGTTCGTAAAGATCTGCTTGAAAACGTACAGGCGAAAGATCTCCGTTCGGCGTGGTTCTGCTCGGAAGAGGACGAGAACTATTCGTTCACGGCGACGGGCGAATATTATAAAAACTCGAAAGTCGAGGGGAACGCGACGAACTATCTGTTCTTCGAAAACAACCTTACCAAGAACAATCAATACGAAAAACTTACGCAGTACGCGGGCGCATATCCCTATAACGGCAGCGTTACGACGGATGAGGACGGCGAATATACCTGCACTCCGTATACGTTGTCTATCGACGGATTTATCGCCGAAATGGAAAGCTATATCGATTATACGCTGAATACGGCTAAGGGAACGACGGGCGTGACGTACGCACAATCGACGAGCACGACGAGTCCTACGCGTACGGAAAGTTATAAAGCCAACACGGTATATACGACCAACGGCAAAGTGGATTATAGCAAGTTCCTGTATTACGAAGGAAAAGTGAAGTTGGATAATACAAACCGTGCGGACTTCTTCAATGCGGAAAAGAACGGAACGAAGAACGACGCGTATGCGGCGTTGTCGGCGGTGAACGAACTGATGTTCGCGTATAGCACGGATACGGGTTGCTTGAACACGTATATGGGTTACGTGGTATCTCCGTATAAGACGGACTTCGTTTCCGAGTTCGAATGCGCGGCGCAGTACGCGGTGAAAAAGGGCGTAGGCAATTATGTGGTATGTCCTTCCGATTACGGCTGGCATATCATCTACGTGGCGTTCGTATACGACGCGGAAAGCGGCGACGTTTACGGCGGATATATCGACGCGGAAAAAGAGGTGGAGGGAACGTTCTCCTACCTGTTCTACGAATCGTTGAAATCCACGGCGGCGAGCAGCTACACGACGGCGGCGCAGAACGATATCCTCAATCGTTACAACAATGACAGTTCCGTAACGTTGCAGACCAAGAACTATCAGGATCTGTTGGATCTGGATTCGAATTGATAAGAAAAACGAAAAGATAAAAAGACCTTGCTTTCGGGCAAGGTCTTTTTTTGGACGATATGCGAAAAATCGTACGAAAACATTGCGGTTCGTTCTTGACAAAGAAGGACGTAAGTGATATAATTAAAATAGTATAAATTGCGGCATACTGTAAAGCGTATACGAGCGTATATCGTGAAAGTATTCTTTTTCGTTATGACGCAGGCGCAAAATCGGTATAAATGAAAATCGTTGTTTTCCAAAGCGGAAAATTGACAAAATTCAAGCCGAAGTGTATAATATAAAAAAACGAAGGACTGAGCGAGGCGAGTATGACGGAAGAAATGATCAGATCGATAAAAGACGCGGAAACGCAGGGCGCGGAACTGAAAGCCGCGGCGGAAATTCGCGCGGCGCAGATCGTAGCCGACGCGGAAAAGCAGGCGGCGCGTACGGAAAGTTCCAGCGAAGAAGTCTGTAAGGCGTACCGCGAAACGCAACTGAAAAGCGCGCGCGCCGAGGCGGAAACGCGTTATCAGTCCACACTCAAAGCCAAGGAAAAGGAATCGCGGGAATATTGCGCGAAAGTGCTTGAAAAAGCCGACGAGAACGTACGCGCTATCGTGAGGAGGATCGTAAGTGGCGATCGTTAAAATGCAAAAACTTAATTTGATCGCGATGTCTTACGATAAAGACATCGTGCTCAACGCCTTACAGCGCACGGGCGCGGCAGAGGTGACTTTGCACGCGGAAACGGAGTATACGACCGTTCCCGAAACGAACGCAGAGGATCTGAAAACGTACCTTGCCTCCGTCGAGGCGGCGCTTTCCTCGCTGTCTGGCGCGGTAGACGAGTTCGAAAAGGAAAACGGCGTAAAGACGGGCGTGACGAAAGACGGGTTCGACGTCGCCTATTCCGAGTTTATGTCGGCGAAAGACAAACGCGCCGAGGCGGACGGGGCGGTGGAACGTATCCACGCGCTGACGGATCGGAAGAACGAACTCAAAGCCGAACTCGCAAAGCTCAAAAGACAAAAACAGACCGCGGAAATTTACGCGAAACTGACCGCGCCGTTCGAAACGTTCGGCAGTACGGCGCATACCAAAGGTCGGTTGGGTACGGTCGCTGCGCAAAGCCGCGAGGGTTTGGAAAACGAATTGCGCGAGGCAGAGCTTTGCGCGTACGAGATACTTAATGCGGATACGGATAACGTATTGTTGTTCGTTACGGCGCATAAATCGGTCGCAAGCGAAACGGACGGAATTCTTTCGGGTTACGGATTTTCCGAATGTCCGTATGCGGGCGAGGATAGCGGCGAAAAGGTCTACAACGGACTTTTGGAAAGTGAGAACGCGGCGATACGCGCTTTGCGGGAAACCGAGTGCGCTACGTACGAAATGAAAGATAAGATACGGCTTTTGAAGGTCTATTGCGACTATCTCTCGTTCGTTGTGGAAAAAGAAGAACTTTCGGATAAACTCCGTACGACGGATTGTACGTTCCTGTTGCAGGCGTACGTTCCCGAATACGCGAAAGAAAGCGTGGAAACGGAGATCGCGCAGACCACGTGCACGGCGTACCTCGAATTCAGTGAACCGACGGAGGACGAAACGCCGCCTACGCTTTTGAAAAACAACGCGATCGTGGAGAATTTCGAGGGGATAACGAATACTTATTCCGCTCCGCATTATCGGGAACTCGACCCGAACGCGGTGATGTCCTTTTTTTACAGTCTGTTTATGGGATTTATCATCGGCGATATGGGCTACGGGCTTTTGATGGCGATCGTCGGGGGGATCCTTTGGTGGAAAAACCGAGTAAGACCGACCGGCGTTTCAAGGCTTGCGGGCGCGTTCGCCGTCGGCGGCGTGTTTGCCGTCGTTTGGGGAGCGTTGTTCAACTCGTTTTTCGGTATCGCGATATTCGGCGCGGCGAATACGATCATGCCCGATCCGCAAAAAGATATGTGGACGTTGGCGGGGATCGTAGTGCCGAGCGTACTCCTCATCAGTATGGAGATAGGGATCGTACAACTGTTGGCGGGGTATATCTGTAAAGCCGTACAGCTTTGGCGGCGCGGCGATATCGTCGGCGGGATTTGCGAAGGTATTATTTGGGCGGTCTTTTCCGTCGGGGTCGGACTTGCGATCCTCGGTCTGATAGAGGAGGCGAACGTTTCCGCTCTTGCGGTGATCGGCGGTATCATGGCGGGCGTTTCGCTTTTGCTTGCGATGCTGACGGCGGGCAGAAAGGAGAAGTTCTTCGGGAAATTCACCAAGGGTTTCGGCGCGGCGTACGGTATCATCAATTACGCGTCGGACGTATTGAGCTATGCGCGTTTGTACGGACTTATGCTTTCGGGCGCGGTCATCGCGCAGATCATAGCGACGTACAGTATGCAGTTCCTGTTAAGCGGGAACGCGGCGCTGATCGTTCTTGCCGTCGTGCTTTTGCTCGTCGGACACGGATTTAACCTTGTGATAAGCTTGCTCGGCGCGTATATCCACGACGCAAGATTGCAATACGTGGAGTTTTACGGTCGGTTCTACGAAGGCGACGGCGAGCTATTTTCGGCACTCGGCTCTAAACAGAAATACGTATATTTACTACCCGCGAAAAGCGAGAACAAATTCACGGCATAACGACGGGCGACCGTTTTTGCAAATAGAAAACAAAAAAAGAAAAACGAAAATCGGAGGATTTTATTATGGGTTACAGTATTGCTATGATCGGCATCGCGGCTTGCGTGTTGCTTTGCGGTATCGGTTCTTGTATCGGTCTTTATAAGACGAGTTCGGCTGCTGCCGGAGTTTTGGGTGAAGACCCCAAAAAATTCGGTAAAGTTATGGTCCTCGTGTTGCTGCCCGCAACGCAGGGTATTTACGGCTTTATCATCGGCATCATCGCGTCCGGGCAGCTTGCGGCGGGTATGAGCACGGCGGCAGGTTGGGCAATGGTCGGCGCGGTATTACCTATGGCTATTTCCGGCTTGTTATCCGCGTACTTCCAAGGCAAATCGGCGGTGAACTGTATTTACGCCGTCGGCAAACAGGAATCGCTTTCGGGTAAACTTATCGTATATCCCGGTATGATCGAGTTCTACGCCATTCTCGGTTTGATCATTTCGATCATGCTTTCGGGTAACGTAGGCGTGTTGCTCTGATCGGGAACGTAGTCGTATGAGTATGCAAAAAGTAGTGGAAAGGATACTTTCCGACGCGCAGGCGGAGGCGCAAGCGATCGAGGCGCAAGCCGAGAGCAAGGCGGCGAAAATACTCGCCGACAGCGCCGCACGCGCGGAAAAGATCCGTCGGGATACGGAAAACGAAGTCAAGGAAAAGACGGAAAGTATTCTCGAAAAAAGAGCGGCGGACGCGCGTTTGGAAAGCGCGAAGATTTTGCTCGGCGAAAAACGGAAAGTGGTCGACGCCGTTTACAAACTGGCGCTCGGCGAGCTGATCGCGCTCGAAAAAGAGGACTGTTTACAGCTCGCGGCAACGCTGTTGGCGGCGTATGCCGAAGAGGGCGACGAAGTGTTCTTTGCGGAGAATTTCAAATACGCGGCGGACGTTGCGCGTTTGCCCGTAGTAGAGAAGAAAAAGCTCAAAATTTCCGCGCAGAGAGCGGAGATAGACGGCGGTATGCGGCTGGTGGGCGAGACCTCGGACAAAGACCTTTCTTACGGAGCGTTGCTCGCGGCGGATAAAGACGAGTATCAGGCGGAACTTGCGAAAGCGTTGTTCAAATAATTTTCAAAACGAATCGGAAACGGAGGCGGCGTGATGTCGTATAAAATGGACGTTACCTATACGTGCGGCGTTATCGCCGCGCGGGAAAAATACCTTTTGAAAGATCGTATATTACGACTTTGCGAATTGAGCGCGGAGGAGGCGTTCCGCCTTCTTCTCGAAAGCGGATTCGGCGGGGGCGCGGATACGACGGCAAGCGTTTACGAGTACGAAAAACTCATTGCGGTCGAGGAGGAAAAACTCGACGCGTTTATCCGCGAATACGCACCCTCCCAAGCGGAGAAAGCGTATTTTCTCGCGCCCCGCGATTTCCACAACGCGAAAGCGCTTGTGAAAGCGGCGTATCTCGGCGAAAACGAGGAACGTATGCTCGCGGGCGAAGGTCTTATCGGAATAGAAACGCTCCGCAGCTGCGTTGCGAGCGGCGATTTTACGCCGATCAAGGAAGTATCGCCCGAACTGAAAGACGCTTGCGAGGCGGCGACGGCGTTGTTGCGGGAAGAGCCTTCGGGTGCGAAACTGGGCGCGATCTTCGAAAAAGCGTTGTACGCGTATTTGGGAACGCTTGCAAAGCATAAAAAGGTATTGAAAAATTTGCTTACCGCAAAAGCGGATATGACGAATATTTTGACGGCGCTCCGCGCGGGGGATATGGAAACGGCGAAAGACAAGTTCCTGCCCGCGGGAAAACTGACCGAGAAAGAGCTGGAAAAACTCTTCCTCGAAGACAGCGAACGCGCGGTGAAAGAATTTTCGAAAACGCCGTACGCGGAATTTGTTCGCGTATGTTTCGAGGCGAAGGAAAAACGGTTGCCGCTGACGGAGGCGGAGAAAATACGCGATTCCTACGACGGGGCGTATTTCTCGGCAAGGCGGTACGATCTGGAAAGATCGGAACCGTTCCTGTACTACGTATACCGCTTGAAAGCGGAGAATACGAACGTGCGGATCGTTTTCGCCTGTCTTTTGGCGGGGCTTGGCGAACAGGACGTAAAACGCCGTTTGCGTGTTTTTTGAGGTGCGGATATGACGGGAAAAACGGCTATCGTCGGTAGCGGCGACGGTATAATGGTATTTAAAGCGGCGGGCGTGGATACGTTCCTTGCCGAGGACGAAAAGAAAGCGCGGGAGATACTGCGTAAAATAGCGAAAGAATATCAGATCATATTTTTGACGGAAGAGCTTGCCCGTCCGTTGACGGAGTTTTTAAAACGGTTCGACGAAGAACCGTACCCCGTTGTCGCGACCATTCCCTCGGGCGGTGGTTCGGACGGTTACGGTATGGACGTTCTGAAAAACGCTATGGAACGCGCGCTCGGCGTGGATATTCTGTTTAATAAAGATTGAGAGGTTGTTTAGGTATGGCAGGTAAAACGGTAAAAATTTCCGGACCATTGATCATAGCCGAAGGTATGGCGGACGCGAAACTTTACGACGTCGTACGCGTATCGGAAAAAGGTCTTATCGGCGAAATAATCGAACTTCGCGGCGATAAAGCCTCTATTCAGGTATACGAAGAAACTTCGGGACTTGGTCCCGGCGAAGAAGTATACTCCACGGGCGAACCGTTGTCGGCGGAGCTTGCGCCCGGTCTTATCACGGGTATTTTCGACGGGATCCAACGCCCGCTCACCGCGCTGTATTTCAAATACGGCGACCGTATCTCGCGCGGCGTGTCCGTCAATAACCTCGACAGAGAAAAGAAATGGACGTTCGTGCCCAAGGTCAAGGTGGGCGATACGGTAGCGGAAGGGGATATCCTCGGCGTGGTAGCCGAAACGGAGATCGTCGAGCATAGAATACTCGTACCCGTAGGCTACGCGGGCAAAGTCCTTTCCATTGCCGAGGGCGAGTATACGATAGAAGAACCGATCGCGGAGATCAATACGGAAAACGGTAAAAAATCGGTCGCGATGCTCCGCAAATGGCCCGTGCGTAAGGGCAGACCTTATAAGGAAAAACTTTCGCCCGATAAACCTATGGTAACGGGTCAGCGCGTCATCGATACGTTGTTCCCCATAGCCAAAGGCGGCGTTGCGGCGGTACCCGGTCCGTTCGGGAGCGGGAAAACGGTCGTGCAACACCAGCTTGCGAAATGGGCGGACGCGGACATCATCGTATACGTAGGCTGCGGCGAGCGCGGCAACGAGATGACGGACGTTTTGAACGAGTTCCCCGAACTCAAAGACCCGAAAACGGGCGAACCGTTGATGAAACGTACGGTATTGATCGCGAATACTTCGGATATGCCCGTTGCGGCGCGAGAGGCGTCCATTTATACGGGTATCACGATTGCGGAATATTTCCGCGATATGGGTTACAGCGTGGCGATCATGGCGGACTCGACCTCCCGTTGGGCGGAGGCGCTCCGCGAGATGAGCGGCCGTTTGGAAGAAATGCCCGGCGACGAGGGCTATCCCGCGTATCTTGCCTCCCGACTTGCGGAATTTTACGAACGCGCGGGTATCGTAAAACTTCTCGGTTCGTCCGAGCGTATCGGTTCGGTCACGGCGATCGGCGCGGTGTCGCCTCCCGGCGGCGATCTGAGCGAACCCGTCGCGCAGGCTACGCTCCGTATCGTCAAAGTGTTCTGGGGCTTGTCCTCCGCGCTTGCGTATAAACGGCATTTCCCCGCGATCGACTGGCTCGTCAGCTATTCCCTGTACGCAGATAAAATGAAAGAATGGTACGACGAAACGATCGGCGCGGACTTTTTCAAATACCGTCAGTTCGTTATGACCATTTTGCAAGAGGAGGCGGAACTGGACGAGATCGTGCGGTTGGTCGGTATGGACGCGCTGTCCTCCAAAGACCGTCTGACGATGGAAACGGCGAAGATCGTGCGCGAGGACTATCTGCACCAGAACGCGTTCCACGAAGTGGATACGTTCACCTCTATGCGGAAACAGTTTTTAATGCTCAAACTCATTTACGAGTTCAACCGCTTGGCGGGCGAGGCGATCGCAAGCTATGCCGATCTTAACGAGATATTGAATTGTTCGTGTAAAGAAAAGATCGGTCGTGCGAAATATATCGAAGAAGAGAACTTGTCGGCGTTCGACGAGATCTTCAAAACGATGACGACGGAACTCAAAGCGCTTGCGGAAGGAGGCAACGACGATGTTTAAGGAATATAAGACCATTCGCGAAGTCGTCGGACCTTTGATGGTGGTCGAAGGCGTCGAGGGCGTAAAATACAACGAACTTGTGGATATCGTCAACACGAACGGCGAGATACGCCGCGGCAAGGTGTTGGAGATAAACCGCGATAAAGCGGTCGTTCAGCTTTTCGAAAACTCGCAGGGCTTGCAGATCTCGGGCGCAAAAGCGCGGTTCTTGGGCCACAGTCAGGAACTTGCTGTGTCCGAAGATATGCTCGGTCGCGTATTCGACGGTATGGGCAATCCCCGCGACGGCGGCGCGCCCGTTATCCCCGAAAAGAAAATGGACATCAACGGCGAGCCGATCAACCCCGCCGCGCGCGACTATCCCAACGAATTTATCCAGACGGGCGTTTCGGCGATTGACGGTCTGAATACGCTCGTACGCGGTCAGAAATTACCCGTGTTCTCGATGAGCGGTCTGCCGCACGCGGAACTTGCGGCGCAGATCGCAAGACAGGCGAAAGTGCGTAGCGGCGATTGTAAATTCGCCGTCGTGTTCGCCGCGATCGGTATCACGTTCGAGGAGGCGCAGTATTTCGTTGACGATTTCAAGAAAACGGGCGCGATCGAAAGAACGGTGCTGTTCACCAACCTCGCCAACGACCCCGCGGTCGAGCGTATCGCCACCCCGCGTATGGCGCTCACGTGCGCGGAATATCTCGCGTTCGAGAAAGGTATGCACGTGCTGGTCATTATGACGGACATTACCAACTATGCCGAGGCGCTCCGCGAAGTATCCGCGGCAAGGCGCGAAGTACCCGGTCGGCGCGGTTATCCCGGATATTTGTACACCGACCTTGCGAGCTTGTACGAACGCGCGGGTCGTATCCGCGGGAAGGAAGGCTCTATCACGCAGATCCCCATTCTGACGATGCCAGAGGACGATAAAACGCACCCCATTCCCGACTTGACGGGATATATCACGGAAGGGCAGATCATTCTTTCGCGCGATCTTTATAAACGCGGTATCAATCCGCCCATCGACGTTTTGCCTTCGCTTTCGAGATTGAAAGATAAAGGTATCGGTAAGAACAAGACCCGTGAGGATCACGCGGACACGATGAACCAGTTGTTCGCGGCGTACGCGCGAGGCAAGGAAAGTAAGGAACTTTCCGCAATACTCGGCGAGGCGGCGCTCTCGGACGTGGATAAATTGTACGCGAAATTTGCGGAGGCGTTCGAAGAGAACTACGTATCGCAAGGTTTTACGACGGACAGAACGATCGAAGAAACGCTCGATCTGGGTTGGAAACTGTTGAAAATATTGCCCAAGGGCGAACTCAAACGTATCCGCACGGAATATATCGAGAAATATATGTCCGAGGATAAGGACGCGGACGCAGAATAAAAACGGAGTAGGTGCAGATGGCAAGGCTTAACGTAAACCCTACGCGTATGGAACTGAAAAAGTTGAAAGCACGGCTTTCGACGGCGGTACGCGGGCATAAGCTTTTAAAAGATAAATCGGATGAAATGGTCCGCCGTTTCACCGTCATTCTGCGCGAGGCGAAACGGTTGCGCGAAGAGGTGGAGAAAGAGCTTTCCGAAGTTTTGAAACAATTCTCCATCGCGCGTAGCGTTACGCCGCCGAACGTTGCGGAAACGGCGTTTTCGATGTCCGCCGTAGCGGTTAAGGCCGAATGTGGCGTGGAGAGCGTTATGGGCGTGGAAGTGCCGAAAGTTACTCTTTCCGAGCAACGGCGCACGGACGGACTTCCGTACGCGTACTCGGAAATAACGGGCGAGGCGGACTATTCGGTACAAAAAGCCTCCGACCTTCTCCCGAAAATGGTGGCGTTGGCGCAAACGGAAAAGACGGTGCGAATGCTTGCCGAAGAGATCGAGCGCAACAAACGCAGAGTCAACGCGCTCGAATACGTTATGATCCCGCAGCTCGAAGAAACGATCAAGTTTATCAAAGACAAACTGGACGAGAACGAACGCGCGGCGGTCGTGAGATTGATGAAAGTAAAAAGTAAAGCGTAAGGAAAACGCTTTTCAGGGAAGAATAAGATATGCAGTTGAAAAAATTTGAAAAAATGACCAAGGCAGAAGTTATGACTTTCTGCCTTATGGCGCTTTGTTCGGGACTTGTGATCGGTATCGGCGGCGTTTCGTCGCTCCTTGCAAACTCTTTGTACGGGGAATGGGGCAGGCTCGTCGGGGGAGCGTTGTTCTCGCTCGGCATTTTCGCTATCGTTACGTTTGAAATGCGCTTGTTTACGGGCATGGTCGCGGATATTCCCACGATAGGGCTGAAAAACAGCTGGAAATTACCCGTCTGTTTCCTTTGTAATATCCTCGGCGTAGCGATTGTCGCGCTCTTGGCGTATTATTCGCCCGTTTCCGAACGTATCGTCGCGCAGGGCAAAGCGGTCGTTTCCGGTAAACTCGCCGCAGAGCAATGGGCGATAAGAGCGCTCTGTTCCTCTATTTTGTGCGGTATACTCATCACGCTTTCCGTGAAATCGGTACGTTATGCGCCTAAAAAAGGTCTGAGCGCAACGGTCGGCGTTATTTTTCCCATTATCGTGTTCGCTTTCTGCGGTTTCGATCATTCGGTCGCGAATATGCTCTACTTCTATTATTTGGGCGAAATTTCGTGGAAGATCGTCGGATATATCCTTCTCACCGTGCTCGGAAATATCCTCGGCGGCGTAGCCTTGCCGATCGTCCTCCTGTTCAAAGAGCGTACAGAGCAAAAAAAGTTGGATAAAAACGAATAAATACCGTTTCCGTTGAATACGATAAAAGACGAATTTCCCATTCGTCTTTTTTTCGTGGGGAAAATTTTGTTGCGTGTGTTCGCTGTAAAAAATTTTCGATAAATTTCCTCTAAATGCTTGACAACGCATTCCGTCCGTGTTACAATATATTTGAACATTTGAATAATTGTTCAAATATTCCAAGAAGGAGATCAAACAATGACGGAAACGAATTGCGGGCACGAAAGGGAACACGAGCTTGCGGTGGAGAGAGTGAAAGAGAACGTTTTGATAAGCGCCGATATTGAGAAAATGTGCGGGATATTCCGTATGCTCGGCGAGGCGAGCCGTTTGAAGATCGTACTTGCGCTTTTGGAAGGGGATATGTGCGTGTATCACCTGACGGAGGTCTGCGGCGGGACGTTCAGCGGCGTAAGTCATCAACTCCGCGTTTTGCGGGATAATAAGATCGTAAGAACCAGACGGTTCGGAAAAAATATCGAGTATTCCATTGCCGACGAACACGTGCGGGAAATGGTGGAACTTGCCAAAGCGCATTTGTCCTGTGCCGTAGAAGAATAAAGAGGTGCGTTTATGAAAAAGACATTCGAACTGTCGGGACTGGACTGCGCGGCTTGCGCGGCAGAGCTGGAAGAGGAAATAGCTGCGATCGAGGGGATAACTTCCGCGAGCGTTTCTTTCGTCAATCAGAAACTTACCGTCGAATATACGGACGAGCGCGTTTTGGAAAAGGTCGTTTATGCGGCGAACCATTTTGAAGAGGTGCGGGTAGTCGAGCCGAACGGGAAAACGGACGACAAGACCGAAACGGAAAAGAAACACAGCCGCGCCGCCAAGGTTGCGCTTTGGACGGCAGATACGATATTGCTTGTCTTATGCGCGGTATTTTTCATCGTTAAACCAAAGGGCAAAACGTTCGAGATCCTCGAATACATAACGTACGGCGCGTTGTATCTTCTGATCGCCTATCCCGTTCTGAAATCAACGGTGAAAAATCTGGCGAAAGGCAGGATCTTCGACGAGAACTTCCTGATGACCGTCGCCTCCGTCGGTGCGCTGTTGCTCGGCGAATGGTTGGAAGGTATCGCCGTTATGCTGTTGTATCAGATCGGCGAGGCGTTGCAGTCGAAAGCGGTGGAATCCTCGCGGAACTCCGTTTCCGAACTTATGAGCCTGAAAAGCGAATGGGCGACCGTGCTCGTCGAAAAGGAACACGGCTGTTCTTGCGGACATTGCGAACATGAACACGATCACGGTCACGACCACGATCACGAACATGATCACGAAAGCGAACGCGGGGAAACGGAACAGGTCGTAAGACGTCCCGAAGAAGTGAAGATCGGTGATATCTTACTTGTCAAAGCGGGAGAAAAAGTGCCCGTGGACGGCGTGCTTTTGGATGAAACGGCGGCGCTCGATACCAAATCGTTGACGGGCGAATCGGATATCCGTAAGTTCAAACGCGGCGACGAGCTGTTATCGGGCTGTATCAACGCGGGAAACGTGTTTACGATGAAAGTCGTCAGACCGTACGAAGACAGCGCGGTAAGTAAGATATTAGATATGGTAGAGAACGCCTCGTCGCGCAAAGCCGCGCCCGAAAAATTCATCACCAAATTCGCAAGATATTATACGCCGATCGTTTGTATCCTCGCGCTTGCGCTCGCCGTATTCGCTCCGCTTTTAAGCGGACTTATCGTGGACGGCAGATTGTATTTCAAAGACTTCGCGCGTTGGGCGCAGTCCGCGCTTACCTTCTTGGTCATTTCCTGTCCGTGCGCGCTCATTATTTCCGTACCGCTCACTTATTTTTCGGGTATCGGCAGTTGCGCGAAACAGGGCATACTCGTCAAAGGCGCGACCTATCTCGACGCGGTAGCGAAAGCCAAAATAGTAGCGTTCGACAAAACGGGCACGCTGACGGAAGGGAATTTCGTCGTTTGCGCGGTTACTCCTGCGGCAGATATGACGGAAACGGAACTCCTTTCTCTCGTCGCCGCCGTCGAAAAGGGTTCGGCGCACCCCATAGCCAAAGCTTTCGAAAATTATGCCGTCGAGGGCAAAGCGGAACGTATCGCGGAAATTGCGGGACGGGGTTTGACGGCAGACGTGGACGGTGAACGCGTTCTCGTCGGAAACGCCGAACTTATGCAAGAAAACGGAATAACGGTTACGGCGGTAAAGAGCGCGTATACGCTCGTATATGCGGCGAAAAACGGGAAATATCTCGGCTATGTGGAAGTAGGCGATAAACTGCGCGACGAGGCAAAAACGGCGATCGAGGAACTGAAAACGCTCGGACTGGAACGCACCGTTATGTTGACGGGCGACAGCGTTGCCCGTGCGGAGAGGATCGCGGAAGAAGTCGGGATAGGCGAAGTGAACGCTCAGCTTTTGCCCGACGGGAAACTGAAAAGAGCGGAAGAACTGAAAAAAGAGGGCGGATTGATATACGTAGGCGACGGTATCAACGACGCGCCCGTGATGGCGACTTCCGACTGCGCGGCGTCTATGGGGAAACTCGGCAGCGCCGCGGCGGTGGAGGCGTCCGATCTGGTATTGATCTCCGACGATTTGAAAGCGTTGCCGCGTTGCGTTCGCATAGCGAGAAAGACGGGCAAGATCGTCGTGCAGAATATCGTGTTTTCCATATTGATGAAAGCGGCGTTTATGGCGCTCGGCGTGATCGGGGTACTGCCGCTGTGGCTCGCGGTATTCGCCGACGTAGGCGTTATGTTGCTGGCGGTACTCAATTCTTTCCGTGTGCGTATGAAAATTAAATAAAGACGAAAAACGAAAAGTCGGGAAAAAGGCTTTTCGTTTTTTTCGGAATGTGTTATAATATACCCATAATATAGTAAAGGAGCGGCGTATGCAGAAGAAAAGAAAGTTGGTCGTTGCATCGGGTAACGCGCATAAATTAAGAGAAATATCGGAAATATTCACCGATTTCGAAGTGGTATCGCAAAAACAAATGGGATTCGACGGCGACGTAGAAGAAACGGGTGAAACGTTCGTGGAAAACGCGCTCATCAAAGCCCGTGCGGCGGCAAAAGCGCTCGGGTGTATCGCGCTTGCGGACGACAGCGGTCTTTGCGTGGACGCGCTCGGCGGCGCTCCGGGAATATATAGCGCGCGGTATAGCGGCGAACACGGCGACGATAAGAAAAACCGCGATTTGCTTTTGAAAAATATGCAAGGGATCGCCGACCGTAAAGCGCATTTCACGAGCGCGGTCGCGCTCGTCTATCCCGACGGTAAAGAGCTTGTCGCGGAAGGAAAAACGTACGGAACTATCCTGCAAGAGGAAATAGGCGACGGCGGGTTCGGATACGACTGTATTTTCGAGAGCGAGGATCTGAATAAATCTTTCGGACTTGCTACGGCGGAGGAAAAGAACACCGTTTCTCATCGTTTCCGCGCCTTGCAGGCTTTGCTCGTTCAATGGCGGGAAACGGAAAATTCGTGAGGTGACGGAATGAAAACGTTGATCGTAATATCCGATTCGCACGGTAATTTGAAAGCGGTCGAAAAGCTCCGTCCGCTCGTCGCCGAAAACGACGCGGTCGTACACCTTGGCGACGGTGCGGGCGATATGCGCGGCATAATGCGCGAATTTCCCGAAAAGACCTATCTTTGCGGCGGGAACTGCGATTTCTTCTCGCCTTATCCCGAAGAGGGGATCATCGAGCTGGAATCGGTCAGAATATTTTATTGCCACGGACATAAGTTTCACGTGAAATCATTTCTCGATCGGCTTGCGGAGGAGGCGAAACGGCGCGGTTGCGATATCGCCTTATATGGGCATACGCACAAACCTTTGATATCCGAGATAGACGGCGTAACGCTGATCAATCCAGGATCTTTAAGATATCCCGTCGGCGAGGGCGGGAGCTATTGCTATCTCGTCGTCAACGGCGGGAAATTTACGCCCGTGATCGTCGGGGAAAGCGTGTATTGACAGGCTCGTTAAATGGGAATTCGTAAAATATTTTTCATTTTTTTGTAAATTTTTGCTTTCATTCAGGTGACTTTTTTCTTGAACTATTATATAATAGACTTACGGATTTCGCTTTTTTCCTTGCGAATATTGCATAGAAAGAAAGAGGAAAACGTAAATAGTGAGGAGAATAGGAAAAACATAGGAGAAAGTCAATGGAGTTATTTGAGAATATCGTTTTGATTCTTGCCGGCTGCGGCGCGTTCCTGCTCGGGTTCAAGCTGCTCAGCGACAACATGGAAAAACTTGCCGGCAATAGTTTGAAAGTATTATTTAACAAGACTTCGGATAAAAAATGGGTAGGCGTCGGTATGGGCGCGGTAGCGACCGCCGTCGTGCAAAGTTCGGGCGTTACGACCGTCATGGTCGTCGGGTTCGTAAACGCGGGCATTATGTCGCTCAAACAAGCCGCCGCGGTCATTATGGGTGCGAACATCGGTACGACGATCACCGCGCAGCTTGCGGCGTTGCAGGCGTTGCCGATCGATTCTTTTTTCATCGCGTTGCTGTTTGTCGGTATGATGATGGAAATGTTTTCGTCCAAGGACAAAGTCAAGAGTATCGGACTTGCTCTCGCGGGCTTGGGTATGGTATTCTTCGGCTTGGACGTTATGTCGAGCACGATGAAAGTATACGCGCAAAACGAGGCGGTGACCTCGATGCTCTCGTCTTTGACTAACCCGTTCCTGCTTTTGGTATTCGGTATCGTGTTTACGGCGCTCGTGCAATCCTCTTCGGCGGTCACGACGGTCATTATCGCAATGGCTACCGCAGGATTGACGATAGGCGGAGGTGGTAACGCCGTGCTCTATCTTATACTCGGTTCGAATATCGGTTCTTGCGTAACGGCGTTGATCTCGTCTATCGGAACTTCCGTGAACGCAAAACGCGCGAGTATCATTCACTTGTTGTTCAACGTTACGGGCGCGTTACTGTTTATGATCGTATTGCTTTGTTGGCCTGGATTCTTTGCCTCTACGTTTGCGAAATGGTTCTCCGAACCGAGTACACAGATCGCAATGTTCCATACGTTTTTTAACATTATTTGTACGCTCGTGTTCTTGCCGTTCAGCAATCTTTTGGTATTCCTTTCGAAGAAGATCGTTCCCGATAAGGGGCAGGCGGAAAAAGCGCCTTCCGAGCTTGTGTTTATGGATAAGCGTTTCCTCACCACGCCGACGGTCGCGCTCGGTCAGCTTAAAAAGGAAACGTTCCGTATGTCGGATATGGCTATGGAAAGCTTGCAGATAGCGTTCAGAGGGTTTATCGACAGGGACATCGACGCGATCGATAAAGTAAACGAAAATAACGAGTATATTTCCAAGATAAGCGAACAGATCAGTAACTATCTCGTGCAAGTATCCGCGAGCGACGTTTCGTATGCGGACGAAAAGCAGATAAACGCTTTGCATAACGACGTCGGAGACATCGCCCGTATCGCGGAGCTTGCCGATAACCTTACGAAATACACCAAACGCGAAGTGCGCGAGAATCTCCTGTTCTCCGACGGTATCAATGAAAAACTTGAAAAAATGCACGAAATGCTCCGTCAGCAGTACGAACTTGTAAAACGGGTCGTGTTGGAGAACGAAACGGCGTTGATAAAAGAATCGGACGAGCTGGAAGAAGAAATAGACAATATGCGCCGCGACCTCGTCGCCGAACATATCGCTCGACTCGGTCAGGGTAAATGCCGTCCCGAGAACAATACGGTGTTCATCAATCTCGTATGCAATCTCGAACGTGTAGGCGACCATCTCAACTATATCGTGCATAACGCCGATAATTAAAAACGGAAAGATAAATAAAAACGGCTCGTTTATGAAAACGGGTCGTTTTTCTTGCCAAAAGTTCCGCAGGTATGATATAATAAAGAAAAGGCGGTGAAGGGCATTGCAAGAGGAATTAAAACGTAAACGGATAAAAGATACCGTCTTTACGGTATCAATCGTTATATTATGCGGCGCAATGATTTTACTAGATTTCGTTTCGCCTCGATATTCGTCGGATATAAGACGAAACCGATGGATCGGGGATATCGTACAACAATGTTGTGGGATCGTAGCCGTTTTAATGCTGATGGCACGAATGAAGATAAAGCTGTACCGAAAACCGCAAGGTTGGTTGTTTTTTATCCCTTGCCTGATCGTCGCGCTGGACAATTTCCCGCTTTGCTCTTATCTCGCGGGCAATATGTCGTTCGAACGTACGGGCGCGCTCGACGTGGTCCTGTTCGCCGTATATTGCTTGTCGGTAGGGGTCTTCGAAGAATGTGTGTTCCGCGGTCTTGTTTTCGCGGCTTTGGCGGGGTATTTTTCGAACGATAAAAGAGGACTTGTGAAAACCTTCGTCCTTTCGTCCGTCGTCTTTGGAGCGGTGCATATTTTCAATATTTTCGGCGGGAACGTCGGCGGTACGCTGTTGCAGGTCTGCTATACGACGTTGACGGGCGGGCTGTTCGCGTTCGCGCTTATCAAAACGAAGAATATATGCTGTTCCGCATTCGTACACGCGCTGTATAATTTCTGCGGACTGTTGCTTTCCGAACAGGGACTTGGGTTTGGCGTAACGTTCGATATTGCTACGGCGATAATGATGACCGTCATAAGCGTGATAATAGGGGTATTCGTCCTCGTTTCCCTTTGGAAATACACGGAAACGGAACGAAAAGTCTTTTACGACCGCCTTGGAGTAAAAGAAAAGCCCAAAGCCGACGAAAACTCTTAAAAACGATTGAAAATCAACGAATTATGACACGCATAATACCTATGCGTGGCATAATTACAGCTAAAACAAAGGGTATTATGCCAAACATAACACCTATGTCTGACATAAATAACGTAAAAAATAACGGACGATCCATAAGCGGTCGTCCGTTATTTTTGTTTGAAAGGATTATTTGATATTGTTCCACATTCTGTTGGCGCGTTCGTTGGTCGCTTTGTCGAAGTATTCCATAATGACGAGCCTGTCGATAATATCTTCGGTCGGATACTGCGCGAACAGTTGACGGGTAAATTGCGTGAGGGGGGCTTGGAATTTCGCGTCGTTGCCGAAGAAGTAGGTCAGATCGTAAACGTCCGTTTCTTCCTCGTCGTCTTCCGCACCGTATTTGTCTTTTACGTAATCGAATACGGCGTCGCCTGCGATGCAGCTCGTATAGCCGATATAATCCATATTACGGATTGCGTTTTCGGGCATAGACAGGAAATTGATGAACGCGAGCGCGGCTTTTTGTATTTTCTCGTCGCTGCCTTTCATCATCACCCAACCGTCGAACCAAAGATTCGAGGTGGATTCGGGAATACAGTATTCGAGATCGACGGGGGAAGATGTGATTTCTTCGTCCTCGCTCATATCGAGGATATACACCGCGTCGCCGCTCCATTGATAGGAGATATCGAACCGACCCGTAATAACGTCGAGTTTACCCTCGTCCGTTTCAAGACCGTATAAATTCCCGCGCATTTTTTCCAAAAGTTTCTGAACTTCGGTCATTACGTTCGTATCGTTCATTTTCGTGGAAAGGGTGGTCTGATACGTTTCGAGGTCGATCGTTCCCGCGGCGAGATCGTTTTTCAAGGACAGCAATTCGTTTTCGTAGTACATTCCAAGCCCCGCGAAATAGGAGTCGCGCACGTTGTCTTTGGCGGTGATCTTACGATCGTATTTCTCGTTCAAAAATACGTTCCAGCTCTTGACGTCCTCGCGGTCTACCCGCTCGGAATTGAATACGAATCCCGTTGTTCCCCACATATATCCCGCGGCGTATTCCGACCAAGAATGTCCGTTGGAAAGTTTTCTTTGGAACACGCTTTCGATATAGGGGGAAACGTTGCGGACGTAGTAATTATTCGGGTCGGTCTTATCGAAAAAGCTTTCGTCGAATTTTTCCAGTTTATCCTCCGCCGCAAGTTTCATGATCATATATTCGGACGGGCATAAAAGATCGTAATGATCGCCCATCTTTATTTTATTGTACATCGTTTCGTTGTCTTGGAGAGTGAGGTATTCGACGGTTATTTCTTCTCCGTATTCTTGCAGATACCAGTCCTCGAACTCCTCGTAAAGAGGTTTGCCGCCGTCGCTACCTTCGTCGATATATTCGTCCCAACTTGCGATGCGCAATACGTTTCCGGAACGGTTATCCGTACATGCGGAAAAGGGGAAAGCGGAAACGACCAAAAGAAACGCAAGGGGCAAAGTAAGGCGTTTTTTCATCTCTTTTTACTCCTTGATTTTTTATAAGCGATCACGTTGGAGAAAACGACGACGAGCACGATCGCAAAGAAGATGATCGCCGTGAACGCCCAGTACGCCGCTTTTATCTGCGCGCCCATAATATTGTTTTTATCCAAACCGTAAATATGCGTGCTGATGGTCGAGAACGAATCGGGTTTGGTGTACGCCGCGATCACGTAATCGTCCAAAGACAGAGTGACCGACAACAAAAATCCCGAAACGATACCGGGTAATATTTGGGGTATGATAACCGAAAACAACGCCTTTTTCGGCGACGCGCCGAGGTCGAGCGCCGCCTCGTATAAATTGTTGTCCATTTGCCGAAGTTTGGGAATGACCGACAAAACGACGAACGGGGTGCAGACCAGCATCTGCCCTAATACGAGCGGTATATACGTCGATTTGTCGATATTTAAGAAAGAAACGAGCAAAGCGAAAGATATCGCCGTTACGACGTCTGCGTTGATGACGGGGATACGGTTGACGGCGGTAAGCGCCGAACCCGTCTTTTTCTTGGAATAGAAGATCCCGATCGCGCCGACCGTGCCGAGCACGGTGGAGAGGAGCGCTACGACGAGCGCGAGCAGAAAGGTCTGTCCAACGACGCGGATAGGCTCGTTTTCGAAATCGAAAAAGTAGGCGTAATGGTCGAGGCTGAATCCCGTCCAGTTCTGGATATGATCGCTTTCGTTAAAGCTGTTGACGGTAAGGAACAGGATCGGGAAATAGATAAAGGCGAGGATAAGACCGATAAACGCCCATTTTAAGATACTTTTTATTCTTACCATAACGAAGTCCCTCTCGTTTCCGTTTCTCCGTCCTCTTTGAACCCGCCCGTCAGCCAGGTCACGAGGAACATAAACAATAACAATATCAAAGCGATGAACGAACCGTCGTGCCAAAGATCGCCCGTGAAATAATCGTCGATAAGTTTACCGATGATCTTAACGTTACGGAAGGTGAGGTAGTTGGATACTACGTAGTTGGTCATCGACGGCAGGAATACCATGGAAATACCGCTCACGATCCCCGATTTGGAAAGGGGAAGGGTAACTTTCAAAAACGCTTTCGCGGGCGTTGCGCCGAGGTCTTTCGCCGCCTCGAGATAGCTCTTGTCTATTTTGATGATCGTCGTATAGATGGGCATTATCATAAACGGCAGGAAGTCGTAGACCATACCGATGATGGTATTGACGATATTCCAGCCCTCCGATTTGTTGTAAGTGTCTAACCATACGAACAACTCTTTCAACGCGTTGATACGGAGTACGAAATTGACCCACATCGGCACGATAAAGAGCAATAACAGCGTGGATTTGTTTTTGAGCTTGCAATTCGCGATGATATAAGCGACGGGGTACGCGATGGCAAGGCATACGATCGTGCTCATGAGCGAGATAAAGAAACTGCGTAAAATGGTCTTGAAATTATAGGAAGTAAGGAATCCTTTCAACCCTTCGCCGTTCCCGCTGAAAAATACGCGCACGTATTCGAACGTGAATTCCCCGTCGTCGTTGGTAAACGCATAATATACGACGATGAGCAGGGGAACGATCACAAACGCCGCCAAAAACAGCCCGTAGGGGATCGCGAGCAATTTCCGCGAAAAGTGCGGTCTTGCTTTCGTTTTCGTCTTTGCGTCCGTCATTGTTTGCCTCCTTCCGTCGCTTTGAGGGTGAGGCGTATCTTGTCTTTGGGAATGATAAGACTGACGAGGTCGTTCTCGTTCCAAAGATCTTCGCAAGCAAGCACGTAATCTTCTTCGTTTTCCGTACGTACGATATAGCGGTAGTATTCGCTCTTATATATTAAGGAAATAATATTGCCTTGCGCGCCGCCCTCGTCGAGGTTGTCGCTCATCGTGATGTCGTGCAGACCGACTTCCACGTTCACTTCCACGTCGGTAAGATCGAGCTTTTCGCCTTTGGCGGTGATGAGATAACCTTCCTCGTCCAAATGACTGCCGGGATAGAGCTGGGTGACGTCGCATTCGAACTCGCCGTCGCCGAATTCGACGGTGTTGCGTTTGGTGATGACGCCCGTGAACTTGTTCACGCGGAATTTCTTTTTCATAACGTGTATGCCGTTCGGTTGCACGGTCAAGCCGACCGTTTCGCCTACTTCGGGTGCGGTCGTGCTTTGGATCTCGATCTCGTATCTTCCGCATTGTACGAGGATCTGATAGTGTATACCTTTGAAAATAACGGAGGTGACTTTGCCTTTGAGCATACCTTCGTCTGCGGACGTTATCGTGACGTCCTCGGGCCGAACGACGACGTCTACGGGTTCGTTCTTTTCAAACCCGCCGTCCACACATTCGAACGTCTTACCGCAGAACCGTACCTGCCCGTCTTTGGGCATAACGCCCGTGAAAATGTTGCTCTCGCCGATGAAGTCCGCGACGAAAGTGTTTTTCGGTTCGTTGTAGATCTTTTCGGGCGTGCCAATCTGTTGCATGGCGCCGTCAGCCATAACGACGATGGTATCGGACATCGTAAGCGCCTCTTCCTGATCGTGCGTTACGTAAATAAAGGTAATCCCGAGCCGTTTGTGCATGGCTTTGAGTTCGAGCTGCATTTCTTTACGCATTTTCAGATCGAGCGCGCCGAGCGGCTCGTCGAGGAGCAAAATTTCGGGTTCGTTGACGATCGCGCGGGCAATGGCGATGCGCTGTTGCTGACCGCCAGAAAGCGTGGAAATGCTCCGTTTTTCAAAGCCCGCGAGGTCTACGACTTCCAAAGCCTTTCTCACCTTTTCGGCGATGATGTCTTTGGGAAGTTTTTCCTTTTTGAGCTTGGTCTTGCCCTTTTTGTCCACGTACGTGGTTTCCACGCGTTTTTGTTTAAGCCCGAACGCCACGTTGTCGAAAACGTTGAGATGGGGGAACAACGCGTATTTTTGGAATACCGTATTTACGGGTCGGAGGTTGGGCGGCAGGGTGGTGATATCCTTGCCGTTCAAGAGTATTTTTCCGCTCGTGGGCATTTCGAACCCCGCGATCATACGGAGGGTAGTGGTCTTGCCGCAACCGGACGGACCGAGAAAGGTGACGAATTCGCCTTTTCGTACGTAAAAATTGATATTCTCGACGACGGAAACGCCGTCGAATTCTTTGCATACGTCGACCAGCTCGATGATCTTGGGGGTGGAGTCCAAAGAGGTCTTTTTGTCCATAGGTGTGTTCTCCCGATAGAAGTCTTTTGTTTTTATAGTATATAATATGGAATATTAAAAATTAGGCGGCGTGGATACCCAAAGGAATTTCGCTTTGCCTTTGCTTTTGTTGAGGATATGATGCGGTTTGTTCGCGGGGTAATAGAACGCCTCGCCTTTTTTGCAAACGTAGTGCTTGTTTCCGAGCACGACGGCGATCTTTCCCTCTAAAACGTATCCGAACTCTTCGCCCTCGTGCGGTACGTCCGTAGCGGTGGATACGTTTTCCGTCAGTTCGACGAGCACGGGTTCCATCATATTTTTTTGCGCGTTGGGAATGAGCCAGCTCAGCAGTACGCCTTCCGAATCCTTTTCGATGAACTCGTCTTTACTGAAAACGACCTTTTCCTCCGCGTCCTCGCGGAAAAATTCCGAGAGGTTGCTGCCGAGCGCGACCAAAATATCGGTAAGGGTCGCGATGGAAGGGCTGTTTAGGTTGTTTTCGAGTTGCGAAATATACCCTTTCGTCAGTTCGCATCGGTCGGCAAGCTCTTCTTGCGTTAAGCCTTTTTGGTTGCGCATTTGTTTGATTTTTGCGCCCAGGTCCATAAAAATGCCTCCAAAACGCGATTTTTATTCGTTTTGAAAATCGGTTTGTTAATAATAAACGAAAAGTTTAGCAAAAATAAACTTCCGAATGATGATATTATAGAAAAAAGAGGGGATAATGTCAAGCGTTTGAAAGGCGTTTGAAAATATTTTCGAGGATATTTCGAAAAAAGAAAACGCCCCGCGTTTTTTGCGGGACGGATAGGGGAACGAAAAAAAGGGTCTAACCGTCGGCAGACCCTCATATCCTATATAGGAATAAGTAGTTTCTTATCAGTTCAAAGCGGCAAGCTTTTTCGCAAGCTTCGCTTTTCTGTTGTTGGCGTTGTTCTTGTGAATGACGCCTTTCGTCACCGCGCCGTCGATCATGGATACGGTTTCGGGATAAAGCTTGGTTGCCTCTTCCTTGTTCCCTGCGTTTACGGCGTCGAGGAATTTCTTTACTTGCGTTTTGAGCGCGGATTTGATCGCTTTGTTCTGCATCGTCTTTTTCTCGATGACCAAAACTCTTTTCTTTGCGGATTTAATATTAGGCATAATGTTCTCCTTGTTCTTCCGATTTTTATTTCAAATTTAATTGCGTAGATTATTTTAACATAAATTTTTTCGATTGTAAACTGTTTTTCGGGTCAAAAATACGAAAAACGATATTTTTTTAAAAAATTTTACGGTTTCGGGAGGTGGATATGCAAACGATCGACGGCGGGATAGCCTTTTTCGACAGCGGGATAGGCGGACTGACCGTGCTTGCCGAGTGCAGGAAATATATTTCAGACGAGGCGTTTTATTATTACGGCGACAATCTCCACGCGCCTTACGGCAATCTTCCGCCCCGAAAAATTCGGGAATACGTATTCGCCGCATTCGAACGTTTCCGCGCTCTGAACGTAAAAGCGGCGGTGGTGGCTTGCAACACGGCGACTTCGCTTTGCGTGGAGAGTCTGCGTGAAAAATATACCTTCCCGATCGTCGGCGCCGAACCCGCCGTCTTTACCGCGGCGAAAGCGGGCGGCGAGATATTCGTACTCACCACCCGCGCCACGTACGAGAGCGGACGGTTTCATATCCTCTGCGAAAACGCCGAACAAAAATTCCGCGGCGCAAAGCTCCGGCTCTTTCCCTGCGACGCGCTCGCGGGGGAGATAGAAAAACATTTATTCGATAAAGAATATACGTACGCGCATTGTCTGCCCAAAGGCGACCCCGCCTCCGTCGTACTCGGTTGCACCCATTACGTATATTTGAAAGAACGGATCGCCGCCTATTATAATTGTAGGGTCTACGACGGCAACGAGGGCATGGCTCGCCGTTTGGTGACCCTTATCGGCAAGACGGACAGGGATACGCGACCACCGCTGACCCCGACCCCGAAAAACCCGCCGATTTCCTTTTTAGGGGACGCCGCGAAGACAAATAAACACGTTTTTGAACAAATGTTCGGAAAATGAGGGCTTTTGAGGGCAAAAAGTGGTTAAAAAAGCCAAAAATTTAAAAGTTTTTTGAAAAATTTACCTTAAAATTATTGACAAATGGTCAAAAGTGGTTGTATAATAGTATCAACAGTAATTGTTGACGCTGAATGAAAAGGAATGAGGAGGTAAAGCAAAGTGTTTAAAGGCGTATTCGAACACCAGTTGGACGATAAGAACCGTTTGCGTATTCCCTCCAAGTTCAAAAAGGAACTGACGGGAGAGCACGGCGAAAGGGCGTACAGCTTTTTCAGAGGTATGAACCGTTGTATCTGCGTTATGGCGGACGACGATCTGGACGAAACGCTCGGTTCGTTGGCGGAGGAAGGCATTTCCGAAAGCTCGCCGGCGTCCACGTTGTTCTTCGGAAGTATCTTTTCGGCGGAAGAAGACGCGCAGGGCAGAGTGGTCTTGCCGTCGGCGCTCAAAAAGATGGCGGGTATCAATAAGAATATCGTAACGCTCGGTCGAGGGAAACGTTTGGAGATCTGGTCGGCGGAACGGTACGAGGCGTATTTGGAGGGTATCGACTACGACGCGGAGTTGAAGAAACTGGGGATTTAACAGAGGAACGGAAAAATGTTGGAGTTTTCGCACAAACCCGTAATGAAAGAAGAATGTATGCAGGGGCTGGCTTTAAAAGACGGCGGCGTGTATTTCGACGGTACGGTCGGCGGAGGCGGACATTCCTACGAGATCCTCAAACGTACTTTTCCAAGCGGTCGGCTGATCGCGACCGACCTCGACGACGAGGCGATCGCGGCGGCGAATAAACGGCTGTCGGAGTTTTCGGGTCGATTCGAGATATATAAATCCAACTATAAGGACTTCGCTCCCGTACTCGATAGGGCGGGTGTGGACAAGCTCGACGGCGCTATCCTCGATTTCGGAATATCCTCCCATCAGATAGACGACGAGGAAAGAGGATTTTCCTACCGAATGGCGGACGCGCCTTTGGATATGCGTATGGACAGGCAATCGCCGCTCACGGCGGAGATCGTACTCAACACCTATCCCGAGGACAAGCTTGCGAGGATACTCAAAACGTACGGCGAAGAAACGTTCGCGAAACAGATAGCGCGAAACGTCGTCAAATACAGAGAGAACAAACCTTTGAAAACGTCGGGCGAATTTTCGGAGATCATTCAGAAAAGTATTCCCGCGAAATTCCGTTACGGCGCACCGTGCGAACGAAAAAGCTTTCAAGCGCTCAGGATCGAGGTCAACGGCGAACTCGACGGTTTGTACGAACTGGTGACTTCGCTTACAAGACGGTTGAAAAAGGGCGGGCGTATCGTCATTTTAACGTTCCAGTCCTTGGAGGACAGGATCGTAAAAGAGGCGTTTCGGGAACTGGAAAACCCGTGCACTTGTCCCGGTAACTTCCCCGTCTGCGTATGCGGAAAGAAACCGGAAATAAAAATAATCACGAAAAAGCCGATCACGGCGGGAGAAGAAGAACTTCTCGAAAATTCGAGAAGTAAATGCGCAAAACTCAGAATAGCGGAAAAAATTTGAAAAATACCCAAGAAAGATAAGTAGGGAAAACAGGGAAAAACGATAAGAACGGAGGAGCGGAAATATGGCAACGCTAATGGACAAAAGAATTGATTATTTGACCGAAGATAAACAAGCGCAGTTACATAACGCGCAGATCAAGGAACGCTATCGTCGCTTACAGAGCGCAGAGGCGGATCAGTTTGATTCCGAAACGGAGATGCGCAGCGAAACGGAATATACCGTTCGCGCGTCCGTTCTTGCGCCCGAAAGACCCGCCGTTGCGGATACGCCCGTCACCGAGCAAACGCCGCAAGTGACGGAATTCGTCCGCGAAAAGATCGATTCTCCCGTTTTTACGACGGAAAAATTCGACAGGGCGGGCGCGATCGAACAGGAACGCAACTATGCGCCCGTCGTTATGCCCGCGCCCGTGGAAATGCCCGTGCAGGCGCAAGCGCCCGCGGCGGTCGTTTCGACGGAAACGCAGTATTCGCTCAGCCGTATGGCGAAAATGGTAATGGCGGCGTTCGCGGCGGTGGTCGTGCTGATGTTGACGCTCATTTGCGTGAATACGCAGATATTGAGCCGTAAATCGGCGGAGCTTAAAGATCTCGAACGGCAAAGACAGGAACTCGTCGAACGTAACGAGGAGATACAGCGCCGTATCGAGGACGCGCAGTCGGAAGAAACCATTCGCGAATATGCGATCTCGAATGGTATGATTCAGGGATAAAACTAATAGAATAATACAAAGAACCTTGAAGGAGGTCTTGTATTATCAAGCGATTTAAATCAAATAAAGAATATTCCATATCTGTTTTACGAAAGAGGTTGTTGGCAGTCAGTCTGGCGATAACCTTTCTTTTTTGTATTTTATGCGGTCGGTTCTTTTACGTGCAGGTCGTTTGGCAGGAAGAACTCAACTACCGCGCTCTCGATCAATGGACAAGGGAAATACCCATCGTCGCGGAACGCGGCAAGATAACCGATCGCAACGGCGTGGTGCTTGCCGACAATACGACGGCGTATACGGTGTTCGCGCGCTCGAACGCCATTTCGGATAAATCCGAGGCGGCGACCTTGCTTGCAGACGCGCTCGGCGGCGACTCGGCGGCGATATACGAAAAGCTGACCAAGAAAAAAGCCTCGGAGATCACCATTGCGAAAAAAGTGAGCAAAGAAAATATCGAAACGCTCGCCTCGCAGACGATAGAGGGGGTGTACTATTCGCGCGACAATATCCGTTTCTATCCCAAAAATTCCGCGCTCTGCCAGGTGCTCGGATTCACCTCGTCCGACAACGTGGGTACGACGGGCGTGGAGAAATATTACGATAAGTATTTGGCGGGCGAGAACGGGGAACTGCTTTACGAAACCGACCTTGTCGGAATAGAGATCGAGAACAGCGTGGCTACGTATTTGCCCGCCGAGGACGGATATAACGTGGAACTTACGATCGACTACGGCATACAGGAGATCGTGGAAAGTGCGCTCGCGCGTACGGCGGCGAGCTATTCGCCTACGTCCGCCTCGTGTATCGTGCTCGACGTCAATACGTTCGAGATACTCGCGATCGGGAACTATCCTTCTTACGATCTCAACGACGTGCCGAGAAACGATTCGGCTCTGCTCAATTCCCAGTCCAGAAACACGCTCGTCTGCGATATTTACGAACCGGGATCAACGTTCAAGATCATCACGTCCGCGGCGAATATCGAGGAATATTTGCAGGGCAATACCAAAGCGTTTTCGACGAATTACGTGTTCCCCAGCTCCCGTACCCGTTCGGTAGACGGTACGACGGTAAAATGTTGGAGCAATCACGCCAACGGCAAGCATTGCAACCAAACCCTTGCGGAGGCGTTGAATAACAGTTGTAACCCCTGTTTCACGGATATGGCGTTGTCGCTCGGCAAAAATACCTTTTATAAATATCTTTCGGCGTTCGGATTCGGTCATAAGACGGGCGTGGATTACAGCGGCGAGGCGTACGGTCTGTTGTTGCCCGAAACGGCGGTCCGCGATTGCGATCTTGCGCGTATCGGATTCGGACAGACGATCGCCGTGTCGGGTATCCAGCTCGCTTGCGCTACGGCGTCAGCGGTCAACGGCGGGTATTACTATACGCCGCATCTGGTAAAGCGGATCTACGCCAACGACGGGTATGTGGCGATGGAGGCGAGCAACGAGGTCAAAAACCGTACGATAAGCGAGCAAGCGTCCAAGATACTCGCGGGTATGCTCGAAGGGGTCGTCAAAGACGGTAGCGGAAAAAAAGCGTACATAGACGGCTACCGTATCGGCGGCAAAACGGGTACGGCGCAAAAATACGAGAACGGCAGGATCGCCGCGGGAAAATACGTTTCCTCGTTCGTGGGGTTTTTCCCTGCCGACGCGCCGAAATACCTTGCGCTTGTGGTGGCGGACGAACCGCAGGGCGCGTATTACGGCAGCGTGGTGGCGGCGCCATGCGCAAGAGAAATTTTTCAATCGATCATCGATTTGAAGCACATTCCCCGCCATGCCGCTGAATAAAACGAACGGCAAACGTACGCGCGATAACGTACGGTGAGCAAAAAAGTAAATAGCGCTTAACGACGGCTATGACAGCGAAGACGAGCGCGCTGCCGATTTTGCGTCGTTAAAGAATTACTTTAACGAACTATATGCAAAAGATACTTCGAGAAAAATCCGTTCTATATTGAATATGAAAGCGCAGAACGGTGAACTGAGAAATACCGTTTTTCCTATTTTCGGATATACGTATAACGACGCTTTCGAACGGATACCCGACGCGGAAACCGCGCCTATCGTGCAACTGATTTATAAGAAACTGCTGGAATTTGGTTCTACGGGAATGGTCGCTAAGTATCTGACGGAGCAAAAAATTAAAACGCCGCGCTATTATAACGCGGATGCTGAAAGCGATCCATGCGCAGGAGAGCAAAGAATCGGCGAGAAAGAAGGCAAAGGACGTGGTAGAGGCGCTGAAAGGCATGAGGTTAAAGGAAGCGGCGAAAAAGGTAGAAGAATCGATAGAAGAGACGCTGACTTATATGGAATTTCCCACGCAACATTGGCTGAAAATACGTACGAATAACGTGATAGAGCGAATGAACCGTGAGATACGGAGACGGACGCGAGTGGTGGGAGCTTTTCCGGACGGGAAATCGGCGTTGATGCTTGTATGCGCGAGACTGCGATAGTATCGGGAAAAGATTGGGGAACGAAAAGATATTTGTGCATGAAATATCTGTACGAAACGGAGCAAGTAGCATAGAATTTCGTGCTGACGGAGTCAAGGATAAGAACGAGCAGCTGCGCTGTCCTTGACACCGCCGCCCCGAAATGCCGGTGAGCAACTAACGAGGCTAAACGCCTCGCCTTAGGCAATTTCAAATTATTTCTGTTTTATCAGTTTCAATTTTGCGAAAAATGCTTGACAGTACCCGATTGTGTCGGTCAGAGGATACGAGCCGATATGGACGGTATTCACGCCGTCGTATGAACTGAAAAAGACGTACTTCCCCGAAGGGAAAGCGGCAATCGGCAAACGCGAAGCGGTGCTGTTCGAGAAAGAGAAATACGTTTTCGATATATCGGGCGAGAGCGGACAATCCATGGAAGATAAGATCAATGAGGTTATCGAAGAACGCGAAGCCGAGAAAGCGGAAATGCTTGAGAAAGACAAAGAACGACGCGTCGCCGAGTTGACGAAAAAGTGGGACGACGTGGAAGCGGAACTGCAACGCGTGGTAGATAACGTTTGTCATTATCTTGACGGAACGGACGAAAAGGCTCTGCGCCAAGCGTCATACGAAAATAAAGCGCGATTGCTTCTGATGATTACCGAAAACTATCAAAGGAGCATTGCGGACGAAATCAGAGTGGCGGCAGACAAGATACAACTTGAACTTCTGCCGAAAATGAAAGAATATCAGGAACAAGCCAAAAGATAGCTTGAAAGGAGGAACATTGAAACACAAACATACACTTTTGCTGTCGGCGTTGATGCTGACGGCATTGACGAGCGTATTTGTCGGAACGGGCGCGACGGCGTATGCCGCCGAGGTCTGTCCGCACGAATACGAGGAACATATCGTTGAGGCAACCTGCACGGAAATGGGTTATACGGAGTTCGTTTGCAGTCTTTGCGGCGAAGGTTACAAGGACAACTACACCGAAGCCAAGGGGCATACCTATACCGAAACGGAAACGCAGGCGAACGCGGTAACGGGGCTGATTGAAAGCGAATATGTTAACGGGGCGGATGTGCCCGTCAACGGCGGTTTTTATGTTTGACGGCGTAATTGCTTTTTGCCGTTGAGGAAAAAAAAGGGGCGGTTGCCTTATTGTTTGAAAATTTTCAAACAGAAAACAAGTTGCGCCCCTCATGCGCCTCGCTGTTGCTCGGCACCTTTTTCCCCCCCCCTGCGGGAAGGCATGAAGAGGCTGACTATTTTATGCAGGCAAGAGAAAAAGAAAAAAATTAAAAAAACTTGTGAAAACGAGGTGAAATTGCTTGCCTGTTTGGTGCGGCGATGATATAATAAAGTTATAAAAAATTTATTTTTTCGCGGGGCGCGCCCTCTTGTTTTAACTTATCCGATTATCTGTCAGGATAAGTTAAAACAAGCCGAAACGCAGCGAAAAGAAGGAGAAAACAATATGAAATCGGGTGGTTTTTTCAAAAAATTCGGCGTGTGCGCTCTTTCGGCGGCACTGTGCGTTTCGGCGTTTTCCGCGTGCGGTAAAACCGACGGCAAGGGCGACAAAATTGACGGCAACACCGATATTGCAGCGGTGAAGTCGGAACAGGTGAAAGACGAAGCGGCGTGGAAAGCGGCGTTTGACGTTTCGAAATTTACGAATTTCTCGATGAAAGAAGAAGAGAAAAGTACGCAAGCCGGCGTTACCCAAGAAGGTAGACTTGTGTATAAGTTTGCCGGGGATAAGGCGTACTATTCGACGTATCAGAAGAAGAGTGCGGACGAAAGCGAGCAGCACGATATTTTCTTTGCGAAAACCAACGAAGTCTGGGCGGCGTACGGCATAAATTATAAAAACGGCGCGCAAATTTCCGAAAGCGCGTACGATATGGAAAATCATTCCGAGTACGAATATATCATTTCGGGCGAAATGGGGATTACTCCCGTAAGTCAGCTTGCTCAAACGGTTGCTTTCGATAAAGTTACTTACGACGAAACCGCAAAAGGTTACTTATATGAAGTGGAAGGACAGGGCACGGCGACGATTAAAATCGCGGACGGCTTATTCGCGGGATATATCATGAAAACCGAGTCCGGCGAAGGCGACGCGAAAGTCGTTATGGAAATGAAAGTTTCGTATTATGATATAGGTTCCACTTCGGTTTCGTTGCCGGAAAAAATGGGCAACCCCGCCGAAGATAAGAAAGACGAGGATAAAAAGGATGACGACGATAAGAAACCGGGCGTGGTGTTAACGGCGGATACGAATTTTGAGGCGCTCGAATCGGAAAAAGTTGATGAGGCGGGGTGGATAAAAGCGTTTGATTACGCTTCGTATAAGAATTTTACGGCGTATGCGTATTATGCGTCGTCCGATTTTTACGAGATTCAGAAAACAACGGAAGCTATGGGATTTTTCGGCGTGCTTGGTGACGATTCGATGGATATGTACGTATACAAAGCCGAAAACGGAAAATATACGGGAATATCGGGCGGGCAGGTTCTGGATTGGTCGCTTATGGGTGAGTATTATATGCGGGACGGACTTCCGCTGCTGATGAATTATTCGTGCTTTTGCCCGAATTTTGCGAAATTTTTTGCGGAATTTACTTACGACGAAACGAAAAAATCTTACGTGTACGCCGGCAAAGGAATATGCACAAACGATTATTTCCTTACGGGCGGAGATTATGCGGATTACGTGAAAGTAGAATTGAAAATCGTGAACGGCTTAGTGGCGTACGTCAGCGTTGAAGATAAAGGCGGAAATAAAGAAAATACGAAATTTTACGATTTCGGTACGACGGCGATAACGCTGCCTGCGATTGGAAGATAAGTTTTGTTTTTTGTTTGCGACAGAGAAAAACGCCCTCCGGAAAAGATTTTTCCGGAGGGTATTCGTTAACTATATATGCGATTATAAGACTGCGTTCTGTACGGAGGAGGGCGCGACGGCGGTGGAGATTTCCGCGCCGATGTTTTCGCCGACGTCGGCAACGAGAACCGGCGACGCCGCCGATAGGGCAGGCGATCTGAAAAAGAAAATCCGGGAAATCGAAGAACGTATTACAGCCGCACGAGAGATAGAAAGCAAACTTCACGTTTTTGATATAAAATTCAAAAAATTTTTACAACGCCTGAAAAATGCTCCGAAAGATAAAATTTCATTAATCAAATCGGTAGTTTCGAAGGTGTACATAAATACAATTTCAGAAAATCACGAATACGATATATCGGTGGTTTACAAAATAGAAGAAATTTAGGTGATAAAAAAATGAGTGTCAAGAAAGAAAAAATAGTTACGTATATAAGAACGAAGAATAATACCCCTGAATCGGTTCTTAGTAAAGAAGAACTTAAAGAGTTATTGGAAAGGCATAAGGCAGAATGGGACGTCGTCGAAAACGTTGTGGATTACGGGGACGGCGGACGAAAGTATGAAAGAGCGGGATTAAATCGCGTCATAGAACTTTGTCGCAATAAGGAAGTGAATATGGTTGTAACGTTGCATGCAGAAATGCTTTCCCGGGATGTTCTCGTTTATACAAAAATATACAAAACTCTTCGCTGCTATAACGCCGAACTTTATATAAACGAATTAAAAAGGGTTTTCAGGCGCAAAACGGAAAAGAGCCCTGACCTCTCTACGGATAAATTTTGCCCTGCGCTTGCATGAGACAAGATTCGCCACGAAATGACACAACTTAATTTTTTTCACAAAATCCTATGAGTTATGATTAAAGAAATACGGCTCGTAGGATTATTTTTTCCTTGAAATTATGCCATACTTCCGAGTTTGCGCAAGTAAGGGGAAAGACCTCAAGACAAAATTTTCGGCATTGTTAAGAACTGAAATCCTTTATTTATAAGGGTTTTTCGAGGGTGATACTTCCAAGTTTGCGCAAGTAAGGGGCAAGACAGGTACGGCGCAAAAATACGAGAACGGCAGGATCGCCGCGGGAAAATACGTTTCCTCGTTCGTGGGCTTTTTCCCCGTCGAATCCCCGAAATATCTCGTACTCGTGGTCATAGACGAACCGCAGGGCGCATACTATGGCAGCGTGGTCGCCGCGCCTTGCGCGGGCGAGATATTCCAAGGTATCATCGATCTCAAAAATATCCAACCGAGTTAAACGCAAAAAACGTTCGTGAAAATACGGGCGTTTTTTCTCTTCGGAAAACATACCGACCCAACCGCGCGAATACAATATATTATCGTAATCAAAAAGGAGCGGGAAATATGCGTTTGTCGAAGATCGTGGAAAGTATAAAGGGCGCGGAGATCGTCTGTCGGGGCGGGGACTGGGAACGGGAGATAACCGCATTGAGCGCGGATAGCCGAACGGTTGAGAAAAACGACCTGTTTTTCTGCCTTTCGGGCGGGAGTGCGGACGGTCATCGGTACGCCCAAGCGGCGGTAAAAGCGGGCGCGGCGGCGCTCGTCGTCGAACGGGTTTTGGAGACGGAAGTTCCGCAAATCCTCGTAAAAGATACCCGCGAGGCAATGAGCCGTATCGCCTCGGCTTTTTACGGCGACCCTTCTTCCCGACTGTCCGTGATCGGCGTTACGGGCACGAACGGCAAGACGACGACTTCGTATATGCTCGCCTCAATACTGGAAAAGGACGGCAAAAAAACGGGCGTTATCGGCACGCTCGGCGTGCGCTACGACGGAAATTTCTACCCCTCGGAACTCACTACGCCCGATCCCATTTTCTTGCAAAAAACGCTTGCGGAAATGTCGGAAAGGGGAGTGCGGTACGTGGTGATGGAGGTATCGGCGCACGCCTTATATTATAAGAAAACGGCGGGTATCCGTTTCGCCGCCTGTATTTTTACCAACCTTACCCAAGACCACCTCGATTTCTTTCCCTCCATGCGCGAATATAAATACGCGAAAAGTTTGCTGTTTGAGCCCGAGGTCTGCCCGATCGCCGTACTCAACGGCGACGAAGAAACGGGTCGGGAATTCGGCGATAAACGCGGGGAAGAAGGTCGAACGCTGTACTACGGTCTGCAAGACGCCGACGACGGATTTGCGATCGTTTCCGACGAAAATTTGTTGGGCAGTACCTGCGTATTCAACGTTGGGGGTAAGATATGCCGTTGCACGATCTCGATGACGGGACGGCATAACGTGAGCAACGCGCTTGCGGCGGCGACCTGCGCGGTCGCGCTCGGCGCGGATATAAGATCGGTCGCGGCGGGACTTGCGGCGGTAAAAGGGGTAAGAGGTCGGCTCGAACGGGTCGCGAATTATAACGGCGCGGAAATATTCGTGGACTTCGCGCATACCCCCGACGGACTGGAAAAATCGCTCGCGGCGCTCCGCGCGCATTGTCGGGGTCGGCTCGTCTGTCTGTTCGGTTGCGGCGGGAACAGGGATAAGAGCAAACGACCTATTATGGGCGAAACGGTCGCAAAGAGCGCGGATTTCGCTATACTCACTTCGGATAATCCGAGGTATGAGGACCCGCTCGATATTATTTCGGGCATAGAACGCGGGTACCGTAGATTTTCTTTGAAATACGTGGTCGTACCCGACCGAAGATCGGCGATCGGGTATGCGACGGATATCCTTTGCGAAGGGGACGTTTTGCTTGTTGCGGGCAAGGGCGGGGAGGAGTATCAGGAGATAATGGGTATAAAATACCCGTTCGACGACAATGATATAATCGAAAAAATAATTCGGGAAAGACGGGGAACGACGCTTTCCTGAAAGGGGACCGTTAAAAAAACACGCTATGAAGACCTATCTATTCGCCTCGCTCGCCGCTTTCGGGCTGTCCTTGCTCTTTTGTTTTATCCTCATTCCCGTTCTTCGGCGGCTGAAAGCGGGACAGAACATTCTCGTCTACGTCAAAGAACACCGCTCGAAAAGCGGCACGCCGACGATGGGCGGTATCGCGTTCGTCGCCGCCGCCGTGCTCGCGGCTACGCTGTTTATCCGCAAAGCGGATAAAACGGTCGTCATCACCCTCGCGATCGGACTGTCGTATATGGCGGTGGGGCTTTTGGACGACTTTTTAAAACGCAAACATAAAGAAAACCTCGGACTTCGGGCTTGGCAGAAATTTCTCTTTCAAGCCTGTATCGCGGTCTTTGCGGGGATATACTGTTACAGGGCGGGTTTGACGAAGTTGCACGTGCCGTTCTTCTCTGTTACTTGGGAACTCGGCGGCTGGATGATCCCCGTCGTCGTCTTCGTCTTTCTTGCGACGGTGAACGCGGTCAACCTGACCGACGGGCTGGACGGGCTGGCGTCGGCGTCGAGCATACCTTTCTTTGCGACGATGGGCATATTGATCGCGTTGCAGAGCGGGAATACCTCCGTTTCGGTCGTTTGTTTCTGTCTGGTCGGGGCGTTGATCGCGTATCTGCTGTTCAATACCCCGCCCGCCTCGGTGTTCATGGGGGATACGGGTTCGCTCGCGCTCGGCGGGTTCGCGGCGTGCGTGGGCGCGTTCACGGGGAACGCGCTCTATATCGCGGTAGTGGGGATAACTTTCGTGTTTTCGGTCATATCCGTGCTGATACAAGTAGTATATTATAAGGCGACGGGCGGAAAACGGGTGTTCTTGATGGCGCCCATACACCATCATTTTCAGGAAAAGGGATATTCGGAAAGTAAGATTTCCTACGCGTATTTCGTCATTACCCTTTTCGCGGGAATATTGTGTCTGCTCTTCGCAATATAAAATCGTAAACGGAGGAAAGTATGTATCCTGAAAGACAGATATTTTTCGTACTCGGGCTTTCGAAATCGGGCCGTTCCGCGGCGGAGTTCCTGCTCTCGAAGAATGCGACCGTGTATATCTACGACGACGTATCGGGCGAACGTGTGGAACAGGTCGCGCGGGAACTCGAATCGAAAGGCGCGAAACGGGTAGCCAAAGAAACGCTCCCGAAAACGTCGGAAATTTGCGACGTACTCGTGTTAAGCCCCGGAATCCCCATCGATCACCCGCTTGCGGTCGCGTTCAAACGCGGCGGAAAAGCGGTCGTGGGAGAAACGGAGCTTGCGGCGCGGTATATGCGTTGTCCGATCGTGGCGGTGACGGGTACGAACGGAAAAACGACGACCGTTTCCATGCTCGAAAGCGTATTGAAAGAGGGCAGGTACGAGGCGAAAGCTTGCGGGAATATCGGTTCGCCGATGATAGATTTCTGCTCGCTTGGCGAAAACGGGGTCGCCGTAGCGGAAATATCCAGTTTTCAACTCGAAACGCTCAACTCGCTTTGCCCGCATATCGCGGTCGTGCTCAACGTGACGGAGGATCATCTCAATCGCCATTACAATATGGAGAATTACATATTCTTAAAAGCGAAGATACTGAAAAATTCCTCGGAGGCGGAGTACGCCGTACTCAATTACGACGACCGTGTCGTGCGCGGGTTCGCGGAAAAGACGAAAGCGAAAGTCGTGTGGTTTTCCGTACGGGAACGGGTACGCGGCGCGTACTATGAAAACGGCGACCTGTTCTATGCGGGCGAAAAGATCGTTTCCGCGAGCGAACTGCTCGCCGAGGGACTGCATAACGTGCAGAACGCGCTCGCAACGATCGCCGCGGCGAAGATTATGGGCGTGAAAAACGCGGATATCGCGAAAGCTTTGTCGGAGTTCAAGGGCATAAAACACCGCATAGAATTTGTCGGCGAAGTAGACGGCGTAGCGTATATAGACGACTCCAAAGGCACGAACGTAGACGCCACGATAAAAGCGGTCGGGTGTATGAAACGGGAAACGGTACTCTTGCTCGGCGGGAAGAATAAGGGCTACGACTATTCGAAACTGTTCGCCGTCTTGCAAAAATCGAACGTGAAACACGCCGTACTCTACGGCGAGAACCGTTACGCGCTGCTGCATAGCGCAAGGGAACAGGGCTTTGAAAGCGTGACGCTCTGCGAAACGTTCGCGTTCGCGGTACGCATAGCCGTAATGGTCGCCCGAGCGGGGCAGGCGGTGCTTTTAAGTCCCGCGAGCGCAAGCTTTGACGAGTTTGCAAGTTATGAAGAAAGAGGTGATACGTTTGTCCGAATGGTCCGAAATCTCGCAAAGGAAGATACCGCCGAACACAGCGAAGAAAAAGCGACGGTCGAAGAAGAACAAGACCCCGCCCCCGCAACCGCGGACGGCGACGGAAAGGAGAACGGTACTCCAAGCGAGGGAGATACCGCCTTCGACGACGATGTTGCCCCGACCTGCGGAACGGACGCGGACGGAGAGGAGATCGAATAGACCGAAAGGGGATATCTCCATACTTATCGTAACCTTTTTACTGGCGGCGTTCGGCGTGCTCGCCGTGTATTCGGCGAGCGGGTACGTTGCGGAAACGCAATACGGCGATAAATTTTATTTCGTCAAAAAACAACTGCTGGGTTTGGCGCTCGGCGCGGTCGCGATGTTTCTTTGCGGCAGATTCGACTGCCGTAAATTGAGCGGTAAAAAAGTGCGTTGGGTAGCCTTGATCGTGCCTATCGTCCTGCTCGCGCTCGTGTTCGTGCCGGGCGTGGGAAAGACGAATTACGGCGCTACGAGATGGATCGGAGTCGGCGGGTTCACCTTGCAACCCTCCGAGCTTGCCAAATACGGATTCGTCGTTTTCGCGGCGGCGTATATGTCAGAGAATATGGGCGAAATGCGTACGTTCAAAGGCGTTTTGCCCGTATTGTTGGCGGGCGGGGTCATTTGCGTTCTCATTATTTTAGAACCGAATATGTCGGTGACGATGTGCGTGGGACTTCTGATGCTTGCGATGCTGTTCCTCGGCGGTATGAAAATAAAACATTTCTTGGTCATTTTCGTTCCCGCGCTTTTGGTCGTACCCGTACTTATCATTGCCGAACCCTATCGGCTTTCCCGTTTGTCCGCGTTTTTGGATCCTTGGGAGTCCCCGCGCGGAGAGGGGTATCAGCTCATTCAATCGCTGTACGCGCTCGGTAACGGCGGGTGGTTCGGTACGGGATTGTTCAATTCCCGACAGAAATATCGGTTCTTGCCGTTCGCGGAAAGCGATTTCATACTTTCCATCATCGGCGAGGAATTCGGTTTTTTCGGGATACTCGTATTGTTCGGCGTGAGCGTGTTCCTCATTTTCAGAGGAATAAAAGTCGCGAAAGAGGCGGAGGATTTTTTCTCGTTCCTGCTTGCGGCGGGGATAACGCTCGTGTACGGGATCCAGACGGTTTTGAACGCGCTCGTCGTGAGCGGCAGTATACCGCCGACCGGTCTGCCGTTGCCCTTGATCAGTTCGGGGAATACCTCGCTCATCATCACGATGGCGTCGATGGGCGTATTGTATTCTATATCCGCGCGCAATAAACGCGCGAGGTCACAAAACGGAACGAAAAATTCATACTATAAAGCATAAGGAGCTTTATCGTATGGATAAATATATCATAGACGGCGGTGAAAAACTGTACGGCAAAGTGGAGGTGCAAAGAGCGAAAAACACGGTTTTGCCTTTGCTTGCCGCCTCCGTTTTAACCGACGAACAAGTAAAAATAAGAGGAGTCCCGACGATCACCGACGTAGAAAATATGTTACGGATATTAAGCGAGGTCGGTTGTAAGATCCGACGGCAAAAAGATTGCGCCGTAATCGACAGCTCCAACGCAGTTTCCCACGAGATCCCTCAGCGGCTTACGAAGGAACTGCGTTCTTCCGTTTTTATGCTCGGTTCGGTGCTGACGCGGTTTCGGCGCGCGAAAATATCCTATCCCGGCGGTTGCGACATCGGTCTGCGGCCCATAGATCTGCACCTGTCGGGTTTAAAACGTTTGGGCGTGGAGATCGTCGAAGAGGGCGGATACATAGACTGTCGGGCGGATAAACTCGTCGGTGCGGAGATACTGCTCGACTTTCCCAGCGTGGGTGCGACGGAAAATATCATTCTCGCGGCGGTGAAAGCGGAAGGCGTCACCGTCATACGCAACGCCGCCAAAGAACCCGAGATCATAGACCTGCAAAATTTCTTGAACGCGATGGGCGCGAGGGTACGCGGCGCGGGCGGTGGCACGGTCGTGATCGAGGGCGTAAAGAAACTGCACGGGGTAGAATATACGCCCATCGGCGACCGTATCGAGGCGGGAACGTTTCTCATCGCGACCGCGTGTTGCGGCGGCGAGATAGAAACGAGCGGGGTGTCGGCGGAAAATATTGCCGCACTTTTACATAAATTGCGTGAAAACGGTTGCAAAATACATACGAAAAATGATAAAATAATATTGCGCAGCGACAAACGCCTGCGCGCGGTCGATCTGGTAGAAACGATGCCTTTTCCGGGCTTTCCCACCGATCTGCAAGCGCAGTATTCCACCCTTTGCTGTACGGCGCGCGGAACGACGCTCGTCGTCGAGAACCTGTTCGAGACCCGTTATAAGTATGTGGGCGAACTCAAACGCATGGGCGCGGACGTCACCGTACGCGGCCGCACGGCGGTGATAAGGGGCGTGGAAAAATTGCACGGCGCGCGCGTGACGGCGGGGGATCTTCGCGGCGGCGCGGCGCTCGTGGTGGCGGCGCTCGGCGCGGAAGGTCAAAGCGACGTCGTTGATCTTTCGCATATCGACAGAGGGTATGCGGACTTCGAATATAAACTTAAAAAACTCGGCGCGAAGATACGCCGTGTGAAAATATAAAGGCGTAAGGGAATAAAAGCCCGAAAAGCCGACAAACTACGAAAGAGGAAAAGAATGGGCAAGAAAAACGTGCTGGTGATCATATTGACCGTACTCGTCTTTTTATCTGCGGCGACGCTCGGCGTTTCTACGGTCTATCGCGTGGACGAAGTGACCGTAAAAACTTCCGTCGTGTCCGAGGCGGCAAAGACGGAGGCGGAGGAACTGCAAAGACGGTTGCAGGAAACGTACCAAAAGCGCAGTACATTTTTCGCCGATCAAGCGCTTGCCGACGAGGTGGTCGCAAGTTTCCCGTATTTCCGTATCACTTCGTTTGAAAAGGACTATCCCAACCGACTCGTTTTCCAAGTGACGGAGGACGGAGAAATGTACGCCGTTCCATGCACAGACGGTTCGGATCAATATTATATCCTCAACGCGGAAGGCTTGGTGTTAGCCGTTCGCAGCGATCCCGCCAACCGTTCGGACGGCGGCGCGAACGTGATCCTCAAAGGATCGGGAAACACCGCGCTTACCGCAACGGGCGCGCGCGGGGAATTGCTTTCGGGCGACGACTGTCTGCCCACGCTGTTCGCGTTCGTAAACGAGATCTCCGTTCGGCTCGACGGTATCCGTCGGAACGTAGTGTCCGTGGAGGTGGAAAGACCCGCCTCCAACGCGAAAGAAACGGTGTTCAAGCTCACGATGAAAGAGGGGGTAAAGATATACGTCCGCGACCCGTTCTCGCTCACGAGCGAGAAAGCGCAAAGAGCGATAGACGAATACCTGTCCCTGTCCGACAAGAAAAAACTGTCGGGAATGATCGCGGTTTGGGACGATACGGACGGAGTGAACGCCGGGTATTACGAACGCGACGGATTAGAATGATGAAATAAAGAGAAAACACGCGTCGGTGCGTGTTTTTTTATAAATTTTTTTCTCAATTCATTGACATTCCGACATAAATAGTGTATAATCATAAAAAGGGTTTGTTTTTGAATAGATCGTTTTTTACGGAGCGGAAAAACTTATGAAAAACGAAAGCGTCGCAATTTTGGACGTAAGATCGTACGAAGTCACCTTTTTCCTCGGTTCGAGAGGGGTCAACGGTACGTTCGTCTTTTGCGGAAGTCATACAGAAAAATACGAAGGCTTTTCCACGGAAGGATTTTTCAGCGAGGAGTCCTTTCGTCTTGCCGTGCTGACGGCGGTCAATTCCGTCAGACAAAACTACGGCGGCGTAATCGGAGAGATATACGTAGGCGTTCCTTCGTCCTTCGTTTCCGTGTGTACCAAAGGTCACACCTCGTCTTTCCCCAAAAAGCGCAAAATATCCGCGCAGGACGTGGACGCGCTTTACGAAAGCGGGCTTTCGGACCTTCTTAAAGAAGAACGCTGTATACGTCGTTCGGATATGTATTTCACGCTCGGCGATAATCGGAAATATTTCTCCGCAGAGGATCTGTACGGCGTGCCTACGACCCTTTTAAAGGGCGCGCTTTGCTACTATTTCGTTTCCGATACGTTCTACGACGCGGCGACTTCGGTGCTCAAAGAACTCGGCGTGGAAGACGTGCGGTTCTTGCCGTCCACGCTCGCGCAGGCGCTGTATCTGTTGCCGAGCAAAAAGCGGGAGGGCTACGCGTTTTTGCTGGACGTCGGGTTCGTTACGACCTCCGTATCCGTCGTTTACGGGAACGGGATCGTGCACGAGGAAACGTTCAACTGCGGCGAGGGAACGATCTTGGTCGATCTTATGCAAAAACTCGACGTGGAGTTCGAAACGGCGGAAGAGATCCTTATGGCGTCCAATGTTTCGGGCGGTAGTGTGCCCAAAGACCTGATGTGGACGAGCGACAGGGGGGACCTTTCTTTCCCCGTGCAGACGATAAACGATATCGTCAAATGCGCGCTCGACGTTATGTGCGAGAACGTGGAGAACTTTTTCGGAAAATACTATCGCGAAAAGAATATGACGGCGCTTGCGGTCAATCCCATCAGTATCACGGGCGAGGGTATCGGCGGCGTAGCGGGCGCCGCGGAGCATATCGCGGGACGGCTCAACCGACTTACGGAGATCGTCGCGCCCGACCTGCCTTATTACGATAAACCCGCGTTTTCTTCTCGGATCGCGCTTTTGAATATGGCGTTGAACGATAGGAAGAAGAGCGGCTTGCTTTATAGAATTTTTAACAATTTCGGAGGAAAAAAGAAATGATCGATAATTATGACGAAAGAGAACCTTACGGGGATTACGGTTATTCCGGCTCTGCGGCGTCCGCTGTAAGCGACGCGGTGAATAACCTTTCCGGCGTTGCGAAAATCAAAGTCATCGGCGTGGGCGGCGCGGGAAACAACGCCGTGGACAGACTCATAGAATCGGGTCTGAAAAGCGCGGAATATATCGTCGTGAACACGGACAATCAGGCGCTTGCGCGTTCCAAAGCGGCGAACCGTATCCAGATCGGCGTAAAACTGACCAAAGGTCTCGGCGCGGGCGCGGATCCCAACGTGGGTAAAGCCGCCGCGGAAGAGAATAAAGAGGCGATCGCGGAAGTGCTTAAAGACACCGACCTTTTGTTCATCACCGCAGGTATGGGCGGAGGCACGGGTACGGGCGCGGCGCCCGTTATCGCAAAGATTGCGAAAGATATGAAGATATTGACGGTCGCGGTCGTTACGTTGCCTTTCAATTTCGAGGCGAAACGCAGAATGGACAACGCGATGTCGGGTATCGAGGAACTCCGTAAATCGGTCGACTCCATCATCACGATCCCCAACGATAAGATACGGCAGGTCGTTCCCAAGGGAACTTCGTTCTCCGATTCCCTCAAAGTCGCGGACGAGGTATTGCGGCAGGGTATTCGCGGTATCGCGGAACTCATCGTCAAACCCTCGCTCATCAATCTTGACTTCGCGGACGTAAAAGCCACGTTGAAAGGTCGCGGACTCGCGCATATGGGTATCGGCGTAGCCAAAGGCGAAAAGAGGATATCCGACGCGGTGCGTTGCGCGGTTTGCAGTCCTTTGCTCAATACCACCATCGAGGGCGCAAGCTCGGTCATTCTGAATATCATCGGCGGCAAAGACCTGTCCTTGGACGAAGTCGTTATGGCGGCCGATCTTGTAAAAGGGGTCATCGACTATTCCGCAAACGTGATCTTCGGCGCGTGTATCGACGAAAATATGTCCGACGAAGTGGAAGTGGTCATCATCGCGACGGGCTTTACTAATGCGCAAAACGGTATCACGCCCGAATCGCAGGATTCCGCGCTCCGTCAGGCGTCCTTGCTTTCTCAGAAGATAGACCTTGCGTATAACGCCAACGAACGCGCGAACGTAAGAGAAGAAACCGCGCCCGTTTATAACGCGCCCTGCTATCCCGATAACGGCGGAATGCGCTACGCGCAGCCTATGCCCGCGTACGGCTATCCCGCGCAACAGCCGCAAAACGTACCTCCTATGCAAGGCGGTATGCAGAACGGCTACGCGCCCGCATATCCTCAGCCTGCGCAGCCTATGCAACCTATGCAGAATATGCCCCCCGTACAGCCTATGGGGAACGGAAATATTTCTTTCGAACCCGACGATCCCATTCCCGGACCGACGGACGAGCGTTCGACGGACAATACGGACAGAAAACACCGTCCGAGATTCGTGGACTACTTTATGAGAAAAAATTCCGACGATAAATAATTATAAAAGATCTACCGCGGCGCGCCGATAAAACGCGCCGCGGTTTTCTTATACGGAAAAAGATGAAAGAACGCCCGCACGTGCAGACGCTCTTTCGAGGAAGAATAAATCAGATATGAGTGTAAGTAAAGTAAGTACATTTATCGAAAATCAAAATTAAAATGTGATCTTTAATCGATATTTTTAATTATTATATCATTTTTTTAAGGCGAACGCAAGTAAAATATATAGTCGAGGGGAAACAAAAATATAAGTTTTTGTTATAATCGGCATAATCAAAACTTATGGAACGTATATATATTTTATGATTTTGAAAGGTCTTGAAAATATCGGAAAGGTATATTTTATCGGTATCGGCGGGATAAGTATGAGCGCGTTGGCTAAATACTTGTCCGTTTGCGGATATTCGGTTTCGGGCAGCGACGGCGTACGGGGCGAGGAAACGGAAAATCTCGCTTTTTACGGGATAAAGGTATATATCGGCGCGGACGGGGAACGGGCGGAGCTTTGCGGTGCGGATACGGTCGTTTACACCGACGCGATACCCGCCGACCACGTAGAGCTTGCCAAAGCGGTCGAACTGAATAAGCGTTTGCTTTCGCGCGCCGAGCTGTTGAGGATCGTGTGCGAAAATTTCCCGCGCGTGATCGCGGTCGCGGGCAGTCACGGCAAAACGACCTGTACTTCTATGTGCGCGCACGTGCTGAAAACGGCGCAAGTACCGTTCACGGCGCATATCGGCGGGGAAGATCTCGCGTTCGGGAATTTCCACTCCACTGGCGGGGAATATCTCGTGACGGAGGCGTGCGAATACAAGAAAAATCTGTTGAAGATAAAAGCGGATACGGCGATACTCCTCAATATCGACCGCGACCATATGGAATGTTATGAAAACGAATCGGAGCTTATCGCCTGTTTCGGAGAATATTGCAAAAACGCGAAAACGGCGTTCGTGTGCGCGGACGACGAGAAATGCAAAAAACTCGGCGATTTCCCGTCTTTCGGTATCCGTAACACGCTTGCGGATTACCGCGCGACCGAACTGCGCGCGATCGGGGAACGGTATTCGTTTACGGTCGAGGAATACGGAAAAGCGCTTTGCCGCGTAAGGCTCAAAGCGATAGGACGTTGCAACGTCTACAACGCGCTTGCGGCGTTCGCCGCGACGCGCTCGTTCGGGATCGACGAACGGGAGATACGCAAAGGCTTGGAGACGTTCGAGGCGGTAAAACGCCGTTTCGAGCGTATCGGTTCTTATCACGGCGCGAGCTTTGTCTGCGATTACGCCCATCACCCGCGCGAAATATCGGCGACCATCGCTACGGCGGCAGGGGTGTGTAAAGGTCGGCTGTACGTGGTCTTTCAACCGCATACCTATTCCCGCACGAAATTGCTTATGCGCGAATTTGTAGAGGTGTTGCGCCCGATCGCGGATCTGATGATCTATAAAACGTTTCCCGCGCGGGAGAAATACGACGAGGAAGGGAGCGCGGAAATGCTGGCGAGGAACGTGGGGAGCTTGTATTCGGAGAACGTGTACGTGCTCCGCACGTGGCTGAAAAAGACGGTGCGGGAAGGGGATATGGTCCTGTTTTTGGGTGCGGGGGATATTTATTACGCGGCGCAATATTTGTTAAAGGAAATGAGATAAAAGAAAAAATATATCGAAAAAAGAGCGAATAGACGGGAAAATTAAAAAATCTCGTCTTTTCGCTTATTTTTTTTGGCTTTAAACTATTGATAAATGCAAAAAAAAATGTTATAATAATTAGGTATAGACAGGAGGTGGTTCCTTTGCGGAAAAGAGAAGAAAAGACGGAAAAAGTAAAAAAGAATAAAAAGGAATCGGAACTCGTAACCCAAGAAAGCCTTTGCGCGGTCTGCGCGTTATTTTCTTTACTTGCTTTGCTCATACTCTGCACGAGATCGCTGATATTCGGCGAGATCGGCAACGCCGTTCACGCGTTTTTGACGGGCGTATTCGGCTACCTTGCCTATCCCTTAACGCTCGGTGCGCTGTATCTGTCCGTTACCGCGCTGTTTGAAAAACGGCTCGTCAAGAACAGAAAAGCGGGGCTGTGTATCGCTTTGACGGCGATCTCCGCCGCGTTGATCGTACATACCGCCGCCACCTATTCGTGGCCCATAGAAGGCTATATTTCCAAATGTTTTTACGCGGGCGAGAACTTCCCCTCGGCAACGGCGACGGGTTGGCTCGGCGGACTTATCGTTTTCGCCGTTTCGTCGGTGACTTCCAAAGTCGGCGCGATCGTTTTCTTCTCCGTGCTCACCGTATTTTTCGGGTATTTGACCTTCGTCATCTTTAAGAAACGTTCTTCGGAAAAAACCCCAAAAGCAAGTTCGGCGCAGGAAACGCAGACGATACAAACCGCGCCCGTGGAAATACCGCTTTCGCAACCTTCCGCGCCCGTTTATCAACAGGGACAAGCTCCGCAGCCTTTATATCAACAGCCCGTGCAAGCGCCGCAACCGTCCTATCCTACGTACGACGCAACCGTTTTCGAGCAACGCCCCGGCGTTAGCTTGTCCGACGAGCGGCAAACGCCCGTTTCCGAACAAAAACAGGGCGTAAACGGGAATTATTCGGGCGGTTCGTTTTCCCCGTTCGGGACTTCGCAAACGTTGCGGGAAAGCCCCGAAAACGCGCAAACGGACTATCGGGACAGCCGTGCGTTCCTGTTCGGCTCGTCGCCTGCGGAGAATTTTCAACGCAATCTTATTTTCGACCCTAATTCGAGAGTGAATAAGCTCCCGCCCGTAGAACCCGAACGCTCCGCGCCGACGGGGAACGGGTATATGCCGTCCTATTCGGAGGCGTATCAGAACTCCGTCAACGAGAGTTCCGTCGAACGCCCCGTAAAGATCGTCGCCGACCGTTCCGAGGAACGCCGCGCGGAAAGAGATCCGTATACGCTTTCGACGGGCGATTCCGTCGCGCCGATGCGCCCGATCGCCGAACCGACGGTCGCGCCGCAAACGCCGATCTCTTATCCTACGGTAGAGGAAAGCAGAACGCCGAGCGAACCGCCTTACGTTCCGCCTATGGTCACGCCGAGCGAACCGCAGTATACGGTAGAACCGGAACGCCCGACGAGAGAGGAAACGACCGAATACAAACGGCACGAATATATGGACCTGTTCTCCACGTCTAACCCTAATATTTTCGGCGGCGAAGAACGTTCTTCTTATCTCGACGTCCCCGAAGAATTGCCTTCCCGCGAAAGCGATAGGAACGACTGGGAGGAAGAACCCCGTTCCCGCGACGAAGGACTTCGTATCTTCGACGAACCGGAGCTCGACGAACCGACCGATCGCGGTCGCGGCGGCGAGGAATTCGACCGTATCGTAGACGACGAACGGGATTTCGAAATGGAAAGTCCGAGGGATCGGAACGCCGATCCGTTCGGTACGGAATTTGGTTCCGACCGTTCGCGCGGTATCGGATTCGATACGGAGGATAGGGGAGTAGCGGAAACGAGACCCGTGGTAAGCGAACCCGCTCCTACGCCGCCTCCGCCCCCGCCCAAGCCCCGCGTGATAAAACCTTACGTGCGCGTGCCTTTGGACGATTTCGACTGCCGCGACGTAGAGCCGACCTCTAATCTCGCGGAAGTGGAAGAAACGAAAGCGAATATCATCGCTACGCTCGACGATTTCAAGGTCACGGGCGCCTCGATCGCCTCCGTAACGTTCGGTCCGACCGTTACGAGATATAACGTGACCATACCCCGTAACATTTCCCCCCGAAAGGTCGTTGCGCTGGATCAGTCGATCGCCATCAGCTTACATTCGAGCGGGGTGAATATCTATCCGAATTACGAGGACGGCGTAGTCAGTATCGAAGTACCGAACAAAGACCGTCAGTTCGTACAGCTCGGCTGTATGTTGACGGGTGATACGTTCGTAAACGCCAAATCTTCTTCGTTGATGTTCACGATGGGTAAAGACGTCGGAAACCGCAAGGTATACGGCGATATTTCCAAGATGATACACTTGCTCGTCGCGGGTTCGTCCGGTTCGGGTAAGAGCGTGTTCCTCGGTTCGCTCATCGTCAGTATGATCTATAAATACTCGCCCGAAGAATTGCGGCTTATCCTCATCGACCCGAAAAAGACGGAATTTGTCTTGTATAACGATCTGCCGCATTTGATGATAAACGAGATCATCACGGACGTGAATAAAGCGGTGCAAAGCCTGAACTGGGCGATCGGGGAAATGAACCGCCGTTACGGTCTGTTCGAACAAATGTCCCGCGCGGGTACGTACGTGGTCAATCTCGACCAGTACAACGCGCATTTGGAAAAGTCGGAACGACTTCCGAAGATCGTCATCATCATCGACGAGCTTGCCGACCTTATGCTCGCGGCGAAAAAGGACATCGAAGATCGGATCCAGAACCTCACGCAAAAGGCGCGTGCGGCGGGTATCCATCTGATCGTAGCCACCCAACGCCCCTCGACGGACGTTATCACGGGCGTTATCAAGAGCAACCTGCCCACCCGTATCGCGTTCGCCGTCGCGACCGACGTCGATTCCCGCGTTATCCTCGATCAGTCGGGCGCGCAGAAATTGCTCGGCAAGGGCGACTTCCTGTATACGATGCAGGGCATTAACACTCCCGTGCGCGTACAGAGCGCGTTCATATCCGCGGAAGATTCGCAACGCGTCGTCAATTTCATCAAAGCGAATAACGAGGCGTATTACGACGAGAACGCCACGGCGTTCATCAATAACACCCGCGGCGCGGCTACGGGCGATCCGCTCGGCGGTGGTGACGAGGTGGAGGGCGTGTATATCGAGGCATTGCGTTACGTTATTTTAAGCGGCAGCGCGTCCATTTCTATGATACAGCGTAAATGTTCCGTCGGTTATAACAAAGCGGGCAAGATCGTCGAATGGATGGAAGATATGGGTTACATATCCAGTTTCGACGGCGCGAAAGCGAGAAAGGTGCTCATCACCAAAGAAGAATTCGAGAGCAAATACGGCTCGCTTTAAAAATTGAAGAAATTTTAAAATATTTTATAAATCAGGCGTACGTTTGTCATATTTATTGTGATATAATGTACGGGAAAGGACGAACGGAAGAATGTTATCCAACAAACTATTCGGCGTGATCTCCCTCGGTTGCGATAAAAATCGGGTCGATACGGAGAAACTGCTCGGACTTTTGAAAGACAGGGGCTGTTCTTTGACGGACGATCTTGCAAAAGCGCAGATATTGATCGTGAACACGTGCGCGTTCCTGGAAAGCGCACGGCAAGAGGCGATCGAAACGGTTTTGGAATGTGCCGATTATAAGAAAGGCAACTTGGAAAAAATAGTAGCGACGGGTTGTCTGCCGCAAAAGTTCATCGGGGAACTGTTCGGACCTCTGCAAGAGGCAGACGTGTTCCTTGGAATATCCGACTACGAAAAGATCTTCGAGGCTTTGGAAGAATCGTATAAAACCGACGAACGGGTAAACTACGTGGGACGGGGCAAGGACGGATATTTGCGTTCCCGCGTTGTGACGACGGGCGAACATTACGCGTATTTGAAGATCGCGGACGGGTGCTATAACCATTGTACATATTGCCTTATCCCGAAGATACGCGGTAAATACCGTTCCTATCCGATGGAAGAACTGCTCCGCGAGACGGAGGAACTCGGCGACGTTTCCGAACTTGTCCTCGTAGCGCAGGATACCACCCGTTACGGGGAGGATCTGTACGGCGAGAACCGTTTTGTGGAACTGCTTAAAAAGCTTTCGGCATTAGAAAATATCGGAAAGATACGGCTGCTTTATTGCTATCCCGACGTGATAAGCGACGAGCTGATCGAGGAGATCGCGACGAACGAAAAGATATTGCATTATATCGATATTCCTTTGCAACATTCGGAAAACAGAGTTCTTAAACTTATGAACCGAAAGGGTACGCGGGAAAGCTATCTGACCCTATTGAAAAAGTTGCGGGAGAGAATACCCGATATCGCTATTCGCTCCACGTTCATCAGCGGTTTTCCGACGGAAACGGAGGAAGAATTCGAGGGAATGAAAGCGTTTCTGCGCGAGGCGAAACTGTTCAACTGCGGATTTTTCGCCTATTCGCGCGAACCCGATACGGGCGCGTACCGAATGAACCCGCAAGTCCATCACGCGACGAAAAAACGCCGCGTAAAGGAACTGTATCGGGTGCAGGAAGAAATATCCGCGCAAACGCTCGCGGGGTTTGTCGGCAAGGAAATAGAAGTCGTATGCGACGGTATCGATTACGACAAAAGCTGTTTCGTGGGTCGCGCGTATTTCAACGCTCCCGACATCGACGGCAAAGTGTATTTCAACGCCGCGGAGGCAATGCAAGGCGAAAGCTATCTCGTAAAGATCGAACGTGCGGACAGCTACGATCTGTACGGAAAAACGGAGGATTACGTATTATGAATTTACCCAACAAGATCTCGTTGACAAGAATTTGTCTGATACCCGTGTTCGTAACGGTATTTTTCCTGAACGGCGTTTTGCCGTATAACTTTCTGATCGCGGCGATCGTATTCGGCGTAGCGGCGTTCACCGACTTTATCGACGGGCATATCGCCCGTTCGCGCGGGCTTGTCACCAACCTCGGCAAATTCCTCGATCCCATCGCGGATAAGGTGCTTGTGGCGACGGCGATGATCTTGCTCCTCACTTTGCGGGAGAACCTGTTCGTTAAATACGGCGACGGGGGAAACGCGTTGTATCTCGTAACGTCGATATCCATTTGCGTTATTTTGGCGCGCGAACTCATCATAAGCGCCTTCCGCCAGATCGCGGCGGCGAACGGGATCGTAATGGCTGCGGAAAAACTCGGTAAATATAAAACGGTCTGTCAGGACGCGGCGATCTTCGTTTTGATACTGGCGACGGATATTTCGGGTACGGCGGGCGAGGTATTCGCGTGGATCGGGTTCGTACTGTTCGCGATCGCAACGGTGCTTACGGTCTGGTCGGGCATTTCCTACGTGGTCAAGAATAAACAAGTACTGAAAGATAATTGAGCGAAAGAGGTTCGGCGAAACAGATGAAGAACGCGTGCGTGGTATTGAATAACGGAAAAAACGATTTTTCTCCGTCGGATATCCTTTCCGTAACGGAACGATTCCGTTCGGGCGGTTACGCGTTCGTCGAAACCCGTGTACTCGTGTGCGCCGAGGATAAAAAAATAAAAAACGCTCTGTGCGGGCTTAAGGAGGAATACGAAAACTTTTTGGTTCTGACAAACGCCGAACAATACGCGGCGGTGGAAAATATCCTTTCGGGACTCTTCCAACAACAGACTTTTCAAACCGCGACGGGAACGGGTATATTCGGCGACGGACAAAAAACTTTGTTTTTGCTGTCCAAGACCCATTCGGACGGAACGTCCAAATACGTGCAAGAAACGTGTTTGCCGTTTCTGGATCGGAAATACGGCGTGCGGCGGGATAAACTCGTTATTCGCGCCGTCGGCGCGAACGAAACGCGCGTGGAGAGTTTGATAGCCCGTGCGGAGGAGATCGCACAAGGGAAGATAAACTGTTTCCATACCCGTAAATTCGACGAGGACGTCGTCGAGATCGTGTACGGAGAGAACGTTTCGAAAATGTTGGCGGACGACGTTTTGCGGATATTCGCCGAGGGATTGAGCGACACCGTGTACGCGCTCGACGATACGCCGCTTGCAAAACAGCTCGTGCAACTTCTCAAACTCCGCGGACGGAAGATAAGCGTCGCGGAATCGTTCACGGGCGGTGGGATCGCCAAACGCATCGTTTCCGTTTCGGGCGCGAGCGAGGTCTACTTCGAGGGCTTGAACACTTACGACGAGGTGTCGAAGATAAAACGGCTGGGAGTTTCGGAATATACGCTGAAAACGGTGGGCGCGGTATCCGATCAGACGGCGTACGAAATGGCTGCCGGACTGATCGCGACGGGGGATTGCGACGTTTCGATCGCAACAACGGGTCTTGCAGGTCCGAACACCGATAGATCGATGTTACCCGTAGGGCTTTGCTATATCGCCGTGGGAACGAAAGAACGGGTGTTCGTGTATCGGTATAAATTCGACGGCGACCGCGAGACGATAACGGAAACGGCGATAAACTATGCGTTGTTTCTCGCGTATAAACAGTTAAAAAATATGTAAAATATATTATATACGGAAATAAAAAACAGGAGAAATAAAATGAGTAACGAAAAAAATACGGAAAAGATGAAGGCGCTCGACGCCGTACTTTTGCAGATCGAAAAACAGTACGGTAAAGGCTCGATCATGCGCCTTGGCGACGAGGCGGGAAAAACGGAAATAGAAGTTATTCCCTCGGGTTGCTTGACCCTCGATCTCGCGCTCGGTATCGGCGGTTTCCCGCGCGGAAGAATCATCGAAATTTACGGCCCCGAATCTTCGGGTAAAACGACGGTCGCTCTCCACGCGATCGCAGAGGCGCAGAAAATGGGCGGCGTAGCGGCGTTCATCGACGCGGAACACGCGCTCGATCCCGTGTACGCGAAAAAGTTGGGGGTCAACCTCGACGATCTGTACGTTTCCCAACCCGATACGGGCGAACAGGCGCTCGATATCACCGAGGCGCTCGTGCGTAGCTCGGCGGTGGACATTATCGTTATCGACTCCGTTGCGGCGCTCACGCCGAAAGCGGAAATAGAAGGAGATATGGGCGACGCGCACGTGGGGTTGCAAGCAAGACTTATGTCGCAGGCGCTCCGTAAATTGACGGGTATCGTCAATAAATCCAAGACCTGCGTTATTTTTATTAACCAGCTCCGAGAAAAGGTCGGCGTTATGTTCGGTAACCCCGAAACGACCCCCGGCGGTAAAGCGTTGAAATTCTACGCAAGTATGCGCTTGGATATCCGAAAAACGGATGTACTCAAAGACGCCGACGGCGCGATGGGCAACCGTACGAAAGCAAAGGTCGTGAAAAATAAACTCGCGCCTCCTTTCCGTCAGGCGGAATTCGACATCGTGTTCGGCGAGGGTATCTCGCAGGAAGGCTGTATCATCGATACGGGCGTGCAGTACGATATCATCGGCAAGAGCGGCGCGTTTTATAGCTATAACGGGAATAAGATCGCGCAGGGCCGCGAAAAACTCCGTATTTATCTGAAAGAAAACCCCGAGATCCGCGCGGAGATCGAGGCGAAGATACGCGAGGCGGCGAAAGGCGGGGTCGAAGAACCCGTTTCGGAGGACTAAACGACCGTTTTTTTAGACGAAAATCGATAAAAAACAAAAAATGCGAGGGGCAGGTATGCGTTCTCGCGTTTTTTTATGAAATTATTTTTCGATATTCAAAAGTATTTTAAGCCAAACAATTGACATTTTGAGAAATATAATGTAAAATAGTACTTGATAGAAAAAATTATAAGTCGGAGCATATGCGCTCCGTTTGCATAATAGATTTTATCAATTACTAATTTTATACAGGAGGCACAAAATGCACACGGTTAATTTGAGCGTCCTGTTTCTCAATGCTATACCAACGGTCGTTTGGATCGTTATCGCGGCGGTAGCGTTGGTTGTCGGTGTCACGGCAGGCTTGTTCGTTTATAAAACGATCACCGAGAAAAAAGTCGGTTCGGCGGACAAGAGAGTGCAGGAGATCATCGGCGCGGCGCAAGCGGACGCGGAACGTATCAAAGCCCAAGGAAAAGAGGAAAGCAAGAGAGCTTTGAAAGAGGCTCTCCTTGAATCCAAGGAACAGGATTTAAAATTAAGAAACGAATTCGAACGCGAAACCAAGGAGAAAAAGGCGGAGATCCAGCGTATGGAACAACGGATCACCCAAAAAGAGGACGCCTTGGACAAGAAAACGGAGGCGCTCGAACAACAAAAGTCCAGACTTTTGGCGCAGGAAGAAGAAGTCCGCGCGTTGAAAGAAAAACTCGACTCCCAACACGAGTTGATGATACAGGAACTCGAAAAGGTATCTCAGCTCACCCGCGACGAGGCGAAACGCTTGCTCACGGAAGAAATTCTCGACAGCGCGCGCCACGACGTAGCGTTGCAGGTCCGTAATCTGGAACAACAGGCAAAGGACGAGGCGGATATGAACGCCAAAAAAATCGTCGCGCTCGCCATTCAGAAATGCGCGGCGGATCAGGCGTCGGAAATAACCGTTTCCGTCGTACCCTTGCCCAGCGACGATATGAAAGCCCGTATCATCGGTCGAGAGGGCAGAAATATCCGCGCGCTGGAAAACGCTACGGGTATCGAACTCATCGTAGACGATACGCCCGAAGTGGTCATTCTGTCGGGTTTCGATCCCGTAAGACGTGAAATTGCCCGTCTTTCGCTTGAAAAACTCATCAACGACGGAAGAATCCACCCCGCCCGTATCGAGGAAACGGTGGACAAAGTTTCCCGCGAAATGGATATTCAGATCAAAGAGGCGGGCGAGGCGGCTGTTTTCGAGGCGGGAATTTTCGGTCTGCACCCCGAACTCATCAAACTCATCGGCCGTTTGAAATTCAGAACAAGCTACGGTCAGAACGTTTATAAACATTCGATCGAGGTAGCTACGCTTGCGGGTCAGATGGCGGCAGAACTTGGCTTGGACGTGAACTTCGCAAAACGCGCGGGTCTTTTGCACGACATCGGTAAAGCGGTAGACCAAGAACAGGAAGGCACGCATATCCAGATCGGCGCAGACCTCGCGAAGAAATATAAGGAAAACGCGAATATCGTCAACGCGATCATGGCGCACCACGGCGACGTCGAACCGAAAACGATCGAGGCAGTCCTCATTCAAGCGGCAGACGCGATTTCGGGCGCACGCCCCGGCGCAAGACGTGAAACGGGTACGAACTACGTAAAACGTCTTGAACGCTTGGAGTCGATCGCGTCGGGATTCCGCGGCGTTGAAAAGAGCTACGCGATCCAAGCGGGCAGAGAAGTCCGCGTGATCGTAAAACCCGAACAGGTTGACGACGCGCAGGCGCTTTTCCTTGCGAAAGACATCGCGAAGAAGATCGAGGCGGAGCTTGAATATCCCGGTCAGATCAAGGTCAACGTTATCCGTGAATTCCGCGGCGTAGAGTACGCGAAATAAAAAACCATAAAACTTGAAATTTTTTGAAAAAGCCCGTTTTTTAGCTTGACTTTTTCTAAAAATTTAACTATAATGTCATAGTAACGATTGAAACGATCCATTCGCTGCTATGGCTCAGTTGGTAGAGCGCGTCCTTGGTAAGGACGAGGTCGGCGGTTCAAATCCGCCTAGTAGCTCCAAAAAACGCGGAACACCTTGAATATGAAGGTGTTCCGTAATTTTTTCGCAAGAACCCGCTGAAAGAGAAAGAACTCTTTCGCGGTTTTTTTTGTATAACCATAAAAATGAAAAATTGTTTTTTATAAAAAATTTACTGTAAACGCTTGACAATAATAAAAGGAAAGTGATATTATTTTGATATCAAGTATACGATAGGTGATACGAATGGAAAATATTATCGAAATAGAACATTTGTACAAGAGCTTTAAAGACGTGAAAGCGGTGCAGGACCTGAGCTTTCGGGTCAAGCGCGGCGAACTGTTTGCGTTTTTGGGGGTGAACGGCGCGGGGAAAAGTACGACGATCTCCATTATGTGCGGTATGCTTGCCAAAGACGCCGGAAAGGTCGTTGTGGGCGGCGTGGATATCGATAAAAACGCGGATAAGATCAAACGCGATCTCGGAGTCGTCTTTCAAAATTCCGTGCTGGATAAGGCGTTGTCCGTGAAAGATAATCTCCAAAACCGCGCGGCGTTGTACGGTATTGTGGACGAGGCTTTTCAAGAACGGCTCGAAGAACTTTCCGAACTGCTCGATTTCAAGGATCTGCTTTCAAGAACGGTCGGAAAACTGTCGGGCGGTCAGCGCAGACGGATAGATATAGCCCGCGCATTACTGCATAGACCGAAAATACTCGTTTTGGACGAACCGACGACGGGGCTTGATCCGCAGACGAGGAAATTGCTTTGGAATACCGTTTCCCTGTTACGTAAACAAAGCGAAATGACGGTGTTTTTAACGACGCATTATATGGAAGAGGCGGCAGAGGCGGATTACGTCGTGATCCTCGACGGCGGAAAGATCGTCGCCGAGGGTTCGCCGATCGCCTTGAAAAATAAATATACGGGCGATTTCGTGTCGTTGTATAACGCAACGGAAGAACAAGTTCAAACGCTCGGCGTTCCGTACGAACGGATAAAAGACGGATACCGTTTTTCGGTAGCGGATACTTCGGTCGCAACGGAAATGATTTTGAAATATCCGCAGATATTCGTCGATTACGAGATCGTCAAAGGCAAAATGGACGACGTGTTCCTTGCCGTAACGGGGAAAAAGCTTGGCGGAGGAGAAGACAAATGAAAGAACTGACGGCAATGATAAAAAGGAACGTTAAACTCTTCTTTAAGGATAAAACGATATTTCTCGTATCGCTTATCACGCCCGTGATATTGTTGGTGCTATACGCGACCTTCCTCGCGAACGTGTACCGCGAAAGTTTTTCTTCGAGTTTACCGCAGGGCTTTGAAGTGTCCGGACGCCTTATCGACGGTTGCGTGGGCGGGCAGTTGATATCTTCTATTTTAGCGGTGTCTTGCGTGACGGTAGCGTTCTGTTCCAACTTGATAATGGTGCAGGATAAAGCGCGCGGCACGTATAAAGATCTGACGCTCACGCCCGTAAAGAAATCGACCTTGGCGCTTGGGTATTACCTTTCTACGCTGATATCGACTTTGCTCGTCTGTCTTGCGGCAATGGTCGTTTGTCTGATATACGTTGCTTGCGTGGGTTGGTATATCCGTTTCTTAGATATATTACTGCTGCTTTTAGATATGTTCCTGTTGGTTATGTTCGGTACGGCGCTTTCGTCGATCGTGAATTGTTTTCTCGGTTCGGAAGGTCAAATGTCCGCCGTCGGAACGATCGTCAGCTCGGGCTACGGATTTCTTTGCGGTGCATATATGCCCATATCTCAATTCGGCAGCGGTCTGCAAAAAGTTTTGTCCTTTTTCCCGGGAACGTACGGAACTTCGCTGTTGCGAAACCACGCGCTGGCAGGCGTGTTCGAAGAAATGAACGCAGTAGGCTTTCCGACCGAGGTCGTAGAGGGGATAAAAGACAGTATCGACTGTAATTTGTATTTCTTCGGTCATCAGGTAAGTATCGGCGCAATGTATGCGATCATAAGCCTGACCGTCGTGGCGTTGATGGGAATATATATCGCAGTCCATAAACGGAAAAGTCGGAAAAATTAAAGAAAACCAAGACGAGCGTTGAAAATTGAACGCTCGTCTTGATTTTCGTGCTATTTTATACTTTCCCTGTATTCGCCCGGGGACATACCGACGTGTTTTTTAAATACCGCGTTAAACGTGGAAGTCGAGTCGAAACAGAGCGCGTCCGCGATTTCCGAAAAGGGGATTTGCTTTCTGATAAGCTTTTTCGCCTCGTCAAGTTTGAATTTCAAATAGGTCTGATAGATCGTCATACCCGTCTTTTTACGGAAAAACGTGCAAAGCTGCGTCGTTCCGTAATGTAATTCGTCGCATAGATCTTTCAAGCAAAACTTGTCGTAAATTTTCGTCCGTAAAATACGCACGATCTCGTCTTGCAACTCGGTGGAATCGGCGATCTTCGAAACGAAAAATTCTTGCGTTTGCGCGCGGTTCTGCGCGTAACGTAAAAGATATATCAACAGACTTTCCAACGCGTTTTTGAGTATCTGTTCCCCGCCCAAGTTTGGATCGTCTTTCAACTTTAACTCGGTCAGGTGCGGATCGAATTCGGGCAAAACGAACGTTTCCGTCGCCTCAGACATGATATTTTGCAATAAGTAACGGTATTTTTCGGGTACGGAAAATTTCTTGTTTGCAAAAAATTGCATGGACGGCGAACGGCAAAGAAAGGAGATGATAAACAAATTCGGTTCTTTCTCGCCGCTTTCCACGTTGTGCGGCGCGTTGGGACTGATGAACAGAATTTCTCCCTGTTTTAAAAGTACCTTTTCGTCGCCAAGCCCGATCGTTACGTCCTCCTTGTCCGCGTAGTTGATCTCCCAAAAATCGTGCGTTTCGCTCGGGAATACGTAGTTTTTTTCCAAGGCTTGATAATGTATGGTGACGATCTTTTGAACGTTCAGAAGATTTGCGATCTTGTGCATATAAAATTTTTTCTTCTCATTTTCCATACCTTTATTATAACAAATTTCTTTCGATCTTGTAAACCGTTTGCAAGATCAAATATGAAATTTTTCAAAGAAAATAAACAGCGAAAGAATTCCAAAGAATGAAAAAATATTTTCCATTGCTTTTTCGTGAAAATGCGTTATAATTATATCACGATAAACAAAAACAAGAGGAAATATTTATGAACTATTTAAACGAATACGGCAAAATCGCGAACAAATTCGCCCTCCAAGGCGACTTGAAAGACATAGCTCCGTACGGCGAAGGGCATATCAATCTGACTCTGCTCGTAACGACGACGGAGAAAAGATACATTCTGCAAAAGATGAACACGAACGTGTTCCCCGATCCCGACAAACTGATGGAGAATATTTGCGGCGTGACCGAACATTTGCGTTCGCGCGGTATCGAAACGCTGACCGTCGTACCCACGAAAGACGGCAAACCGTTTCTCAAAGAGGAGCATTGCTATCGCGTTTACGATTTCATCGAAAACGCGGTCACATACCAGACGGCGAGCGACATCAACGTTTTCCGCGCCTCTGGAAAGGCGTTCGGCGAGTTCCAGAACTACCTTGCGGAGTTCGACGCGTCCAAACTGACGGAAACGATCAAGCGTTTCCACGATACGCCGAACCGTTTCGAGCAATTCAAAGCGACGCTTGAAAAAGACGCGTTCGGCAGAGCAAAAGAGTGTAAAGAGGAGATCGACTTCGTTTTGTCGCACGAAAACACGTACGGCATAGCCATGGACGAGTTGAAGAGCGGTGCGTTACCTCTCCGCGTTACCCATAACGACACGAAACTGAATAATATATTGATGGATAAAGAAACGGGCAATGCTCGCGCGGTCATCGACTTGGATACGATAATGCCCGGTTCTATGCTCTTCGATTTCGGCGATTCCATTCGTTTCGGCGCGTCCACCGCGGCAGAGGACGAAAAAGACCTTTCGAAAGTGCATTTCGATATCGACCTTTTCAAAGCGTACGCGGAAGGGTATTGCGGTGCGGTGAAAAACAGTATCACCAAACGCGAGGCGGAACTGTTGCCTTACGGCTCGTATCTGATGACCGTCGAGTGCGGTATGCGCTTTTTGACCGACTATCTCTCGGGCGATACGTATTTCGCGACGAAATACGAGGGGCACAACCTCGTGCGTTGCCGTACGCAGCTCCGCTTGGCGGGTGAAATGGAAGAACGTTTCGAAGAAATGAAGAAGATCATTTTCGCGATCTTGGATATATAAAAATTAAAAATCGGAAATTATAACCCCGATCCTTTTTCTAAAAGAAAGAGGATCGGGGCGTTTCTGTATAAGCACCAAAAAAGAACGCAAGTTTTTTAACTTGCGTTCTTTTTTTGGTGCCGAAGGTGGGACTTGAACCCACACGTTGTCACCAACAATGGATTTTGAGTCCATCGCGTCTGCCATTCCACCACTTCGGCTTTCTCAAAGCTTTATTATTATATAAGATAACGTGAAAAAAAGCAAGCGTTTGCGGGGTATTTTTACAAAAATTTAAATCTTTTTTTAAACATTTTTATATTCCCTTGCGATTTTTTTTATTTCGTGTTACAATAATAGTAGATTTTTTTAATTCGGTTTCAAGGATAATTGACATTTATGGAAAAATTAGTTCTCATCGACGGCAACAGCTTACTCAACCGCGCGTTCTAC
>JBGVLV010000023.1:0-129401 GCA_045124465.1 Candidatus Scatosoma sp.
CTGCGCGAACTCGCAGGCGAAAAGCTTGTTCTCGTACCCCGCCGCCGAGCGCAACGCGCTTTCGAGGGTATCGTAGTACACGACCTCGGGCGCGACCGAGCGCAGGCATTGTTTCGCCGCCTCTTTGGACACCTTGTTCAAGCGGTCGAGCTTGTTGGCGTTCATATACGCGGACGAGTATTCGGAGGAAAATACGCCGATCTTTTTCACGCCCAGTTCCACCGCTTTCTGCACGATGAACTCGTTCTTGTCGGCGTTTTTCAGATACCCGAACAAAAGACAAACGTCGGCGTTCGCCTCCCGCCCGCCGACTTCCTCGCGGACGACGTTCAAAAGCATACGCTTTTTCTCGACCGAGGCGACGACGGCGGTGTATTCTTTCCCGCTGTTGTCGAGCAGGATCACTTCCGCGCCCGCGCCGATACGGAGCACGTTTTTCGCGTGCTCGAACTCCTCGCCGACAAGCTCCGTCGGCGTTTCTATTTTATCGATAAAAAAACGTTTGGGCGTTGACATACTCTACCTTTCTTTTTCAAAACCGTTTATTTGCGGGTAAGCACAAGGGAATACCACTCCCCCTTTCTCCGCTCGTTCACGACCGTCATACCCACTTCCGCATAAGCAACCTTGACCATTTCCAGTCGGCTTTCGATGATACCGCTCAAAACGAGTACGCCGTCGGGTTTGAGGTTTTTGGGAATAGAGGGCGCGAGCATTTTCAAGATCTCGCCCGTGATATTCGCCACCATCAGGTCGGCTTGAATATCGGTATCGTCCAACAGGTTGGAATGTGCGACGACCGCGCGTTCCGCAACGCCGTTGAGTTTGCAGTTATGGAGCGAGCTTTCGACGGCTATGGGGTCGATGTCGGTCAGGTACGCTTTCGCCGCGCCGAGTTTGAGCGCGGAAATACCCAAAATACCGCTCCCGCAACCCACGTCGATACACACCGTTTCGGGCGTGATAAAGCGTTGCAGCCATTCTACGCACATAGAGGTCGTTTCGTGTTCGCCCGTGCCGAACGCCATATTCGAATCGAGCAAAACGATATGCTCGTCCGCTTTCGGCTCGTAAGCGATCCATTCGGGTACGACGACGATCTTGCCCAAGGGAATGGGTCTGAAATGCTTTTTCCATACGTCTATCCAGTCGTCCCCGTCCACGCGGCGTTTGGTGTCTTCGAGCGTTCCGAACGCGATCGCGCCGCCCGAAAGCGTTTGCGCTTTCTTAATATCGGAAAGTATCGAGGAGATCACCCCGTCCGCGACGTCTTCGGCTACGTAACATTTCACAAGCACGTCGGAAGGTCGGTTTTCCGTCAGTTCCTCGTCCATATAATCCCAGTAGGTGGAGTCCTTGGCGTTTTGCAAAGCGATAATATCGTTGCGGTCGCAAATGGTAACGCCGTAATCGGTATAATTCCACATAATATCGGAAACGATCTCGCTCGCCTCCGTCGTGGTATGCACGGTAAGTTCGATATATTTCATAAACATTGACCTCGTTAGAAGTATTATACCACGCCGACGGGAATTTTGCAACCTCGTACGGCTTGATAAACCGTTTTTTCTGTTTTTTATTTATGACCGTGGGAACGGCGGGCTTGCAGGTGTTTTAAAAGGTGTTCGTAAAAGTCCGCCGCGACCGCGCTTTGCGCGGGATTTTCGTGTAAGCCGATGACCAGCTCCCTTTGGCAAACGGGGTCGGAGATGGGCAACAGTACGACGTCGGAAGAGGCTTTCCCCCACGAGTATTCGGGCCAGAACCCCACGCCCGCGTTCGCGCCGATAATGTTACGGACGGCAACGGGCGAGTCGCTCTCGAAAGAGGTCTTGGGTTTGAACCCCGCGGCTAAACAAAACCTGTCGCAAACCGCACGGAACAAACGCGAACCCGCCAAATGCACGAACCCTTCCTCTTTCACTTCTTTGAGGTCGATCTTCTCCCGCGCCGCGTAGCGGGAATTTTTGGGTACGGCGAGATAAATTTTTTCCTCCATTACGTACCGTTCGGCAAACGCGGGCAGAGCGGCGAAGTCGGCGTTGTTGATACTCACCGACACGTCGCAATCCGTTTCCGCCTCGTTTTGTATGAGCTGGAACACTACGTCGGGGTCTTTCTTTTTATACGCGACGACCGCGCTCGTCACCGCCGTGGACGCCGCGAGCACGTTGAGCTTGACCGTTCGGCTGCGTTCCCCTTTCATCGCTTTCAGCTCGTTCTGTATCCCGTCCAGCCCCGCAAAGATACCGTCCAGTTTGTTTTGCAGGTATTTTCCGTATTCGGTGAGAAAAATATTTCTGCCTTTTTTATAAAAAAGCGGCGTTTCCAGTTCTTCTTCCAGTTGCTTGATCGCTTTCGTCAGCGCGGGCTGCGCGATATGTATTTCCTCCGCCGCTTTCGTGACGTGTTGGTGTTTGGCTACGACATAAAAATAACGGAGTTTGATGAGTTCCATAGAGCGTTTCTCCCGTTGATTGATAACGTTACGTTATCGATTTTATAATAATTATATATTTTACATTATCCGTTGTCAAGTGTATAATGGTAATGAAAACAAAAGAAAGGAGAAAAAACTATGGCAGTAACCATCTGCGAAAGCATTATGCTCGTCTGCTTTGGGATCTCGTGGCCGATATCCGTATACAAAAGCGCGACTTCGAAGACGACCAAAGGCAAGAGCGTAATTTTCACGATCGCGATCATTTTGGGCTATATCGCGGGCATTACGGGCAAGATCGTAGGCAAGAATATCAACTACGTACTCGCGCTGTATATCATCAATCTCGTGTTCGTATCCATCGACCTCGCGCTCTATTTCGTCAACAAAAGACGGGAGAACGCGCAAACGGCGGAAACGGAAAGCGAACGCAAGCACCACAAGAAAAAAACTCTGATCGAAGAGGTATAAAAAAATGAGAAAGGAACTTTCCGAAAGATTGTCTACCTACCGCGCCGTCAACGATATTACGCTGAAAGGCGAGATCGTCGTGTTCGGTTCGACCTTTATGGCGAACTTCCCCTTTTACGAATTGTCGCAAAAGTACCTTATGCACAACGCCGTCTACAACCGCAGTATAGAGGATCTTACCCTCGCGGAGGCGGAAGAAATACTTTCCGAGAGCGTACTGGAAGTCAAGCCCGCGAAAGTATTCCTCTCGCTCGGAGAAAAGGATCTCGGCGACCCCGCCGCTCTGCCCGCCTATCACCGTATCGTGCGTAAGATAACCGCCAAGCTCCCCAACGCGAAACTCTATCTTCTGCCCGTTCAGGCGAGCGAAAATACGGAAAACGAGGGGGACAGGTCTGCGTTCAACGAGAATTTGCGCCAGCTTGCCGAGCGCACGGGCGCGGTCTATCTCGACCTGCCCGAACAGTTGAAAGGCGAAAATCTCTACAAGAAGGTGTTCAAAAGACTCAACTGTTTTTTTCACGGCAGTAAGCTGAGTTTTTCCGAGGCGTTTTCCTACGCCGATTAAAGAATACGTAACGTAACAAAAGCCCCGCCCGTTCCCAAGCTTGGGAACGGGCGGGTTTTCTCAATCTTCCTGAGAGGCGAGGAGCGCCTCGCGGTCGGCGATGGCGAGCGCCTCCACCATCGAGTCTATATCTCCCGCGATGAACGCGTCGAGATTGTACTGGCTCAGCCCGATACGGTGATCGGTGACGCGGCTTTGCGGGAAGTTGTAGGTGCGGATACGTTCGCTCCTGTCCCCCGTGCCGACCATACTGCGGCGGTTTTCTTCGCGCGCTTTCGCGTTCTGACCGTTATAAAAATCGTAGATACGGGAACGCAGGACTTTGAACGCGCGTTCTTTGTTTTTGAGCTGGGAGCGTTCGTCCTGACAGGTGACGACGATGCCCGTGGGGAAGTGCGTGATCCGCACCGCCGAGGCGACCTTGTTCACGTTCTGACCGCCCGCGCCGCCCGAATGGAAAATGTCGATACGGATATCTTTTTCGTTGATCTCCACTTCCACTTCTTCCGCCTCGGGGAGTACGGCGACGGTCGCCGCAGAGGTGTGGATACGGCCTTGCGTTTCCGTCGCGGGAACGCGTTGCACGCGGTGTACGCCGCTCTCGTATTTCAAAAGTTTATACGCGCCCGCGCCCGTTACGCCGTAGACCGCCTCTTTCACGCCGCCAAGCTCGGTGACGTTCGAGTCTATTTCCTCGACGCGGAGCCGATGCGCCGCGCAATAGTTTTGGTACATTCGGCAAAGCTCGGCGGCAAACAGCGCCGCCTCCTCGCCGCCCGTGCCCGCGCGGACTTCCAAAATACAGCTTTTTTCGTCGTTCTTGTCTTTGGGCAAGAGAAGGATTTTGAGTTCGCCGAGAACGGCGTTCAAACGTTCTTTACAGGCGTAGCCCTCGTCAGAGAGCATTTTTTTCAGTTCGGGATCGCTTTCCGTTTCGGCAAGCTCGAACGAATCCGTCATTTCCTTTTCGATCGCGAGATACTCGCGGTATTTTTCCGCGGTCTCTTGCAGGTCGGCGTGTTCTTTGGTGTAGCCGCGCCAGACTTCCATATCCGATATTACCTCGGGATCGGCGAGTTTTTCGGATAAAAAGTCAAAGCGTTCCAAAATGCCGTCGAGTTTTTTCAGCACCCGTCTATCCCTCCTTGGTTACGGTTTACATCATCACTTTCACGTAACGGTCCACGCCGTTGAAGTCTTTGACGATCATCGCATACGCGCAATTTTTAAACAGCCGTACGACTTTTTCCGCCTCGCCTTCCCCCACTTCGAGCATAAGCATACCGTTGCGGTTGAGGTATTTGGAGGCGTCCGCCGCGATACGGCGGTAAATATCCAGTCCGTCCGCGCCGCCGTCGAGGGCAAGGCGGGGTTCGTAGTCTTTCACTTCCCGTTGCAGATTCTCTATGTCCGCGGACGGGATATACGGGGGATTCGACACGATGATGTCGAATCTGCCGCGAAGTCTTGTGAACAGGTCGGACTGTACGAAGGTTATTTCCGCGCCGTTCGTTTCGGCGTTTTCCTTGGCAAGAGCCAACGCGTCCGCGCTGACGTCGAGCGCCGTGACCTTGACTTTGCGGTTGTATTTTTCCGTTTCCTTGGCGATCGCGATCGCGATCGCGCCGCTGCCCGTGCAAAGATCGAGCACGCTCTGCCCTTCCTCCGCCGCGTTGACGACCATCATCGCGAGTTCTTCCGTTTCGGGACGGGGGATCAGAACGCGTTCGTCTACTTTGATCTTATAGCCGCAAAAATCGGCGTCGCCGACGATATACCAAAGCGGACGGCCGGTCAGGCGTTCGTCCGCGATACGGACGATCTCCTTTGCCTGCGCGACTTTGAGGATACGCTCTTCGCTATTCACCGCGCTCTTTGGCATAGACAGCGTGAGCGCGAAAATCCATTCCGCGTCCTCCCCGTCGATACCCGCTTGCGCGAAACGCTTTTTGGTGTTTTTGAGGAGCGCGCTCATCTTGCCCGCAGTCGCGAATACCCGTTCGGGAATCGTAGGATCGGCGTCCATCTGCAAAACGGTGTTGAAAGCCGTGATCGCACATTCTATCATGCCGTCGTCGGGTTCGCGGGTGGTAAGGCGTTGGAGCAAAAGTCCGGGCGCTTTGAAGATGAGGAAGAATTTGTTTTTCGTTTTGGAGAGCAGGCGCAATATCTCGTACGACACGCCCGCCACGATGGGCAAAAGCAATAATTTGAATACGATCCGTATCACGCCGTTGAGCTTTTCGTTGCCCGTGTACAACCATTGTCCCACGACCACGTTCGCGAGCGAGAACACGAGTATGCTCACGATCATCACGAGGAACAAAAAGGTCGTGCCGCAACGGTCGTGTACGCGGGTACAGGTGCGAACGTTCTCCACCGTCAGTTCCTTGCCCGCCTCGTAGCAGGAAATGGTCTTATGCTCCGCGCCGTGGTACATAAACACCCGTTTCAAAGAGGGTATCAGGGAAATGAGCAAAATGTACGCGATGAAAATGAGCAGACGGATACCGCCTTCTATGAGGTTGAACCAAAGCCCGTCCAGTCCCGCGCTCGTCTTGTCGAAGGGCAAAAAGCCCGTAATGAACTGCGGCAGAGCGATGAAAATGAGCACGGCGAGCACTACGCCGAGCACGATCGCCACGCCGTTCAAAATACCGCCGAGGTCCACGCCGTGTTTTTCCTGCAACCATTTTTCGGCTTTGGAAGGTTGTTCCTCGTCGCCGATCGCCACGTCCGCGCTACGCATTAAAATGCGGTTGCCGTCCACGAGCGAATGAACGAAATTGACCACGCCGCGCACAAAAGGCAAACGGGAAAATTTCTTCTTTTTTTCGGGCGGGGTCAACCGCTCGGATTCTATTTGGATCACGCCTTCGGGATCGCGTACGGCGGTCGCCATAGCCGTCCTTCCGCGCATCATTACCCCTTCCATAACGGCTTGACCGCCGATGGATACGGGTCTTTGTTTTTTGTTCTTTTTTTCTTTCATACGGATTATTATAAATTAGGTGTGGAAATAGGAGTTTTGCCAAAAACGGCGTAGATACGAAGTATATACGTCGTTTGTAAAACAAAGCAAGATGCAAGTCAGACAAGACCTCGCGTGACTTTGCGTTGCCAAAAACGGCGTAGATACGAGTAAGACAAGGAGGGCGCGTATTTTTCGACGGGAGTGTACTTGTCGTACACGAGCAAGAAAAAACGCAAGCCCGACGCCGTATTACGAAGTATATACGTCGTTTTTTAAAGGATAAGGGGTTTAAGAGAACCTTAAACCCCAAAAATCCTTCGATTACATACCGTATCTCTTCTTGAATTTATCAATACGACCGCCGGTATCCACCAGTTTCTGCTTGCCCGTGAAGAAGGGGTGGCAGTTGCTGCAAATATCCACTTTGAGAACTTCGCAATCCTTGGTCGTACCCGTCTTGAACGTAGCGCCGCAAGCGCAGGTCACCGTGACTTCGTGATAGTTGGGATGTATATCCGCTTTCATATATTTTCACCTCGCTATTCGTTTTTCTTAAATAATGCTTTCTAATTATAATGCTTTTTTCCATCTTCGTCAACTGTTTTTAACTCAATTTATAAAAAAATACTTGCAAATTTACCGAAAATGCGTTATACTAATCTTGTTCGCGTAAGGCGCGGCGGTTTTCGCGCGCCAAATCCATAGCCGAACGCAAGGAAACGAACTTTAATTATGAAAGTTTGGCAATTAGCATATCCCCACAACTTACAACACGTCAACGCGCCCGACCTCAAACTCTCCTCGGACAAAGTAAAAGTGAAAGTCACCAAAGCCCTCCTCACCGAGTCGGACGTAGCCGTCTACGCGGGCGGAATCAAGGTAAAATCCCCTTTTATCCCCGGCAGATTCGCGATCGGTCAGGTGACGGAGGCGAGCGAGGATTCCTTTATCAAAAAGGGCGAACGCGTATACCTTGCCGGCGTGACGGAGGACGAACTCTCCCCCGACGGATTGAAGATCGCAGGCGAAACGGCGGACGGGTTCTACCGTGATTTCGTGCTTGCGGGCGTGGACGACGTTTACCCCCTGCCCTCCTCCGTGTCCGACGAGGCGGCGTTCCTCATCGACGCCATCGCGCTCGCGGAACGGGTCGTGGACGAAATGCAGATCACCGTCGGTCAGCACATTCTCGTGCTCGGCGGCGGGCTTTACGCAAACGTGCTTTGTCAGATCCTCATCTATCACCGCGCCGTGCCCATTCTCGCCGACAACAACGCGGAACGGCTCGCGCGCGCGAAAAAATGCGGTATCTATTACACCTTCCCCAACGACGAAACGCTCAAAGACAACGTTTTACAGGTCACGGGCGGTAAATTCGCCGACGGCGCGGTATATCTTACGTACGCCAACCGCAGCGAACCCTCCGTACTGTTCCCGCTCGTCAAACGCGACGCGTTCGTGGCGTTCTGCGCGCCGACCTGCAAGAGCTTGCACGTCAACCTCGAATACGCGCTGAAAAACAACGTGACGATCAAGGGTATCACGGAAAGCCGCGAATTCGTTTCGACGGCGATTAACCTGCTCGCAAACAAAGCGGTCAATTATTCGGAGTTCCCCTTTTGCAGTTTCAAGGAAGAGGAGCTGCCCGCGCTTATGGACAAATACGCCGCGCTCGTCGGCAGCGGCTCGAATCTGCCCGAGGAAATGGACGTCATCAAGTTCATTTTCTGACGATTACAAGGTATTTTTATGAACGAAAAATTTCTCATCGCCTCCGATATTCACGGTTCGGCGTTTTGGTGCGATAAACTTTTGAACGCTTTCGAGCGGGAACAAGCCGCGCGACTCGTCCTGCTCGGTGATCTTTTATATCACGGTCCGCGCAACGATTTCCCCGACGGCTACGAGCCGAAAAAGGTGTTCGCCGCGCTCAACGCGTATAAGGAAAAGATCGTCGCCGTGCGCGGGAATTGCGACAGCGAAGTAGATCAGATGGTCCTCGAATTCCCCATTATGGCGGACTACGCGCTGTTGCCGTTCCACGGCAAAACGCTGTTTCTTACCCACGGTCATTTGTATAACGAGGAAAACCCTCCCCTGTTACAAGCGGGCGACGTGCTTTTCAACGGGCATTTCCATACGCCTTGCCACCGCGAACTGCGCGGCGGCGGGACTTACGCGAATTGCGGTTCGGTCGCTCTGCCCAAGGACGGCACGCCCCATTCGTATATCCTGTTAAGCGGCGACGGGCTTACCTTTAAAGACCTTGCCACGGGCGAACCGTTCGACCGTTTTACGTTCTGATCGGGAAAAAGAGAAAAAAAATTATTTATTTTTTCGTTCAAACGCTTGACTTGTATCGAATATTATGATAATATAAAGAAAATCAAACGAAACCGATGAGTAAGGATAGTACTTTCGGGAAAGCGTCTCAGCAGAGAGCCGCAGGCGGTGGAATTGCGGCGAGGCGCACGAAGGGAATGGGCTTACGAGGGCGAACGAACGCACTTTACGTGTCAGTAGCAATCGACGGGAACTGCGCCCGTAAAAAGGCAGAGCGTATGTTTGTACGCAAAAAAGCGGACTTTTTTCAAAGTCAATTTGGGTGGCACCGCGGTAGTATATATCGTCCCGAAAACGGAGTTTCTCCGTCTTCGGGCTTTTTTTATCAAAAGGAGGTAACGAGATATGAACGAAAAGAGAATTTTCCGATGGCGAACGGCGTTTTTCCCGATCCCCCGTCCCACAACGTTTATATCAATTCAAAAGGAGTTATTATTATGAAAACGGAAATCCCCTATAAGATCTATTTAAGCGAAGAAGAACTTCCCAGACAATGGCTGAACCTGCGTGCGTTTATGGATAAGAAACCCGCGCCCCTGCTCAATCCCGCTACCCTCAAACCGATGACGGAAGAGGAACTTTCCGCGGTCTTTTGCAACGAGCTTGCCAAACAGGAACTCGACGATACCACGAAATATATCGACATACCCGAAGAGGTACGCAATTTCTATAAAATGTACCGTCCCGCGCCGCTGGTGCGCGCGTACTGTCTGGAAAAGGCGCTCGGCACGCCCGCGAAGATCTACTATAAATTCGAAGGCAACAACACCAGCGGAAGTCACAAGCTCAATTCCGCGATCGCACAAGCGTATTACGCAAAAGAACAGGGCTTGAAAGGCGTGACCACCGAAACGGGCGCGGGACAATGGGGTACGGCGCTCTCGATGGCTTGTTCCTATTTCGGGCTTGATTGCCGCGTGTATATGGTCAAGGTATCTTACGAACAGAAACCTTTCCGCCGCGAAGTAATGCGTACGTACGGCGCGAACGTGACCCCCTCCCCCTCCATGACGACCAACGTCGGCAGAAAAATTCTCGAAGAATTCCCCGGCACGACGGGTTCGCTCGGTTGCGCCATCTCCGAGGCGGTCGAGGCGGCGACGGGTATGGACGGCTACCGCTACGTGCTCGGCAGCGTGCTCAATCAGGTGCTTTTGCACCAGTCGGTCATCGGACTTGAAACCAAGACCGCGCTCGACAAATACGGCGTAAAGCCCGATATCATCATCGGTTGCGCGGGCGGCGGTTCCAACCTCGGCGGGCTTATCGCGCCGTTCATGGCGGAGAAATTACAGGGCAAAGCCGACTACCGTTTCATCGCGGTCGAACCCGCGTCCTGTCCCTCGCTCACGCGCGGGAAATACGCATACGATTTCTGCGATACGGGCAAGGTGTGTCCGCTCGCCAAAATGTACACGCTCGGTTCGGGCTTTATCCCCTCGGCAAACCACGCGGGCGGACTTCGCTATCACGGCATGACCACCACCCTTTCCGAACTGTACGACGAAGGGCTTATGGAGGCGCGCGCCGTCGAACAGACCTCCGTTTTCGAGGCGGCGGAATATTTCGCGAGAGTGGAAGGCATCTTGCCCGCGCCCGAATCCAGCCACGCCATTCGCGTCGCGATAGACGAGGCGAAAAAATGCAAGGAAACGGGCGAGGAAAAGACCATCGTATTCGGGCTTACGGGTACGGGGTATTTCGATATGGTCGCATACGAGAAATTCCACGACGGAAAAATGACCGACTATATCCCCTCCGATGCCGACCTTGCCAAAGGCTTTGCAGGGATACCCAAACTCGATCTTTGATACTACGGCTCAAAAAAAATCGCCGCGCTTTCAAACGAAAGCGCGGCTGTTTTTATTTATCGTTTTTATACGTTGGCAACGCCGATACGTTCCCCGCAACGCACGACCGTTTCGTCGCCGTTTGCGGTGTTGGCGAAAAATTCCTTGTCGAGCGACACTTTGTCCTTTTCCACGAGCAGAACGATCGTCGAACCGCCGAATTCGAATCTGCCTTTCTCCTCGCCGCGTTTGAACGCCCCCGCGCCGTGGTTGTTGACGATACGCCCGACCATCATCGCGCCTACTTCCACTTGCGTTACATCTCCGAAATTCGCCGTATGCAGTACGGTGTATTCGCGGCAGTTCTCCGTGAACACCCGCCGTTTTTCCAACGCGTACGGTTGCACGGTGTGCAATCTGCCTTTGAGGAACACGTTCTCGCCCTTTTCGCAGTCGTCGAGGTAGAAATAGCGGTGATAATCCTCCACCGCGAGCCGAAGGACGATACAAAGCCCGCCCTCGTATTTTTTGGCAAGTTCGGAGTTTTTGAGCAAGCTTTCCACGGTATACGGAAAACCCTTGATCTCATACCTGCCCCCCTCGTCCACGCGGTAGGCGGATATTTTTCCGTCGCAGGGCGACGGAAATTCGGCGTTCTCAATCGCAAAGGGGCGAAGTCCCGCGCGGATACGGCGGGTGAAAAAGGCGTTAAAGCTCTTGTACTTCTCCTCCTCGAATTGCGACATATCTATGCCGTTACGACGGATATACCCTTTTATCAGTCCGCGGGAAAGAAAGCTATCCAAAAACGCGCCCGCGAGCTTGGAGATCCAACGCCTGGTGAGCAAACGCAAAACCGCCCCGCCAAACCGCGTGTTATACAGAAAACGCACGGACGGAGCGGGAGCGGAAGTTTCTTTCGTTACGATCGGTCTCATTTGAACACCGTCAGATTCAGCGTAAGCAACGCGCCGAGAATGACGGCGAGCACCGCCATCGCCACAAGCAGACCTTTGACGCCGAGCTTGGGCATTTTAAAACGGAGTACGAACAGCACGGAAAGAGCTACGTAGCCGACGAGCATCGTCGCGTTCCAACCCACCGAATAGTCGGGGAACATCGTCGCTATGAGATAGAAAATGGGCAACGCGAACGCCACGTTGGTCACGGGCAAGCCTTCGTAGAAGGTACGTTTGCCGCAGTTCTCGTCCTCGGTGCGGATCTCCTCGGTCACGTCGAAATAGGCGAGCCGAATGAGCGCGCACAGCACGAACAGACCATAAACGGGAATATAGAACCAACGGTTGATCTTCATACCGAACCCGATCATTGCGGGCGCGACGCCGAACGCGATCAGATCGCTGAGCGAGTCGATACGTTCGCCGAACATCTGGTCCTCGCGCGTTCTGTTCTTTCTCGTTCGCGCCACCGCGCCGTCGAACGCGTCGCATACGCCCGAGATCAACAGACAGATCACGCCGATATCGGGGCGGGGTTCTCTGTTCCCGCCGACCGAGAAACATATCCCCACGATCGCCGACAGCACGGATATGTACGTGAGGATAACGCCGTAGTGGTAGAATCCCACGAATACTTTACGTTTCTTTTGTTCCTTCATCTTCGCAAACTTCTCCTTCTCTTTCGTTTTCGTTTTCTTTGTCTTCGTCTTCGTCTTTGGGCGCGCGTTTCATAAGACCGATATGATACCCGATGGTATAAACGCCGCTGAGCAGCATACTGCAATAATACGAGATCACGCGCGTGACCATCATCGCCACGAGTATGAACGCGGGCGCGAATATGCCCTCGTATACGTTCAGATACAAATACTCGAACGCCACCGCGCCGCCGGGCAGGGGTATGGAATTATACCCGAGCACCACAAACGCTTGCAGGGCGAACACTTCCGCCATATTGCAATCGCTCGCCGCCGCGCACACGAACGCCGACACCATAATGAGCGCCGCGCGTTGGGCTACGTTGCAGAGCAATACCCACAACGTCAACGTTTTATGTTCCCGAAAACACGCGTAACAGCTACGGTATTTCTCCACTACGCCTTCGAGCTTTCCCCGCCATTTATCCCCGTTCTTCATCAACCGTATTTTCAAAAGCAGGGAAATGCCGAAATTTCCGACTTTCAACACGCCGCTGTGCCAGCACATACACGCGATAAAGAACGCGAGCAAAAACACCTGCGAAACGATCCCGATCACGATGAGTACTTTCACGAACGTATCGAACCCCAAAAACAGGTCGAAACGGCAAACAAGCGCGCCGCCGCCGAGCAGAATGATCGCCGCCGTATACCCGACGAGGTTGAATATCAGCGCGAAACAGGACGCGCCGCCCGATACGCCGTCTTTCACCATATAATACGCCGAGGCGGGCTGACCGCCCGTCGCCGACGGCGTGATCGCGGAATAGTAGACGTCCGAGGTCGAATAGGCGAGCGAAGAACGCCATTTTGGCTTATAGCCGAACTTTCGCAAAATGATATGTACGCTGAGCGCCTCGAAAAAGATAAACAACAGCATACAAACGACCGCGCCCACCAGATACCACGCGTTGCAAGCGGCGAAAAACTCTTTCAGCGTTTGGAAATTGAGTTCCTCGTTGCTCTTTATCAGGATAACGATGGTAACGACCGCCAACGCCACGACGAAGAAGATATTCAGCAGTTGTTTTTTCGTGTTTTTTTTCATACCCGTCCGTCGTGCGCTCCGCGCGCTTGTCACATATTTTCTTTACATTTTACCAAATTAACGGCATTTTGTCAAGCATACGTCACCGAATAATCACAATTTATCTCATTCCCGCAAATAAAGGGGGATCTTGTCTTTTCTTGCAGAAAACGTTTGCGGGTACCCGCAAACGTTTTTTGAGCGTTCGCCGCATACCTGCCCGTATCGTATGCGGTCAGCCGCATACTTTCTCCCCTATTGCGCCGTCTTGCAAAAAAGGTCGGAAAAGTTCGTTTCCGCCCGTTTTTTGCCGTTTGGGGTTTCCGATCTATGCGGTCAGCCCCATTCGGGGCGTTCCGACCTTTTTCGCTACGCGAATTTTGTCCTATGCGCAAACGGGCATATTTTATTCCCCGTCAAACCACCGCAAAGCGTTGTAGGCGAGGAGCGCCGCGCCGATACACAGCGCGCGTTCGTCGAACCTTACTTTGGGGTGGTGCAAAGGATAGCCGTACCCTTCCCCGCTATTCCCCGCCGCGAGCGCGAGCATGACGGAGGGCGTTTCGCGGCTGATATACGCAAAATCCTCGCTGCCGCCGTTGCGGTTGGTCGCGCCGCCAAGCTCCGAGGCGGTAAGCACGTTTCCGCCGCCGAGCAATTCGCGCGCGTTGCGTTCGACGAACGCCGAAACGTTTTCGTCGTTGAGCAGGGTCGGACAGCCGCCCTCGAACAGAACTTTCGCCTTCGCGCGGTAAGCTTTGGCGATCCCCGCCGAAAGGGTTTTCAAACGGGCTTTGACCTCTTCCCTGGTCTGTTCGTCGAACGCGCGGAGCGTGCCTTCGAGAACGGCGGTATCCGCAATGACGTTGCCCGCGGTCCCGCCCCGTAATTTCCCGACGGTGAGGACGGCGGGCGCGTTTACCGAGATCTCGCGGGCGGGTATTTCCTGTAATGCGAGAAGGATATGCGCCGCGACGGAGATCGCGTCCACGCCGTTCTGCGGCGTCGAGCCGTGACAGCCTTTGCCCGTCACCTCTATTTTAAAATAGTCCGCGGCGGGCGCGCCCACGCCCGAGGGCGGAACGACCGCCGTGCCGATCGGGAACGGTACGTCCGTCATTACGTGCAACGCCATCGCCGCGCCCACTTCGGGGTTTTGCAAAACGCCTGCGGCGATCGTATCTTGCGCGCCCTGCAAGATCTCCTCGGCGGGTTGAAAAAGCAGTTTCACGACCCCGTTCAGTTCGGTTTCGTACGTTTTCAGAAGTTTCGCCGCGCCGAGGAGCATAGCCGTGTGCATATCGTGTCCGCAGGCGTGCATATTCCCGTTTTTACAGGCGAACGGTTCGCCCGAACGTTCGGGTATCGGCAATCCGTCCATATCCGCGCGGAGCAAAAACGCCTTGCGCTTGCCCGCTTTCCCGACCGTCGCGACAAGCCCCGACCTGCCGCAGGGCTGGGGTTTATACCCCATTTCTTCCAACCTCGACCCGACGAACGCCGTCGTGTTTTCGAGTTCGAACCCGACTTCGGCGTGTTCGTGCAAAAAGCGGCGGCAGCCGACGAGTTCGGATTGCAACTTTTTCGCGTTTTCTAATATATCCTTATACATAAAACGACCCCTCCCGACGCAGTATGCGCGAAAGGGGTCGTTTTTATTGCTTAATAGTTAAGAGTTTCTTCTCTCGTGGGGATAGAGGGTTGCGCGCCCTGACGGGTGCAGGCGATGGACGCCGCTTTACTGCCGAACTTCGCCGACTCTTCCAGGCTCTTGCCCTCCGCAAGATACGCCGTCAGACCGCCGCAAAGCGTATCTCCCGCCGCCGTCGTGTCCACGGGCTTTATCTTCATACACGGGTATACCGTTCCGCCCTCTTTCGTGCGGATCTCGAGCCCTTTTCCGCCGAGCGTAACGAGCAACGTCCCGACCTTTTTAAGGATCTCCTCCCGACCGCCTAAAAGTTCCGTTTCCGTTTCGTTGGGCGTTACGAGGTCGCAATACTCCAAATACGGCGCGATCTCCTTATTCGCGGGCGCGGGATTGAGCACGACGAACATTCCCTTTTCTTTCGCCTTTTTCAAGCCGTAACCGATGATCTCGATAGGATTTTCGAGCTGGGTCAAATAAATATCCCCCGCGTTCGCCGTAGTGCCCGTGCCGCAAAGGTCAAACCTTTCGAGTACGGTCTTGTTTTTTAACGCCCAGTTCACCATCGCGGCTTTTTTGTTGTCGTGCGCGATCAGCGCAATCGTCTTTTTCTTCTTTCGCATAAATTTTATCTCCTCTTTATTTTATAACTACTCTCGCTTAACCGAGTAAAATATCCATCGCCAACATAAAACAGAACCCGACGAGCAACGCATAGGTCGCGCCGCGTTCCACGCCGTGCGAGTGCGTTTCGGGTATCATCTCGTCGCTGATAACGTACAGCATCGTTCCGCCCGCAAACGCCAACGCGAACGGAAGTATCGCAGAAGAAACGCTGACGGCGAAATAGCCGATGAACGTTCCCACCACTTCGACAAGTCCCGTAACGAGCGCGCAGAGAAAAGTCTTTTTCTTGGATACGCCCGCCGCGAGCATAGGTCCGATGACGACCATACCCTCGGGAATATTTTGCAGCGCAATACCGCCTGCGATGGTCAACGCCTGCGCCGTGTTCCCCGAACCGAATCCCACGCCCGCCGCGATACCCTCGGGCAGGTTGTGGATCGCGATGGCGATAACGAACAGGAGTACCTTGCTCAAATTCGCGTTCTGGTGTTCTTCTATGTCGGGACCGATAATCTTGTGCAAATGCGGAACGAGTTTATCCACAAAATTCAGACAGATCGCGCCCGCAAAGATACCCACGACTGCGATCAACAGACCGAAGTCGCCGCCGTATTCCACGGACGGCAGGATAAGACCGAGGATCGCCGCCGCGAGCATTACGCCCGCCGCGAAAGAGAGAATGATATCGGAAAATTTATGCGAAAGGTTTTTAAACAGAAACCCGATCGCCGCGCCGACGACGGTCGCCCCGCCGACGCCGAGCGCCGTCAATGCCACCATACCCATAGTTGTATGCCTCTTTTACTTTTTAACTAATTATAAGCGATTTCTCGAAAAAAGTCAATATTGCAAAATGAATAATTTCACCGCCGACGGATTTTTATATCCGATCCCGTCGTTTTCGCCAAAAAACGGTTCAAGTCCCCTTGCCTTGAGCAGTTTGTACCTATCTTGAACCGAATCAAATATTATCTTCGCGCATTTGCCAAAGTAGAAAATCAATTTTCTTTGTGTTACTAAACCAACAATACATAGGAAAAAGAGAATCGAACTCTTTTATACATTCAGTCGCCTCTCGTGTTTTCAAATAAGTCTTATACCACTCTATAATTTCTTTATAAATGTGTATTGCATTTTTTATTTTTTCCTCTTTTGTTTTTCCTGTTAATTTCTTCTTTAATTGTTTTAAAACAAATTGATCCCATATAGGCATATCGCCATTTATCGTATGTAACATTTTACTAGAAAAAGATGCTTCCACGTTGCCTGTTTGCTTATAAATAGCTATTATAATACTTTCAAATGTTGGATTTGTTTTTCTGCACTCTTCAAAAAAGGCATAATATCTTTTTTGCCACTCCGCGCCACGACGAACACGATAAAACCCGTTAAAAAACCTTTGAAATTCTCGACTTTCCAACACGTTCACCTCTTCAAACATTCTCATTATTTTCGCATATTTATCAAAACTTATTTGTATCCCTACTTTATTAAGCACTTTTTTTACGTCAATATTCATTCTTGTTTTATCCATCATCTAATAAATATCCTTTATTTTCTAAAAAGACTATTGACCCACATTTCACGAGCATAATCTTTAAGTTCTATACAATTATTCCCTTGCTCAACAATTAAAATATATTCAAAATCGTCTGTATATTCTACCAACGGAAAAGGTGTTTCATCTTCGTTATGAAATCTCACCAACTCTCCGCGTTTATATTCTTTGCCTGTTCTTTTATCTCGAATCAAGTCCACTTTTTTCCACGTATACATGGTAGGAACTAATCCATCTATCTTCCATAAAGCAAAGGAATTCATATATTCCTTTTCTCTCTCATATGGTTTCGCGGGCGATATGCTACGCGCCTTAAACAAACCCATTTTTTCTATTCGAGTAGGCGGTATTGTTTCATAATAAAAATCATATATACATTGCGATTTTTTCTTGATTATATCCCATTGGTCTTCCGCCAAATTTTTGGGATAATTTTTCTTTTTATAGAATTTTCCTTCGCCGCAATAATACTTCTTTCTTGTTTTCTTATTTATTATGTATTTAATATAAGCTTTTGCCGTATATAAAGGTTTATCTGTTCCCTCAATTTCCCAAAACATTTTCATAATTATGCCTCTTGCTTTTTTCTACTACAAGTATACCACAATAAATATGACAAACGTATGCCTATATTAAAAAGTTTTTAAAAAATTTTTAAGATTTTTTTGGAACGGACATCTGCCCTTTTGAGAATGTGTCGTGCTCCCACAATCACCTTGCAAAAAGTAAAAATACGGCGTACCCATTTGGGTATGCCGTATTTTTGGTTGAACCGTTTGTACCTATCTTGAACCATTATTCACTCTTCTTTTCCATTTCCTCAATTTCACGAGCCACTTGTGGAGCAAACATAGATTCAAAATCCAATATTCTCTCTGCCTTTATCGCGATTCCCAAATTTGTAGGTATTCTTGTAATAGGAAATGGAACATTTGGCAAATCCATTAAGATTAAATCCCCAGTCGCCGCATATTGAGGTCCACCATATAAAATTCCTATAAATTTCACTCGACTCCCTGCATATAAATTCGACCCTATATGGTAACTTCCCTCATTTAAAATGAATATAGGCGAACCACTTGACCCAGGAAAACAAGCCATATCCACTAAAAATTCTTTTTTACCTTGATAAAGTGACTTTTTTAACAACGGACTTTGAGTCACATTCACGTCTGTTTAAGAAAATAAAAATATAAATATAAAAATGGCACTACGGCGTGCGCTAACGTAAAAAATCACAACGATAGTTGTTTATGTAATCCGCGATAGCGGTATGTTATCAATTTGTTGTATGTAATCAAGCCGAATGATGACATACGCCTGACGGCGGTGACATACACGGCAAGCCGTGATTACATACCAAACCTATCGGCTTGAATAAAAATCACCTAAAACGAATTGCTCGTTTCAGGTGATTTTTGGTGGAGCTAAGGGGAGTCGAACCCCTGACCTTTTGAATGCCATTCAAACGCGCTACCAACTGCGCTATAACCCCGTCGCTTTTTTATTATACCCGAAAATGCAAAACTCCGTCAACGGTTTTTAAGACGTTTTTTGATTTTTTATGTAATTTCTCTTAAAAACCGTAAAAAAGCTATCGGCAAAACCGATAGCTTTTTTCGTCTTGGTTACTTTTTAGTCCATTTTTTCAAGCAAGCGGAGGTCGATACCCTTTTCGCCGATCTTGATGATCTCGACTTTGACTTTATCGCCGATATTCAAAACGTCTTCCACTTGGTTCACTCTCTGTTCGGAAAGCTTGGAGATGTGGATCATACCGTCTTTACCGGGCGCAAATTCTACGAACGCGCCGACTTTGGAAAGGATCCGTACGACTACGCCGACGAACATATCGCCCACTTCGGGATCGTGCGCGATCGATTCGACGATCGCTCTCGCGCGGTTCGCGTTCGCGATATCGCCGTAGCAAGCGATACAAACGGTACCGTCTTCTTCGATGTCGATCTTCGTACCCGTCTGTTCGATGATCTTATTGATGACCTTACCCTGTTTACCGACGACGTCGCCGATCTTTTCGGGATTGATCTTAAAGGTAACGATCTTGGGAGCGTAGGTCGAAAGTTCGGGATTGACGTCGGGGATACATTCGAGCATCTTGCCGAGAATGAACTTTCTCGCCTCTTGCGCCTGCGCGATCGCGTCGAGCATTATCTCTTCGGAAATACCTTTGATCTTGATATCCATCTGGATCGCGGTGATACCTTTATCCGTACCCGCTACCTTGAAATCCATATCGCCGAGGAAGTCTTCAAGACCCTGAATATCCGTCAGGATCACGTACTTACCCGTTTCGGGATCTTTGACAAGACCCATCGCGCAACCCGCTACGGGAGCTTTAATGGGCACGCCCGCGTCCATAAGCGCCATCGTCGAGCCGCACACGGACGCCATCGAGGACGAACCGTTGGAGGACATAATATCCGAGACGACGCGGATCGCGTACGGGAATTCGTCGGGAGAAGGGATAACGGGAACGAGCGCGCGTTCCGCCAAAGCGCCGTGACCGATCTCGCGGCGACCGGGACTTCTCAAAGCCTTTGCCTCGCCCGTGCAATAGCCGGGGAAGTTATACTGGTGCATATATCTCTTTTCTTCTTCCTCGTCAAGACCTTCCATTCTCTGCGCCTCGCCGAGCATACCCAGCGTACAGGTCGTGAGCGCTTGCGTCTGACCTCTCGTAAACACAGCCGAGCCGTGTACGCGGGGAAGAACGCCGTGTTCGCACCAGATAGGACGGACCTCTTTGAGCTTTCTGCCGTCGGGACGAACGCCGTTTTCGAAGATCTTCGAACGGACGATGCCCTTTACGATATAATAAATGGAGTCTTTGACCTCGCGGATCTTATCGGGATAAATTTCGGAGAAATGCTCTACGATCTCCGCCTCCGCCGCCGCTTGGCGGGTCTGTCTTTCCTGACGGTCGAACGTGTCGAGCGCCGCATACAGCTTATCGTAGCCGTACGCCTTTACCGCCGCGTCGATGTCTTCGGGGATATGGTAGAATTCCATTTCTCTCTTGGGTTTGCCGACCGCGGGAACGATCTCGTTTGCGATCCACGCGCAAACCTTCTTGATCTCTTCGTGACCGAACATGATCGCGCCGACCATTTCCGCGTCGGTCACTTCGTTCGCGCCCGCCTCGATCATAAGGATCGCGTCGCTCGTACCCGCAAGGTTGAGGTGGATCGTGCTCTTCGCGCGTTCTTCGACGTTGGGGTTGATGACGTACTTGCCGTCAACGCAGCCTACGACGACCGAACCGGTAGGGCCTGCCCAAGGAATGTCCGAGATGGACAGCGCGATGGACGAACCGACCATTGCCAAAGGTTCGGGGGAAACGTCGGGATCGACGGAAAGCGCGGTCGCGACAACGACGACGTCGTTGAAAATTCCCTTCGGGAACAGGGGGCGGATAGGTCTGTCTATCAGACGGCTGGTCAAAATAGCCTTATCGGACGCTCTGCCCTCGCGTTTTTTGAATCCGCCGGGAATCTTGCCCACGGCGAACATTTTCTCTTCGTAATCAACGGACAGGGGGAAGAAATCCATACCCTCTCTCGCCGTTTCCGACATACATACCGATACGTGCACCGCCGTATCGCCGCAACGAACAAGGCAAGCCCCGTTCGCTTGTTCTGCGTACTTACCGATCTCTACGATCAGTTCTCTCCCCGCATAGTCCGTTTTGAATACTCTGCTGTTTTCTAATGCTGGCATTGTTAAAAATTCTCCTTCTTACTATTCTTTTTTGTTCTTGTCCGCCATCGTCTTCGGACGGCAGCGGGTATATACGCGAACGCTCGGACCCGCCTATGCCGTTAGCTTGTCCTTGCGCGATACCGCGTATCCACAAAAAAGAGCGAGTTAAAACACCCGCCCTTTTGTGCTTGCATTATTTTCTCAATCCCAACGCCTCGACGATCGCTCTGTATCTCGCGATGTCTTTTTCTTTCAGATAATCCAAAAGACCGCGGCGCTTACCGACCATTTTCAAAAGTCCGCGACGGGAATGATTGTCCTGCTTGTGTTCCTTCAAATGCTCGTTGAGGTGGTTGATACGTTCCGTCAACAAAGCGATCTGAACTTCGGGCGAACCGGTGTCGCCTTCGTGGGTTGCGTGTTTTGCGATGATTTCTTTCTTTTCCATTTCTTTTTATCCTCCTATGGAATATATCCCGTATCACCAAGACGAGCGTGGAGAATCGCTCCTCCTCGTGACCGTTACCACTATTTTACCACAAACTTTTAAGAATGTAAATTAAATTCGCGCCTGTTTTTGTCTTTTTTCGTCGTTTATCCGAAAAATTTCCGTTTGCCCGCGACGATCGTATCGATATTTTCGATATACGTTTTCAGATCCTTTTGCGAGGCGAACCTGTCTATGCGCCCTATCCCGTTCCAAACGCGCTTGGAAATGGCGTTCGCGCCCACGGCGAGATTGTCCGCCGTTTCCTCCATCACGTCGATATTGTACACGCACGCTTTACCCGCTTTCGTCCAGCCCACGTTCTCGTTGTTTCCCGCCTGATATTTCTGACGGTACATATAATAGGGCAGATAGCCGCCGTCGCCCAAGATCGCGCGGGAAGAGGCTACCATAGTCGAGACGAGATCGTTTTCGATGTACGAGATCTCCTCTTTGAGTTTCGCGCCCGATTTGAGGGAAAGGCAATGCACGGTGATATTGTCCGCGCCCGTTTGCACCGCCTTTTCCACGCCGCGGGAAAAGGTTTCCGCCGTTTCCTCCGTCAGACCCGCGATGAGATCGATATTCACCGTGAAACCGTACTTTTCCGCAAGTTCGTACGCTCTGTAAAAGTCCGCGACGGTGTGTTTCCGACCTATCTTTTTCAGCGTTTCGTCCGAAAAGGTCTGGGGATTGATACAGATCCTGTTCACGCCGAAGTCTTTGAGCAAAGCGAGTTTCTCCTCGTCGAACACGTCGGGGCGCCCCGCCTCGACGGTGTATTCCGCGTTCCCGCCGAATGCGGCGTAAAGCGGTCCGACCGCCTGCAATACCCGTTTGAGATCGGGCGCGTCGAGCGCGAACGGCGTGCCGCCGCCGATATATACGCTGCGTAGATTGCCTACGCTCTCTTTCGCCGCGACGAGTTCTTTTTCCAAACAATCGAGATACGCGGGCAAAAAATGCCGCGTTTTGTCGATGGGCGCGGTGATGAACGAGCAATAGGCACACTTGGTCGGGCAGAAGGGTATGGACACGAACAGGTCGGTGTTGCCGTCCCGTTTTTCGTAGATACCCGACTGCGTTTGCAATATCTTTTCCACAAGACGGATATTTTCTTCCCGCACGTGCATACGGCGAAAAAGATCGATAAAATCCCCGCCGTTCTCCGTTTCGGTGTAGGCGAGCTTGGTCGGGCGGATACCCGTCAACGCGCCCCAGGGCATTTCCGCATTGTATTTTGCGCTGAGTATTTCGTACAGACGGAGCTTGGCGAAACGGCGTTCCAAGCGTTTATATAAGAGTTCGTCTTGTACCTGCCCCCTATCTTCAAAGGAATATTCTACACCGTCCACGTTAAAACGGTTGTAAAAAACGCCCTCTTCGAAACGGAAGGCGTGCTCGATCGACTGCGGGCGGTCTTTGAATAACCGCGCGGCGTCTAAGAGTTCGTTTTCGAGAAATGCACAATTCGTCGTAAGCGTCATCGTCAATGCTCCGATACTGTTTTAAAGGTCTTGTAAAAACGGGTTCGTACGGCGTTCGGTATCGAGCGTGGTCTCGTCGTTATGCCCCGCATATACGGGCATATCCCCGTCGAGCGCGGCGAGCCGTTTCAAACTTTCGCGAAGTTCGCCGATATCCCCCGTCGGGAAATCCGTTCTGCCGATACTGCCCGCGAACAACGTATCGCCCGTGAACAGGTATTTTTTTCCGTCCGTATCCGCCGCGAGATAACACACGCCGCCCCGCGTATGCCCGGGCGTGAACAGCGTTCGTATTTCTATGCCGCAAAAATTACGCGTTTCGCCGTCCGACAGCGTTTCGTCCACGCGGAAAGGCGTTCTCGGCGCGCCGAACGCCTCGAACAGATCGGCCGCCGTACCGATCAGCGGTTTTTCCGCCGTCGAGCAAAGCACTTTCGCGCCAGCCGACCGCAACGCCGCCACCCCGCCTACGTGGTCAAAATGACAATGGGTCAACAGTACGTATTCGGCTTTTAAGCCGAGCCTTATCAGCTCGCTTTCCACCCTCGGTTGCGCGGGATCGATCACGACGGCGGTCTTACCGTCCGCCGTCAATACGTAGGTATTCGCGCCAAATCCCCGCGGGGAAATTGTAATGATACGCATAAACGTTCCTTGAAAAATGAATTGAAAGGATAGATACAGTACGCCGCTCGTCGAAGTTCGATACAGTACGTCGCCCGTCGAAAGGCTTAGATACAAGTAAGACAAGGCGCGCGAGGCTTTTCGACGGATTTCCGCATACCCGTCAAACGATTTAGATACAGTACGCCACTCGTCGAAAGGCTTAGATACGAGTAAGACAAGGAGAACGCGGATTTTCCGACGGGAGCGTACTTATACGTACGTGACCGAGGAAAAACGCAAGTTCGACGATGTATTACGAAGTATATAAGTCTTTCATTAAGAAAGAGAGGTGATGCGGTGGACTTCGTATACCCTCTTGTCCGCTTGCATTTTCTTGATGAGCATATCCACTTCGGCAATGTCCGTGAGCGAAATGGACGCCTCCAAAACGGCGTCGCCGTTCTTGTCGATACGCCCGTTGATGTTCACAATACCGAGTTTGAGATCAGACACCACGTTCGAAAGCACGGAGATCGCCGCACCCTGATCGGTGGCGCGGATAAAGATATTCGCGTTGTAACGCTGTTTGACTCCCGTTTCGAGCTGCCAGTCCGCAGGTAACAGCCTGTCTTGATCCATTCCCTTTACGTTCGGGCAATCCGCGCGGTGGACGACCACCCCCCTGCCGCGGGAGGTAAAGCCGACGATCGCGTCGCCGGGTACGGGAGAACAACAGCCCGCAAACCGCACGAGCATACCCGCTTGCCCTTTGATCAGCACGCCGCCGGGCGTTTTGCCTGTCCCACCGCTCGTATGCACTTCCAGCGCGTGCGGGGTCTCTTTGCGGTAATAATCGATGAGTTTGAGCAGGATCTGATTGACGGACATCGAGCCGTAGCCCACCGCCGCGAACATTTCCGCTTGCTCGCCGAACGAGAAACGTTCGGAAATGCGTTTAAAGCTTTCGGGATTGAGTAAGGCGGAAAGGCTGAATCCGCGTTTCTTCGCCTCTTCTTCCAACTTCAACTGCCCGACGCGGATATTTTCTTCTTTAAGCTCGTTCTTGTAGAACTGCCGTATCTTCGCTTTCGCGCTCGACGATTTGATGAATTTGAGCCAGTCCCGCGACGGACCTTTGGAGGTGGGAGAAGTGATGATCTCTACCACGTCGCCGACTTCCAGCGTTGTCGAAAGCGGCACGATCTTGGCGTTGACCCGCGCGCCCGTGCAATGATTGCCCACTTCCGAATGGATCGCGTACGCGAAGTCCACGGGCGTAGCTCCGGGCGGCAGAGAAATGACCTTGCCGCGCGGCGTGAACACGAGCAGTTCGTGGCTGTAAAGTTCCGTTTTGAGTGCGCTGACGAACTCTTTCGAGTCTTTGAGGTCGCCCTGCCATTCCATAACTTCGCGCAGCCACGCGAGCCTGTTCTCGAAATTAGTGTTCTCTTCTTCCGTTCTGCCCTCTTTGTATTTCCAGTGCGCCGCGATACCGAATTCCGCGATCTTGTGCATTTCCTCGGTGCGTATCTGTATCTCGACGGGCTGACCGTACTTGGTCATCACCGTCGTGTGCAACGACTGGGATTTGTTGGGCTTGGGCGTAGCGATATAGTCCTTGATCCGACCGGGAATGGGTTTCCATTTCTCGTGGATCGCGCCGAGCACCGTGTAACATTCGAGCACGTCCTTGACGATGACGCGGACGGCGGTGAGATCGTATATCTGGTCGAGCGTTTTGCCCTTGTTCTTCATCTTTTTATAGATGGAATAGAAGTGCTTGGGTCTGCCGAACACTTCGCCCTCCGCGCCGCCGTTTTTCATCAGTTCCTTGATCTCTTCGACGATACGGTTTACGAACTCTTTACGCTCGGAAAGCCGTTCGCGGATATTGTAAACGAGATAGTCGTACGCCTCGGGATCGAGGTATTTCAAGCACAGGTCTTCGAGTTCGCACTTGATCTGCGAAATACCCAGTCTGCCCGCGAGCGGCGCGTATATTTCCAGCGTTTCGCTCGCCATACGCTGTTGTCTTTCAAAGGAAAGGAAGTTGAGCGAACGCATATTATGCAGTCTGTCGGCGAGCTTGATGATGATCACGCGCACGTCTTTCGCCATCGCGACGAAGATCTTGCGGAAGTTCTCCGCGTCCGCGTCCTCCTGCGATTTGAACACGATCTTTTCGAGCTTGGTCACGCCGCTTACGAGCGCGAGTACCTCCTCGCCGAACTCGCGGCGGATATCCTCTTCCGTGGACGGCGTGTCCTCGATGACGTCGTGCAAGAGCGCCGCCGCGATCGTCGCGGCGTCAAGCCCCAGTTCCATGAGAATATCGGCGACGGCGCAGGGGTGGATAAAATACGGTTCGCCCGACGCGCGTTTTTGGTTGGCGTGCGCCGCTTTCGCATAGTCGTACGCCTTTTGCAGTTTTTCGCTATCCTCCGCAGAATACAGTTGTTTGATCGTTTCCAAAGTTTTTTCCATATATTTCTCTCGTCCTATTTCCTCTTTCGAAACTCAGATACGTTCCTGTAACAAACACACTTTCCGATAGATCGCCGAGTCGGTAAGCTCCGCTTTCACGCCTCGATACACCGTCAATCTCCCTTCCCCGAACGCCACCAGACCGAGCTCTTCGAACACGTTCAAAGCGAAGATGAACTCCCGCCGATCGAACCCAAGCCCGTCGCAAGCGAACGCAAGTTCCTCCGCGGTGTCGCCGCAGAGCGAGTTGACGTCGCGGCGGAGCGCCGAGAAAATATCGAGCAATCTCTCGCGGGAAACGGTGAGCTGTTCGAACATTTTATACCCGCAAATTTCGCCGTTGACGAATACCTGCCTGCCGCCTATCGAGGCGATATTGAGATCGGACGGGGTGTCGAGAAAGACGATATCCCGATAACCCGACAGGTCCGCGTCGGGCGCGGGCGATACGATCAGAGCGTTGGAAAGATCCCTCGACGAGGGATAAAACAGATCGCAGTTGAACCCCGCAAGCGCCTCGTAAAAACGGAGGGTACGCCGATCGGAGGCGATCAGGCAAAGTCCGTAACGGCACTCCGCCGTCTTTTTCGCGATGAACGCTTTCGTTTCCTCCGTCGTAACCGTCACGGGGAAAACGTCCGTCGGCTGGGAATACGAACGCGCGACGGCGTTTGCGAAAATGCTCTCCGCCGTGTTCCTGCCCGTCCTGCCGTCGTATAAAAGATCGCGGACAAGCCCTTTGATATATTCCCTGCCCTTGAAATGGGAAACGGATATTTCGAACACGATCTTCTTCCGCACGTCGCTTTCGATGATCTTCAAGTTTTTCAGACCCGAAAAATAGGTCAGATCGATATACTCGCTCTTGACCGTAAGATGCGGCGAACCGAATTTCAACGGTCTTGCCACGCACGCGCCCGTCGAAAGCGCGAACAGCGGTCGGCGGTGTCCCACGCCGTAAGGCTCCATCGCGACCAGCTCGCGGGCGAATTTTTCGGGGAACGGGGAAGTTATCTCCTCGCTGATATAGATATTCTGTTCGAAGTCCTCGGCGGTGTACGAACTTCCTATTTCCTTATCGAGCGCGGATTCGAGCTTGTCGAAGTTCTCGAACCGCAAGTTCACGCCCGCCGCCTGCGCGTGACCGCCGAATTCCTCGATATACTCGCCGCAATTTTTCAAGGCGTTGAAAATGTTCACGCTCTCGATACTTCTCGCGCTGCCTTTGAGCATATCCCCTTTATGCACGAACAAGAGGGTGGGACGGTTGTATTCCTCCGCGATCCTCGCGGCGACGATACCGATAAAGCCCGTGTTCCAGCTCTCGTCCGAAAGCATGATCACGTTCCCGTACGCGCCCTTTTCGAGCAGTTTTTTCTTCGCCGAGGCGTACAGCTCGTCGCAGTATTTCTGCCGTTCCGTATTGTACATACACAGTTTTACGGACAGTTCGTAGATCTCCGATTCGTCCTCGGAAGTGAACAGTCGGAACGCCGCGCGCGCGTCGCCCATTCTGCCCGCCGCGTTGACGCGGGGCGCGAGCGTGAACGCGAGCGTTTGCGCCGTTATGCCGTCGTACGTCTTGCCCACGAGCGAGGAGAAACACGAGCGTATATGCGTATTGAATATTTTCAGCCCCTCCGTCACGATGTCGCGGTTTTCGCCAAGCAACGGCACACTGTCCGCGACCGTCGCGAGCGCGGCGAAATCGAGGTATTCGTACGCCTTTTCGCCGATGAGCGCGCAAGCGACCTTGAACGCTACCCCCGCCCCGCAAAGGTTATCGTACGGGTACTCGTCTTTGAGTTTGGGATTGACGATCACGCAATCGGGGAGCGTTTCGGGCAGTTCGTGGTGATCGGTCACGATGACGTCCGAACCGAGTTCGTAAATATATTGCGCCTCTTTCGCGCCGGAGATACCGCAGTCCACGGTGATGAACAGTTCGGGGTTGCAGTCCTCGAAGATACGGTCTACCGCCTCCATAGACAGCCCGTATCCGTCCGCACGTTCGGGGATATAGATATGCGCCTCGATACCGAACTCGCGCAGAGCGTGGTACATGATCGCGGACGCGCAGATACCGTCGGCGTCGTAATCGCCGAACACGGCGACCGTTTTGCCCTCGTCGCGCGCCTCGGTGAGCATACGCACCGTTTCTTCCATACCCCGCATCAAGAACGGGGAAAGGAAATTTTTGCGCGAGGGGTGCATAAACCGCCCTATCTTGTCGGCGGCGTCCACGCCGCGCGCGTACAAAATCCGCACGATCTGTTCGGTCAGTCCCGTTTCCGAAGCAAGGTCGGCGATCTTATTCAGTTGTTCCGCCGAAAATGTATATTCGGAAACGAGTTTTTTCATCTTTATTACCTGTCTTTTTGCCGTCCGTTTTCCTTGCGGCAAAGCCGAAGTTAAAAACGCGGGCGGGTAGTGTTTCCGCCACCCGCCCGACCGTTTTTAACAGCTTGTTATTCGCTTTCTTTTTCTTCTTCGGTCTCTACCGTCTTGCTCTTTTTCTCGGAGCTTTTCTTCGCGCCGATATATCCGTTCTTCGGACGTTCCGCCGCGCGCTTGTCCGCCGCCTTTTTCATCGGCAAATACATAGCGGGCGCAAAGAGCGTTCCGACGAACGCGGTTACCGCGAGCGCGATCAACGCGATCGCCGCGAACCAACGCACCGCCGTCGTTGCGATCGCTCCGACGAGTACGAGCGCGGCTCCGAGCGTTACGACGAGCGCCGCGATCTCTTTCCAAGCCACGGAGGAAACGATAAGCTCTTCCGCGGACTGTTCCGCCGCTTTCTCCGCTTTCATATTCGCGCGGAGTCTGTTGAGCGTGAGCAATACGATCGCCGCCGTCATAAGCGCGGCAAACGCGATGGCGTACAGCGCGGACGATGTGAACGGGATACGCGCGAGCAATACGACCGCCGCCGTCATAAGCGAGCCGAGCGCCGAACAAGCCGCCGTGAGAGCGCCCATATTCAGGCTATACCGAACGGACACGTACGCGAACGCAAGCGCCACGAACAGCGCTACCGCGCAAGCCGTACGCACGAAATAGGATACGGGGATCTTGACCAAAGTCGTTTCGCCGTTGGAGGCTACCGCGATGAACGCGTTGCCCCAAGCGTCGTCGTTTTCGATCTTATTCGCGAACGTCGTTTCGAGCGCGCTCTCCGTTTCCGTAAGATCCGCGTCTTTGTCGAAGTGGTACACGATCTCGCAATCGTCGCCGCTCATTTCGCCGTACTGCACATAGCTGACGTCCAGTCCGCGTTTTTCGAATTCCGCCTCGCAGATCTCCTCTACGTCGGAAAGTTTTGTGTCATAGAAGAAACTGTTCACCGTAACGGTCAACGTTTTTTGGTCGTTTACGGTCGAGCCGTAATGCACGCCGAAGATCGCCGTTACGACGATCGCCGCGGCGAGGAGGATCGCCATAATCGTCGACAGCAGGGTGACTTTTTTCACCGTTTTCGTCAGAATCTTATTCATCGTCGTCATCCTCCCTTACGAAACGGAAATATTTATATTTGTTCTTGCTTGCGGAAAGGTAGACGAAATTGATCATACGCGCCCAGAGCAGGTTGCAGAACGCGCCCGTCACCACGCAGATGACCGCCTGCAACGCCAGCGTATGCACGCCCGCCGCGCCGACAAGGAGCGCAAGCGCCCCGAGGAGCAACACCGCGTAAATATCCACGATCCCGAGCAGGGTCTTTTTATGCCCGCCCTTCACCGAAGATTCCACCGTCTTGCCGAGGTCGAATTCCGCTTTGATCGCCTGATAGATACGGTACTGCAAAACGTTGATCAGCGCAAGCCCCGCAAGGAACACGAGTACGCTGCCCATCGTCACTTCGAACACGCCGCCCGTAATGAACGCAAAGCACAATCCCGTCACGATGAGATAGGAAACGCTCGCGTACGCGCTCACCACGCCGAATCTGCCCATCTTGACCGCAGGCACGATCAACAGCAACAGCAATACGATCGCAAGCGCGATAAACAGGAGTTTGAGCGTGTTCTCGCCGTAGACCGGTTCGAACGATCTGACTTCGCTCACGCTGAGCGTAACGTCGAACCCGCCGTTTTCGAGCGCGGATTCAAGCAGGATCTGCGCGGTTTCCACGACGTCTATATTGTCTTGATCGTAGAACAGCACCGTCGCTTGCTTGTTATTGTCGGTGATATTGTCCTGATAGATACTCAAAATCGTCTGATCGCCGACCTTGATGTCAAGGCTGGTCAAAGACGAGGTATCCGTCGAGGAGCTGGTAGGCGCGGAAGAAAGATCGGATTTCACGCTTTCGAGCATTTCCCGTCCCTCGTCCGTGAACTTGATCTTCAAATACGCCGTCTTGTACTTGGTCGCCACCGATACGCTCTTGATGAGGTCGGATACTTTCGCGCCGTCCTCTTCCAGTTCGTCGATGACCTCGCCGCCCTTTTCGATGGTGATGTCGCCCGTGTAGCAAAGGTACTGCAAAGCGGTGCTCGCATTGACTTCCGACGCGGGAAGTTCGATACGGATCGCGTAGTCGTCCACGACGCTCACGCGGTAGTCGGAATAGCCCTTCTTCTTATAGCGGGCGGAAATTTCCTCCGCCGCGGCTTGGAAAGCGGTCTTGAACTCCTCCGTCACTTCGTCGCCGGAAACGATGTCGTACTGCTCGTCCTTGCTCAAATACAAGCCCTTGTGCGAAAGGTAAGAGTCCTTGTAGTCCTTGTAGTCGTTATATTCTTCTTCCCCTTCTTCCTCTTTCGCCGCGAGATTGTTCTCATACTCCGTTTCGGAAATGACTCCTTCGGGATAGTAGTACGCGTAGTACCCGCCTCCGAGGTCCGAACCGAGATCGTACTGCAATACGGCGGGATTCCACTTCTTCACCGTTCCGGGAACGGCGAACGCGGGGAATACCGTGATCGCGCACAATGCGACGATTACGATGGTAAGTATGACCATGAATACCACCGATTTCTTCTTGCCCATTGATTGCCTCCTGATAGTATTTTCGGGCGTTTTGCCCGATACGTGCAATAATACTTCTTTATTATAACTCATTTTTTCGCCGCTCGTCAAGTCATAACGGCGGCGATAATAAATTTTTTATGATTTTTATGTGAAATTTCGGGCTTTTCAGCGCTCCTGCGCCTTGGCTTTTTTCTCCGCGAGGATATGCATCGCGCACTCCACCCGTTTTTTCATCATCGCGCAGGTCGTTTCGTACGGCTCGTCGATGTCGCCGTTGAAATGGTAGTTGTTCGCGCTGCAACCGCCCGAACAGATAAATTTCGCGAAACATTTCTCGCACTTCTTCCGCGTGAACAGGCAGGAGTTTTTGAATTTTTCCCGAAGTTCGGGACGGACGATCCCCTCGAACACGCTCCCCATTCGGAATTTTTCGTCGCCCGCGAACTGGTGACAAGGGTACAGATCCCCGTTGGGCGTGACCGAGAAATACTCGTTCCCCGCGCCGCAAGCCGACACCCGCTTGGAAAGGCAGGGTCCGCCTTCGAGGTCGATATTGAAATGGAAGAAATTGAACCCCTTCCCCTCCGCGTAGCGTTTGAGATACGCCTCGCAAAGGTTTTCGTATTCCGCCTCGATCGCGGGCAGGTGTTCCGCTTTGATTTGGAGATCGGGCAATTCCGTCACAACGGGTTCCATCGAAATGGAGTCCACGCCCTGATCGGCGATGAACAGCACGTCTTTGGAAAAGTCGAGGTTTTTCGCCGTGAACGTGCCGCGCACGTAATAGCTCTTATTCCCGCGGAGCGAGATGAATTTCTTGATCTTGTCGATGATGAGATCGAACGTGCCTTTGCCGTTGACCGATTTTCTGATCGCGTCGTGGACTTCCTTTCTGCCGTCGAGCGAAAGGACTACGTTTTCCATCTCCTCATTGAAAAACTCGATGACTTCGTCGTTTAACAAAAGGGCGTTGGTCGTCGTCGTGAACAGGAATTTCTTGCCCGCTTTTTCGCCCGCCTCTTTCGCGTAGTATACCGTCTTTTTGAGAACGTCGAGGTTCATCAGCGGTTCGCCGCCGAAGAAGTCCATTTCGAGCACCTTTCTCTTGCCGCTGTTTTCGATGAGGAAATCCACCGCGCGTTTCGCCGTTTCGAAAGACATCGACTCGCGTTTGGAGTGGTATGCGCCCTCGTCCGCGAAACAGTAACGGCAACGGAAGTTGCAGTCGTGGCAGATATGTATGCAGAGCGCTTTCACCTCGTTCGACTTCATCGGGTACGTTTTCACTTCTTCCTTAAAGAGCAGACCTTGTTCTTTCAAGCCCTCTACGTCGGAGAGTATCTCCCGTATCTGTTCGTCCGAAAGGTAAGTGACGTCGATATCCGCGCCCTCTTCTTTCGCTTTGAGATAGTCGGCGGTGGGTCGGTCGCATTCGTGGAGCGAACCGCTGCCCACGTCGTATATATAATTTTTACCTCTGTAATCGAATACGTGTATCATATTGTTTCTCTGGTTTTCCTATTTAGGCGACGGAACAACAGGGAAAGGCGATAGCCTTTCCCATTACGGAAAAAGGGCGCGTAAAAAATACGCGCGCCTTTTACGCCGTTGTACGGTCTTACTTTTTTAAGATCTTATTTGCGCTCGATCTTGTCTTCGCGCGTGATTCTTTCGCAGGACTGGTTGCCTACCGTACAGCTCGTTTTGCAAGCCGACTGACAGGTACTTCTGCATTCGCCGCAAGCCGTTACTTTCTTTTCAGCGGGTTTCGCAATCGTTTTGATCATAACTTTTTTCTCCTGTTATTTGGATTTATGCTATTATTATAATACACTTTCCCGTAAATTGCAAGCGGTTTACAAGCCTTTCGCCCGATTTTTCTGCCTTTGTAGCGGAAAATGTCAACGGGAACGGAAATTGACCGCGACCGCGCCGCACACCGCGCCCGCCAGCAACGCGAGCGCAAGCTCCGCGAATATCAGCCAAGACAGCGAAAAATCCCCGCCGAACGCCGAGAACGTGAGATAGGACAGTGCCGTGAACAAAAGTCCTATCGCGCCCCCTTTTATAAACCCTTTCTCGCCGCGCACGAACACGAGCGTGCCGATACTCACCGCGACGATCTTTATCGTCTGATTGACGGGATAGACCGCCTTATCGGGTACGGTCGTAGCCCGAAGGACGTTCGCGAACACGACCGCCGCGAGCAAGGAAAAACAAAGCGCGAGCGCCACGCCTTTTACGATCTGAAAAAAGTGATTGCCTGTCGTTGTTTCGTTCTGCATAAGAAAACACCTCCGCATTATCGTATGCGAAGGCGTTCGAATTCAGAATAGGGACGGGAATTATTTCTCTTCTTCCGTCTTGACTTCTTCCGTTTCCGCGGGCGCGTCTACGGGCGTTTCCTCGACCGTTTCGGTCGTTTCTTCCGCGTTTTCTTCCTTTTTGGACTTGCTTGCCTTTTCGGGCTTTTCCGCTACCGCGTCCGTCTGGTACACCGCTTGCTTGTCGAACTTGATATACGACTTACCGCTCGCCTCCGTACCCGTTTCTAAAACGAAGGTATTGTCCTCGGGGCATACCTCTACGACTACGCCGCAGATACCGCCGATCGTCTTGACTTTATTGCCCGGCTTGATCGCGTTGAGCATATCCGTCGTTTCCTGCTGTCTTTTCGCCTGTACGCGTCTGTTGTAGACCATAAATACGATGATGACCGCGACAAGCACGATGATCATTATCCAACTACCGACGTTCGACGCCAACAAATTAGCTAACATACTGTTTTTCTCCTTGAACCTTACGCCGCAACGTTTCCCGCCGCGGGTCTTATTTATCGTACTATTATGATAGCCTTTTTTTTTCGTTTTGGCAAGCGATTTTCCGCCAAATTTTGGATTTTTTTCATTTTCACGCGATTTTCACGCCGCCGTCGCGTGGTTTTTGGCGAACCCCGCTCTCCGCGTTCCCGCGTTCCCGGTCTTCCCCGCGTACCTGCCCCCGCCGTTTTCTTTTACGGCTGTAAATTTTCGAATATCCGCGTTCCCCGTTTTTTCAGCCACGCGCCCAAGGCGACCGCAGCCGCCAAGCTCGCGACCAGACAAACGGCGAGATACCCCGCCGCGGGCAGGTATTTGCCGAACGTTACGTACCCGATCACGAACGCCGCCAAGACCCCGATATCCGCGAACATCGCCGCAAACGCCGACATACCCTGTTTGACCGCGACCACTTCGCTCGTCCAGCGCAGGTTGGGCAGTTTGAGATTGAGGAGCAGTCCCAACGCCGCGCAGAGCGCGGAAAACGCCGCCGCCGTCAAAACGGTCGCGAGCGCGTAATACCACGCGATGTTCAAAAGCGCCGACAAGACAATCGCGCAGACCGCGGCGGGCAGAACGCACACGAGCAGGTGCAAAAGCAGTTTTGCTTTAAAGACCGCCCAAGACGAAACGGGCAACGCGCGGAGAAGAAGGATCCCCTCTCCCTCCAAGGACACCGACGAGGCGGTGATAAAATTCATCGCGGTCAGCCCGCACACGATCGCGCAAACGAGCAAGACCAACGTTCCCCCGTCCACGCTCGCCGCGAGCGAGCGGCAAAATTCGGCTTTGAACAGTCCGAACACGGGGAGCATCAATAAGAACAACGAGCCGAGCGCGCAATTCAAAAAGATCATCGGGTTCTTGAAAAACCGCAGACTTTCCCGTTTTAAAAGCGCCGCGCCCGCGGAAGAAACTTTATGCGTTTTCTCGCGGTACTTTGCTTTCGCGCCGCCGCGCTTGCTCGTCGCCACCCGCAAAAACGTTACGCTGAGTAACGCGTATACGAGCGCGAACAGCCCAAGGAATATCCCCGCGAATCCGAGGAAAGGCAAGACCTCCCCCGTCGCGCCCCGTCCCAAAAGATAGAACGGGAACAGCGCCGTTTTCATCTTCGCGCCCACCGCCGCGCCGTTGACGATCACGTAGCTAAGATACTCGTTCATCTTTCCTACCAACACGAAATACGCTACGAAAAAGGCGAGGAAGAACGCGACCGTGAACACGTTCTTTAACGGCAATCTCGCCGTGACGAGCGCGATCAGCCAACCGATCAGAGAACAGACCGCAAGCACGCCCAACGGCAGTATCAGCGCTATCCCCAGCAGTAAGAGCGCGGGCAGGAAAGAAAAGCCGACCGTTACGAAATAGCAAACGACCGCAGGCAAAAACGCGACCGCCGAGAACAGAAAGGCGATCCCGTACAGACCTATCATACGCGAGAACAGCACCGCCCAGCTCGGCAACGGCATAGACAGCAACAGGTCGTTGTCTTTCGCCTCGTAGAGCTTGGATTTCGCCGCGAACACGCTCCCCACGCAGGAAAGCCCTGCGGCGACCGTCGCCGTGAACGCGAAATACACCCAAGTAAGGCCGTTTTGCACGAGGGGTTTGCAGAGCGCGTCCGCCATCGTGTAAAAGACGAATACCATCGCCCCCAGCGCGTACAGCATAAGCGCGGCAAGCCCGACGACCGCGCCCGTCGAACGGCGTTTTCCGTCCCTGTTGCCGAGGAAGAAAAAGGACGCCGTTTCCATAAACTGTTTCTTGATAAGCGTTTTAAGCATCGCCGTCCTCCGCAAGTTCGAGGAACACCTCTTCGAGCGAAACGTCACCTTTCACCTCGTCCACGGTACCCGCCTTTACGAGTTTTCCGCCTTTGATGATCGCCACCTTATCGCAGAGCTTTTCCGCGACTTCGAGCACGTGCGTGGAAAAGAAGATCGCGCTCCCCCTATCGCACATATCCCGCATGATCGCTTTCACCGTATGCGCCGCCTTGGGGTCCAGCCCCACGAACGGTTCGTCCATAATGATAAGTTTCGGTTCGTGCAACAGCGCGGAGATGATCGCGAGCTTTTGTTTCATACCGTGCGAATACGCCGCGATCGGCTGCGCGAGGTCGGGAGTAAGCTCGAACAAGTCCGCGTATTTTTTGATACGCTCCTTGCGCGCGCTTGCGGGAACTTTGAAAATATCCCCGACGAAATTCAGAAACTGTATCCCCGTCATAAACCCGTACAGCTCGGGATCGTCGGGAATGTACGCGATCTTCGCTTTGCACGCGAGCGGGTCCGTCTTTATCGACGTTCCGTCCACGTATATCTCCCCTTCCTCGAACCCGAGAATACCGCAACAGGCTTTGATCGTCGTCGTTTTGCCCGCGCCGTTATGCCCGATGAACCCGTAGATCTCCCCCGCTTGAATATGCAGGGTAAGTCCGTCCACCGCTTTCTTCGTTCCGTACGTCTTACTTACGTTCTCTATCTTTAACATTGTTTCTCCTCGATTTCGGGTTTTGATATTAAAATGATATCACCTTGCGAATATCTTGTCAAGCGTTTGGACGGGGTTTGGGGGAAAAGGACGAAAAAAAACAGCGAAAGCCGTTTTTCTTACCATTTGCCTTCGCCACCGTATTTCTTATAAAATTCTTTTGCATAGTCTTTGACGTAGCCGCCGAGAATGGACTCGCGCAAGCCGCGCATAAGTTTGTGGAGGAAGGTGATATTGTGCAAGCTCAACAGCATCGCCCCGTACATTTCGTTGACGTTGACGAGGTGGCGCAAATACGCTTTCGTATAGTGCTTACAGCAATAACAATCACATTCGGTGTCGAGCGGCGTGAAATCCTCTTTGTATTTGCCGTTGCGGACGACGACCCGACCGCGGGAGGTCATCGCCGTACCGTTGCGGGCGATACGGGTGGCAAGCACGCAGTCGAACATATCGATCCCGCGCAACGTACCCTCGATCAGACAGTCGGGCGAGCCTACGCCCATCAAATAGCGCGGCACGTCGGTCGGGAGCTTGGGCTGCATCGTTTCGAGAAGTTCGTACATAACGGGTTTGGGTTCGCCGACGGACAGACCGCCGATCGCGATACCGTGTTTGACGAACGGCAACGTGCGTTCCAGACTTTCCATTCTGAGGTCTTTATACATATTCCCTTGCACGATGGGAAAGAGCGCCTGATTCGGCTTATCGTGGAATTTATAACAACGTTCCAGCCACGCCGCCGTACGTTTCATCGCCGACGCCGCTTTCGCGTGGTCGTAACCGTATTCGCTGCACTCGTCGAACGCCATAATAATATCCGCGCCGAGATTTTGCTCGACCAACATCGCCTTTTCGGGGGTGAAGAAATGCTTGCTCCCGTCCACGCTGGACGAAAACTCTACGCCCTCGTCCGTGATCTTATTCAGCTTGCCGAGCGAAAAGACCTGAAACCCGCCGCTGTCGGTGAGGATAGGTCTGTCCCAGTTCATAAACGTATGCAGACCGCCCGCCTTTTTCACGATATCGTCGCCCGGCCGCATATACAAATGATAGGTATTCGCGAGAATGATCTGCGAACCCGCCTCTTTGAGATCGCGGGGGAACACCCCTTTCACCGTCGCCTGCGTGCCGACGGGCATATACACGGGCGTTTCGATATCCCCGTGCGGCGTGTGCAAGATCCCCGCGCGCGCACCCGTTTCGGGGTCGGTCTTTATAAGTTCGAAGGAAAAATATTCGTTATTCACCGTACTTTGTTCCTGTTTTCCGTAGTTTTCCCGTTCATTATACCATAGCCGTAAAAAAAATGCAAGGATTTCCGCACCGAAAAACGCCGCGCGTACCCCGCTCGGCGTTCCTTGCCTATCCTTTCTTTTTCAGCCCTTTAATTGCATAACGAGGAAGATCGCCAAAAACACGACGATACATACGCCCGCGACGATATATCGAATCTTCTTGACCTTCTTTTCGTCCATCGGCACGTACACGCGGAACCCGCAGGTCGGGCATACCCCGTTTTCCATCAGCGTTTTACAACGCTTGCAATGCAATTTCTCGGGCGTGGGGTCTTTCCCGTACCGTCCGCGCACGGACTGTTCTTCCGCCTGACCGTCCGTCGGCGGGTCTTGCGTTTCCCGTTGTTCTTGCATAGCCGATTCCATCTCCGCGACGATACGGCGTTCCTCTTCCTTTTTCTGTTGACGGGTAAGTTTGCTCATTTTATTGTTCCTTTCTTTATAGGCGATGGCACAACAAGCGGTTGATTAGTGAAAAATTTATTTTTCACGGTTTGACGAGAAAAACGCAAGAAAGACAAGCGTTATTCGAGGGCGCATACCCTCTGTGGTCTGTAACCGAGATTAACGCGCCGTATTTCGTAGCGTTTTTCCGTCTAAAATCAACCGAATGTTGTAACAGAGCCTTTTTACAACAATGTTTCGAACACGCGGAGCACCGAGTCCACGAGCCGACCGAAAATGCCGCGTTTGGTGTTCTCCGCCGTGCGTTCCTGCGAAACGGCGAACGTTTCTTCGCAGTCCTGTTTCAAATCGAGTACCGCCTCGCAACCCGAAAAATACACCGCGTTCTCGAAATGGTGGTACAGACTGCGGTAGTCGAGGTTGATCGTACCCACCACCGCACATTCGTCGTCGCAGACCATGCTCTTGGCGTGAATGAATCCGGGCGCGTATTCGTATATCCGCACGCCCGCGCGCATCAAAATACCGTAGTTCGCGCGGGTAAGACGGTAGGTCATCTTTTTGTCGGGTATGCCCGGCGTGACGATACGCACGTCCACCCCGCGCATAGCCGCTTGACAGAGCGCCGTCCGCATCGAATCGTCGAGTACCAGATAGGGCGTGAAAATATAGATATACCTGCTCGCCCTGTTGATCATATCCATATACACCGTTTCGCCCGCGCATACCCCGTCCAGCGGCGAGTCGTCGTACGGCTGCAAACGCAGATCGGTCGTTTCGGCGGTATGCCGCTCGGCCGCGGGCAGAAGATACTCCTTAACGTCCTCTTTGTCCTTGCGGAACGCGTTCCACATATAGAAGAACATTTGCGTGAACGAACGCACGCTCTCGCCCGTGATCTTTAATCCCGAATCCTTCCAGTACCCGAACCTGCGCTTTTCCGCGATATATTCGTCGGCGAGATTGATACCGCCCGTGAACGCCACTTTCCCGTCCACGACGAGTATTTTGCGGTGGTCGCGGTTGTTCATACGCACCGCGAAGAAGGGTACGACGTCGTTGAAGGTCATACATTTTATATTCTCGTGCAAGCCTTCGAGGTAACGGTCGTACTTGGGAGGCAGGGTCATCATACAGCCGAAATCGTCGTAGATGATACGCACCTGCACGCCCTGTTCCGCCTTTTCGAGCAAGATCTTTCTGATCTCGTTCCACATATGCCCGTGCGCGATGATGAAGTATTCCACGAGAATGAACTTCTCCGCCTTGCGCAGTTCTTCGAGCATTACGGGGAACATATCCTCCCCACTCTTATAATATTCTATCGTTCCGTCGTAGAACACGGGATACCGACCGTATCTCGCCAAATACCGCGTGATCTCGTCGTTGCGGTTTTGCGGGTCGGGCATTTCCTCCTCTCCGTACAGCTCGCGCACCGCCCGTTCGTTCTCCTCTTTCGCCGCCTCCATCTTCCTTTTCATCTTCCGCGTCGGTCTGCCTCTGCCGTTGACGAGATACATCGGCACGCCGAACACGGGCGCGATGAGGATAAGAATGATCCAGTCCAACCGCATAGAAGGTCTGTCGTGTCGGTTGATGATATGCAAAACGAAAACGATTTCCAGCGCCAGCATCACGATCTGCAAAACGGCGGCATACGCCGAGCCGTAGACGAGCAGAAGTAATAATCCGGCGTACGTCACGACCTGCAACAACACGGCGAGCAGGAAAATAAAGAAACGGTTGTAAAGAACGACCTTATAACTTCTGTCGTTCGCCACCGTCCTTTCTATCCATCTCTTTTTCCTTGCGCTGAGCTTTTTCATTATAATACTTTTCCTCTATTATAATAGTATATAATATTTTAACAGATTTTACGCGTTTCGTCAAACGTTTCCCGCGTCTTTGTTCCTTTCTTGTTAAATTGTAAACTATCTATGTTTTGAAATTGCGAAAACTATGTTAAAATTCGGTTAAATTTCCCTTTGCGGGGTCGGCGTTCCCCTCTCGAAAAATTTTTTTATTTTTTTTTGCGAAAAAGTATTGACAAATCCGTTTTTTTATATTATACTATAAACAGTTAATAAAACCAAGTCCTAATAAGACTGGAAAAAAGAGGTAAAAGGAAATGAAGAAATTCGAATGTAAGATTTGTCACTACGTAGCAGAGGGCGACGTTGCGCCCGAAGTTTGCCCCGTTTGCAAGCAGTCGGGACAATTTGAAGAGAAGAACGCGCTGAAAGGCTCCAAGACGGAGGCGAACCTTTGGACGGCGTTTGCAGGCGAATCGCAGGCAAGAAACAAGTACACCTACTTCGCAAGCAAGGCAAAGAAGGAAGGTTTCGTGCAGATCGCGGCTATCTTCGAAGAAACGGCGAAGAACGAACAGGAACACGCGAAGATCTGGTTCAAACTCTTGAACGGCGGCGCGATCTCCTCCACCGCGGAGAACCTCAAAGAGGCGGCTGACGGCGAGAACTACGAATGGACGGATATGTACGCGGGCTTTGCAAAGACGGCGAGAGAAGAAGGTTTCAACGAGATCGCGGATCTTTTCGACGGCGTTGCGGCGATCGAGAAAGAACACGAGGAAAGATACAAAAAGCTCCTTGCGAACGTTAAGGGCGACCTCGTATTCTCCAAGGACGGCGACGCGGTATGGCAATGCTCCAACTGCGGTCACATCGTGGTCGGCAAGAAAGCGCCCGACGTATGCCCCATCTGCGCGCATCCGCAGGCATATTTCCAGGTTCGTGCGGAAAACTATTGATAAAAACCAAATAGCTTACAATAAAATATCCACCCGACGGAGCGCCCCTTCGTCGGGTGGACTTTGTTTTACGTGAAACGGCTATCGCCCGACGGAAAACTTCCGTCGGGTATTCTACCGGAGCCTTTTTTTAATCGGTCAAGCCCAGGATATAGTCCGTCGTTTCCCCGAAAAAGTTTGCCAAATTGACGATAGCCGACGCCGTCGGTTCCGTCTTTCCCAGTTCCCATTTCGCAATAGCCGATTGACTTATCCCCGTGGCGACCGCAAGATCCATTTGGCTCATTTCCCTCTGTTTTCTTAGATCTTTCAGCCTTTCCGAGAACTTCATATCTCCATTATATTTGATTTTAAGTCGAAAAATACTTGACAAGTCGCATAAGACTTGATATAATGAGAGCATAATTTTTGGAGATACTCCGAATGTTTTTTACGGAAGACGCGATGAAAAAGGAAGGAACGTACGCATTCGAGAAAATGTCGTACGTAGAAAACGGCGTATATACGGAGCGAAAGACGGGCGACGGCTTTATGGGCATAGCCGCCCTTTCAAAGGCGTTTCTTGCGATCACGCTGGGAAAGCGCGGCGCGGCGGAGATGACGTCGAACGTATTAGACGAGGAAGAAAGGCTAGACGGGGCTTGGCGGGAGCGCGGCAAGCGGGTCGAGCTGACCTTCGACGGCGAAACACGGGTCTGCGCGTGCGACGGGGAAACGCTGACGATCGAGCAAGACGACGTCAGGATCGTATTGAAAAAATAAAAAAGTCTTACAAGCGCGACCGCCCGACGGAACGTATCCGTCGGGCGGTTTATTTTTATGAAATTTCGCTTATCGGCGATTTACCGCTACGCGGTGGCGCGACCTGCGGTCGCTTATCTTGGGGCTTGTTTGTGGGCGCTGCCCACACCCGCCGGAAACTCTGCCTCTGCACTCCGCGACAAGCTAAATTCTCCGACCTCTCGTCAGAGATTTTTTTTCACAAAGTTTTCCATTTGTTCGGCGGGGACAAAACCGAGGCTGTTCGCTTTCTTCTCGCCGTTCTTGAACGCGATGACGTTGGGAATAGACGAGATGCCGTACTTGATCGCCGCGCTTTCGCTCGCCTCGTCGTCTACGTCGATCTTGACAAAGACCGCCTCGTTCTCGTATTTATCCGATACCTCTTCGAAGATCGGCGCCAACATTCTGCAAGGCGCGCACCAGCTCGCCCAGAAATCGCAGAACACCGTTTTATCCGTGCTCGCAAGCAGTTCTTCCAGTTCCGTTCCATTTACGTATTTTACCATTTTTCCTCTCCTTTTTTATTTTTGAAAATATTCGACGAGTCCGTCGAAGGTCACGTTCTCCGATTCGCCCGTAGCCATATTTTTCACGTTCGCTCTGCCCTCGGCAAGCTCGTTGCCGCCGATGACCGCTACGTACTTCGCACCGATCTTGTCGGCATATTTGAACTGCGCTTTCACCGAACGGTCCATGTGGTCGATCTCCGCCCGTACGCCCGCCGCGCGGAGCTTTGCCGCGAGCGTGAACGCCTTGTTCCGACATTCCGCGTCCATACCCGCAAGGTATACCGTCGGCTTGTCCTCTTCGGGGATCTCCACGCCCGTTTGCGACATTACGATGAGCAGCCGCTCGATCCCCGCCGCAAACCCGACCGCGGGGGTGGGGTTGCCGCCGAGCTGTTCGATCAGACCGTCGTATCTGCCGCCCGCGCAGACCGTGCCCTGCGCGCCGATCGAGGTCGAAACGAATTCGAACACCGTACGCGTATAGTAATCGAGTCCGCGCACGATACGGGGGTCTATCTCGTACGCCACGCCCGCCGCGTCAAGACAGGTTTTGAGCGTTTCGAAATGGGTCTTGCAATCCTCGCAAAGATAGTCGAGCATTTTCGGCGCGGTCGCGTTGATACGCTTACATTCCTCTTCCTTGCAATCGAGCAGACGGAGAGGGTTCTTTTCGTAACGCGTTTTGCAGTCATAACAAAGTTTGTCCAAATGCGGCGCAAAAAATGCTTTCAACGCCTTATTATATTCCGCACGGCACGCGGGACAACCGATGGAATTGATATACAACTGCACGTTCAAGCCCAGTTTTTTCAAGAGCGAATCGGCGATCAGGATCGCCTCCGCGTCCGTTTGCGCGCTCTTCGCGCCGAAAATTTCCACGCCGAACTGGTGGAATTCGCGCAATCTGCCCGCCTGCGGGCGTTCGTAGCGGAATGCGGGAATGATATAGTACATTTTCGCCGGCAGAACGCCGTTGCCCATACCGTTCTCGATGAACGAGCGCACCGCGCCCGCCGTTCCCTCGGGTTTGAGCGTGATCGATCTGTCGCCCTTGTCCTTGAACGTGTACATTTCTTTGGTCACGACGTCGGTGGTTTCGCCCACGCCGCGTTGGAACAGCTCGGTGTGTTCGAACACGGGCGTGCGGATCTCTTTCACGTTGAAAAGTTTCGCCGTTTCCCGCGCTATACTTTCCACATATTGCCATTTATACGATTCTGCGGGCAGAACGTCTTTCGTGCCCTTGGGAATGTTTATCATACTCTCTTTCGTCCTGTATCGTTTTCGCGCTTAAAGCACGTATTTTTTGAGGTTTCTGTCCCCCGTCAGCTTTTGCAGGTGTTCGTCCACGTACCGTTTGTCGATATTCAGCGTGAACGTCGGATAATCCCCGCCCGCGTTGAACGAAATGTCTTCGAGCAGGTATTCCATCACCGTATGCAAACGCCGCGCGCCGATGTCCTCGCTCGTAGCGTTCAATTCGACGGACACTTCCGCGATCCGCTCGATCGCGCCCGCGTCGAATTGCAAGTCGATATGGTCCACGCCCAACAGTTTTCCGTACTGGAAGGTGAGCGAATTTTCCGTTTCGGTAAGGATACGGATAAAATCTTCCTTGGTAAGGCTGTGCAGTTCGACGGAAACGGGGAAACGACCTTGCAGTTCGGGGATAAGGTCTTCCACCGACGCCACGTGGAACGCGCCCGCCGCGATGAACAGAATGAAATCCGTCTTGACGGGACCGTATTTCGTCACGACCGTCGAGCCTTCGACGATGGGCAGAATATCCCGTTGCACGCCCTCGCGGGAAACGTCCGCGCCGCCGCGGTTGCCCTTGCCCGCGATCTTATCGATCTCGTCGATGAACACGATACCGTCGTTTTCCGCACGCCAGATCGCCTCCGCTTTGATCGCGTCCTCGTCCACGAGCTTGTCGGACTCCTCCGCGATCGCGATCTGGAACGCCTCTTTCACCGTAAATTTACGTTTCTTTTTCTTCTGCGGGAACATATCCCCGAAGATACTGCCGATTGAGATCGCCGCGCCGCCGGGTACGATCTCCATGGGCTGCTGCACGTCCGTCACTTCCATTTCGATCGTAACGTTGTCGTAAACGCCCTTTCTCAATCCGTCCAAAAGGTTCGCCTCAAAAACCTCTTTCGCCGTATCGTCTTTCTCGTCCTTCTTCGCCTCCGCAAGCGCGCGCACGATCCGTTTTTCCGCCGCGACCGTCGCCTTGGCTTTGACCTCTTCTTCCTTTTCCGACTTCACCAGCCGATAGGCGCACTCGGCAAGGTCGCGGATCATACCCTCGACGTCTTTGCCTACGTACCCCACTTCCGTGTACTTGGTCGCCTCGACCTTGACGAACGGAGCTTTGACGAGCTTTGCGAGTCTGCGGGCGATCTCCGTTTTACCCACGCCCGTCGGTCCTTTCATAATAATATTCTTCGGCGTGATCTCCTCGCGCACTTCGGGCGGGAGCTGGGCGCGGCGATACCGATTGCGGAGCGCGATCGCCACCGCCTTTTTCGCCTCGTCCTGACCGATAATGTATTTATCCAGTTTATTTACGATCTGTTTGGGAGAAAGATCCATTCCTTATTCCTCCTTTTTCGCCGCGCGCTTTTTCGGCGTTTTCGGCTTTACGCCGTCGCCTTCCGCGGTCTGTTCGCCGACCGTTTCCAAACGGATATTGTCGTTGGTGAACACGCAGATCTGGGAGGCGATTTTAAGCGCCTTTTTCGCGATCGTAGGCGCGTCGTAGTCCGTTTCCTGATACAGCGCGCGCGCCGCCGCGAGCGCGTAATTTCCGCCGCTCCCGATCGCGCAAACGCCCTCGTCCGGCTCGATGACCTCGCCCGTACCCGAAAGAATGAGCAGGGTGTTCTCGTCCGCCGTGATCATCATCGCGTCGAGCTTTCTGCCTATTTTGTCGCTGCGCCAAAGCTCGGCAAGTTCCACCGCCGAACGCATAAGGTTGCCCGCGAATTTATTGAGCATACCCTCGAACCGTTCGGTGAGCGCGAACGCGTCCGTCACCGAACCCGCAAAACCCAAAATGACCTTGCCGCCGTAAATGCGGCGCACTTTCACCGCCGTGTTTTTGAAAATGACCGATTCGCCCATCGTCACCTGACCGTCGCCGGCGATCGCCGTTACGCCGTTTTTCTTGACCGCGCAAATCGTCGTTCCTCTGAATTCCATTTATCCGTTCTCCTGTTCGTTGTTTCCGTTTATCCGTCGGATACTTTCCATCGCCCGTTCCGCAAGCGCCCTATACCGTTCTTTCTTATCCCGTATCCGCTCGTTAAGCGGCACGAGGATACCGAAATTCGCGTTCATCGGCTGGAAGTCCTTGGTCGGCGTGGAGATATGCGTTTCGAGCGCGCCGCACACCGTGCTATCGTCGAACGTCCGCTTGTTCCCGCCTGCGATCTCGTCGTAGATATGGATAGCCGCCAAAAGTCCGCTCGCCGCGCTTTCGACGTAGCCTTCCACGCCCGTGATCTGACCCGCGAAAAATATCCGTCTATTATTCTTAAACGAAAAATCGCGGTTTAAAACGTCGGGCGACTGAATATACGTATTTCTGTGCATAACGCCGTAGCGCAAGAACTCGGCGTTTTTGAGCGCGGGGATCATCGAGAACACCCGCTTTTGTTCGGGGAATTTGAGGTTGGTCTGAAATCCGACGAGATTGTACGCCGTCCCCGCCTCGTTCTCCTTTCTCAGTTGTAAAACGGCGTATGGACGTTTCCCGTCCTCGCCGTATAACCCGACGGGTTTGAGCGTTCCGAACCGCAAGGTATCCTTGCCCCGCGACGCCATCACCTCGACGGGCATACACCCTTCGAATATTTCGCCCTTTTCGAACTCGTGCAGCGTGGCGCGTTCGGCTTTTAAAAGCTCTTCGACGAACGCGTAGTATTCCTCTTTCGTCATCGGGCAGTTGATGTAATCGCCCGTTCCCTTGCCGTACCGATCGCCCGTGAACGCGTTCTCCATATCGATACTCTCCGCTGCCACGATGGGCGCGGACGCGTCGTAGAAATGCAGACCGCCGCCCGTTTTTTTCTTAATATCCTCGCCAAGCGCGTCGGCGGTCAGCGGTCCCGTCGCGATGATCGCATACCTGCCCCCGTCCTTTTCGAGTTCGGGCAGAACCGTTACTTCCTCGGAGCGTATCGTGAGATCGGGGCAGCTTTTGAGTTTTTCGGTGATATACGCCGAGAACCTATCCCGATCGACGGCGAGCGCCGCGCCCGCGGGTACGCGGGTATGATCCGCCGCCTCGACGACGAGCGAGCCGAGCATACGCATTTCCTCTTTCAACAGCCCGCAAGCGTTGGCATAGACGTCGTTGCTCTTTAAGGAGTTGGAGCAGACCAGCTCGCCGAAATTCCCGCTTTCGTGCGCGGGCGTGAACTTTTCGGGTTTCATATCGACGAGGGTCGTCTTTACGCCGCGGGAGGCGAGATAGTACGCCGCCTCGCTACCCGCAAGTCCCCCGCCGACGACGAGTACTTCCGCGTTTTTTCCGTTATACGTTGTCATCGAAGTCCTCGGGGAAATACGCGTTGTCGTCGTCGAAATACGGCGGTTCGTCCAAAGGCGGGGCTTGGAAATTCGTCGCGAACTGCGGCATTTCCTCCGCTTTCTCCGTCTTTGCGGTCTTTTCGTTCTTTTCCGCTTTCACGCGGTAGGAGCAGTCCTTATTACTGCATTTCACGTTCCCGCGCGCCGTCTTGACGAGCGCCTGCCCGCATTCGGGGCATTTGTCGCCCGTGGGAATATCCCAGCTCATAAACTTACAATCGGGATAGCCCGAACAGCTGTAATACACCTTGCCCTTTTTGGACTTGCGGACGGTCATCGCCGCGCCGCATTCGGGGCATTTCCCGACGAGCTTGGGTTCTTCGTCCGAGGGCATAGACATCGTGGAACGGCAATCGGGATAGCTGGGGCAAGCGAGGAATTTTCCGAACTTACCGCTCTTGACCACCATATTCTCCCCGCACTTCGGACAGCGGACGGAGGAGATCTCCTCCTTGCTCTCGCTGACGATGTTCCGACATTCGGGGTAGTTGGAGCAGGCGAGATATTTCCCGAATTTGCCCATTCTGCGGAGCATAAAATGCCCGCACTTGTTGCAGACGGTATCCGTCAATTCGTCGCCGTACGAGGAGGCTTTCCGTAAATTCTTTTCGAATCCGGGGTAGAAATCGCCGATGACGTTGTGCCAGTCCATACCCCCGTCCTCGATGTCGTCGAGCTTGGTTTCCATATCCGCCGTGAACCCGACGTCCATAACGTCTTGGAAACACCCGACGAGCATATCGACGACGTCGTAGGCGATGGGCGTGGGGATCATATATTTCCCGTCCTTTTTTACGTACTTTTGCATGAGCTTGGAAATGATCGTCGCATACGTCGAAGGTCTGCCGATCCCCTTTTCTTCCATCGCTTTGACAAGGGACGCGTCGGTGTAGCGGAGGGGCGGTTTGGTGAATTTCTGTTCCTTTTGCAGGGATACGAGGTCGAGAATATCCCCCTCGCTCAGATCGGGCAAAAGTTTCGCCGAGGAAATGCCTTCCTCGTCCTCTTTCTTCGCGTTCACGTCCTGATACACCGCCGTGAATCCCGCGAACAAAAGCACTTTGCCGCTCGCCTTGAAAATATACCCGCCGTTGTCGATCTCCATCTGCGCGCTGTTGTACTTCGCCTCCGCCATCTGCGAGGCGAGGAAACGTTCGTATACGAGCTTATAGAGCGCGAAATGTTTCTTGTCGAGCAGTTTTTTCGCCTTTTCGGGGGTCATATCGAGATCGATGGGTCTGACCGCCTCATGCGCGTCCTGCGCGCCCTTTTTCGAGGCGTAATAGTTGGGTTTTTCGGGCGCGTATTCCTCGCCGTACACCTCGCGAATCTTATCGAGCGCCTTGGCTTGCGCCTCTTTGGAAACGCGTACGGAGTCGGTACGCATATACGTGATGAACGCGATATGGTCGCCGTTTTCCGTGTCGATACCCTCGTACAGGTGTTGCGCGAGCGACATCGTTTCGGGCGCGGTGAATCCGAGCTTGGTGGACGCGTCCTGTTGCATGGAACTGGTCGTGAACGGCGCGGGCGCGTGCGATTTCGCGATCGTCTTTTTGACCTTGGACACGACGAACCGACCGTTTTCGAGCGCGGCAAGCACCTGCGCCGTTTCCTCTGCGGAGGCGGGTTTGTACTTTCTCGTTCCCTTCTTTTCGAGCAGGGCTTTGAACGCCGCGTATTTTTTCGGCTGATCGCGGAGTTCCGCGGTCAGATTCCAGTATTCTTCGGGCTTGAACGCCGTGATCTCCCGTTCTCTTTCCACAACGAGACGGAGCGCGACCGACTGCACCCGCCCGCCCGAAAGCGTGCGTTTGCCGTTGCCGTTTTTGTCCTCGATCTTATGATTCAACAGCGTAGAGAGCTTATAGCCCACGAGCCGATCGAGTACGCGGCGCGCCTGTTGCGCGTCCACGAGATTGTAATTGATCTGCCGCGGCGTTTTGAGCGCCTGTTCGATGGCGCGTTGGGATACTTCGTTGAACTCGATGCGGTTTTCGCCGTTCCCGTCCAGACCGAGTACCGTCTGCAAATGCCAAGCGATCGCCTCTCCCTCGCGGTCGGGGTCGGTCGCAAGATAGACGCGGTCGGTCTTTTTGGTCGCGTCCGTAAGACGGCGGATAACGTCCTCTTTTCCCTCGGAGTTGACGTATTTGGGTTCGAAATTGTTTTTGAGATCGACCCCGAGCGTATGCACGGGCAGATCGCGGATATGCCCCGCCGACGCCTCTACGCGGTACTTGCCTTTGAGGTATTTGGAGATAGTCTTTGCCTTGGAAGGCGATTCTACGATGATAAGATCCATTCTTCTATTTTCTGTTCCTTTTACGAAAAAATTTTTTAACTGTTTTAACTGTTTTTATACGGGCGCGTAACGGTTCCCGCCCAGCGGCGCGACCAGTCCCTTGACTTCGAGAGAAGATAGCACCGCTCTTGCTTTATATGCGGGCACGCCCGAAAGTTGCGACAATTCGGAGATATGCCCTTCGGCAAGCTCTTTGAGCGCGCCGAGCATTTTCTTCTCGTCCGCGCTCAGTTCGGGCGCGGCGCGTTTTTTCTCTATCAAGTTTATACCAAACCTACCCGAAATGTCAACCGAATTTTCCGTCAGATACCCGCCTTTTTTCAAAAGCGCGTTACAACCCGCGCCCGCAAGCGAGCCGGGGGCGTACGGGATCGCGAACACGGGCTTGCCCGCCGCCGTCGCGTACTTCGCCGTGATCAGCGCGCCGCTCTTTTCCGCCGCGCCGAGTACCAGCGTTCCCTCGCCGAGGTACGCGAGCAGTTTGTTTCGGTATTCGTACGAAAACGAACGCACGGGGGTATCGAAAGCATGAGGGGAGAGCAAAAGCCCCTTTCTCGCCACTCGCCTTAAAAGCGGCAGATTGTTTTGCGGCATTGCGGAAAACCCGCCCGCAAGCAAACAGACGACGTTCCCGCTGCCCGCGAGCGCGCCCTCGATCGCCGCGCCGTCGCCGCCGTCCGCCGTACCCGTGACGACGGAAAATACTTCGGAAAGGTCTTTGGCGATCTGCGCGCCCAGTTTCAGGGCGTTTGCGGGGGTCTTACGCGAACCGACGATCGTGAACTTCCGCGTTTTCAAAAGCTCGGTGTTCCCGAACGCGTACAGCGTTTTAGGCGCGTCGGGAAGTCCCCGCCATTCCTTGGGATAAAGCGGCGAGCTTTCGGCTATGGAAACGAGCTGTTCTTCGAGTTTGGTCATAAGCTTTCCCTATTTTCGTTCGTCGGCGTCGGATATTTATTCCGCGTTGCCAAGCTCCGCGCCGTACGTGCGGTAGGAGATCGCCTCGTACAGGTGTTCGGGCGAGATATTCTCCGAAAGTTCGAGGTCGGCGATGGTCCGCGCGACTTTGAGTATGCGCGAACGCGCCCGCGCCGAGAGCTGCAACCGCTCGAACGCCTCGCGGAGGACTTCCTCGCATTCTTTGTCCAGTTTGCAGTACAGCCGCGTTTCCTTTTCGCTCATTTCGGCATTCGTCGCTACCCTGCTCCCCGCAAAACGTTCCCGCTGTATCTTTCTCGCGCCGTCCGCGCGCGCCTTTACCTGCGCGCTCGTTTCCTCTTGCGTTTCCGATACGAGTTGATCGTATTCCACGCCGTCCACTTCCACCTGTATGTCGATACGGTCGAGCAACGGTCCCGAAACGCGGGCGCGGTAACGGCGAATATCGTTGGGCGTACACGTGCAACGGCGTTTGCTGCTGCCGTAATGCCCGCAAGGGCAAGGGTTCATACTCGCGCAGAGCATAAACGACGCGGGATAGGTGACCGTTCCGCCCGCGCGGGAGATGGTGATCACGCCGTCCTCCAACGGTTGGCGCAACGATTCGAGCGAGGAGCGTTTATATTCTGGCAGTTCGTCCAAAAACAACACGCCGCCGTGCGCCAGACTGATCTCCCCGGGGTGTACCGCCTTGCTCCCGCCGCCGCACAGCGAAACGGTCGTCGCCGTATGGTGCGGACTCCGAAACGGCCGTTCGCTCACCAAACCCGTTTCTCCGAGCGTACCCGCCACCGAATGTATCTTCGTGATTTCGAGCGCCTCGTCGAACGTCATATCGGGCATAACGGAGGGTATCGAACGCGCGAGCATCGTTTTGCCGCTCCCCGGAGGTCCGACGAACAGAATGTTATGCCCGCCCGCGACCGCGACTTCGAGCGCGCGCTTGGCTATCGGCTGACCTTTGACGAACGCGAGATCGTACGCCCGTTTTTCCGCGTTCGGAGCGTTGGAAAACGCCGAGGCGGGCAAGGGCGTAAGCGGCGCAAGCCCCGACAGATGGTCTACCACTTCTTTGAGCGTTTTCGCCGCGTAGACCTCCACGCCGCGCACGTACCCCGCCTCTTTGCGGTTGCCGTACGGCACGACGAATTTGGTAAAGCCTTTATCCCGCGCGGAGATGACGGCGGGCAATACGCCCGTCACCGGTCTTAATTCCCCGCTGAGCGCAAGTTCGCCGAGGAACACCACCCCGCTAACGTCCGCGGCAAGCTCGCCGTAGGCAAGGAGCAGGCTTATCGCCACGGGCAAATCGAACGCCGAGCCTTCCTTTTTAACGTATGCGGGCGCGAGATTTACCGTTATCTTATGCGCGGGAAAGTTGAGCGCGCTGTTCTTGATCGCGCTGCGAACCCGTTCCTTGGATTCCCGCACCGCCGCGTCGGGCAGACCGACGATCTCGTAAGAGGGCAGTCCGCGCGAAACGTCCGTTTCCACCGTCACCGCTACGCCTTCCAAGCCCGAAAGCGCGTAGCTTTGCACCTTCGCTATCATTCCGTTTTATCCGTCCTTTTTCCGCTAAACCAAGCCGCTATCGCGATCGCGACGAATCCGAGCCACGCCGCCGCGAACAACAGTTCGGGCGTTGCGGGTACGCCGCCTTTGACGAGCCGTCCGACGACCGTCGCGAGCGTACCTGCGAGCAACGCGAAATACGTTCTGCGTACGCGCAGGGCTTTTTTCTCCGTCGTCTTTTTCGCAAAATCGAGTACGACTTTCACCGTCGAGCAGACGAATCCGAGCAGACCGAGCCAGCACACGGCTTTCGCAAGCCAACCCATTCCCGCGCCGACCCCGACGAGCCATTTGAGCGCGGTCGCTCTGCCGCCCGCCGCGAGCGCGTTTTGCGAAAGGAAGGAATTTTTCACGCCCAGCCACATCGCCGTGCCGAATCCCGTATTCGAACCGTACGTCCGCAAAACCGCGGGATAACAAGCCACCGTCGCAAAGAGCGCGAGCAGGAACGTGAACGCCACGAACGACAGCGCGGCAAAACCGTAGCATACGCGGTCTTTATAGTCGTAGTCCGCTTTGATCTTTTCCGTTTCCTTGTTCTCTCCGTCGTCCGTCCCCGCCTTTTCGAGCGCGAGTTTATACGCCAGATACTGACGGCGCATGCCAAGCCCCAGCAGGACGAGCACCGCCGCGATCGGGAACAACGCCGACGCGTCCAACGCGAACGCCACCGCGCCGAACAAGCCCGAGAACAATACGTTCAGCCCGCCTTTGAGGATATGACGGGAAGAGATTCCCTTCGAGAAGAACCGCGCCGCGAAATACGCGCTCGCCGCCACCGCGCTCGCCACGAGCGCGGACGGGGTCGCCGTACAGCCGACCGCGACCGCCGCTACCACCCCGCATACCGCGAATACGAACGCGTATTCGTCGCTTTTCAACAGTTCGCGCACGAACAGGTACGCGAATACAAGGCACGCGCAAGTCGCGACAAACGAAGTGATACGGAGCGCGAACACGCTGTTGCCAAACGCCGCCACCGCAGGCAGGAACAACAGGGTCGCAAGATAGTTATATTCGTCGTCGAGCGTGTATACGCTCCCGTCGTACACCGTCGTGCCCGCAAGCACGTTCTGCACCGAGGTCATCAAATACCCCTCTTCTTCCGTGAACGTACGATACAGACCCGTTTCCGTCGTAAACGACTCTTGCTTATCGATGGTCGCAAGCACCGCCGAATCCTCGAAGTCCGCGCCCGCCGAACCGTTCTTGCCGACGGCGAGGGTCGTTACGTCGCCGAGATTGTTGATCGCGACGATCTCGTTGAGGTCGAGGTTGCAATCGGCGAAAAAGGCGAGCCGACGGACGTTCGAAATATTCTTGCCCTCGGCTACGCAAAGCCAGTTGTAGTTATACCCGCTCTCGCCGCTTTCCGAACGGATATTCGCAAGGGTCGCCGTGCCGAACGTTTTCCAGCTCGTCGTGGAGGTGGAGGAGGTAGAGTACTGCACGGTGACCGTCGTATCCCCGCCGACGGGCGTGTACACCGCGCCGACGTTCACGTATACCGCCGAAAGCGAATCGCCGCCGCTCCCGACCGTATAGTACGCGGTCTTGTCCGTAACGTAAGAGAGTTTGTCCCCCGTGTTCTTCGCCGAGCCGATCGTAAACGCGCCTGCGGTAAAGAATACGAATAGCAGCGCGAGGAACGCCCAAACGAAAGCCGATAATTTTTTCATAAAGTACCTTTTCGGGTTTATCCCCTCTTTGCCCGAAAACGGACGAAAAACGGGAAAATTCCCTTCCTTATATAATCTCTGTTTTCTATTGTACCCCAAACGCGCGAAAAAGTAAACAAAAATACGGGCGTTTTCGGCAAAAAAACAAGTCTGCCTTTGACTTTGGGCAGACTTGCTCTTTCGGATATATCCGAGTTTTTAAATTTTTTCCTTGACTTTTGCCGCTTTACCCGTCAAGTCGCGAAGATAATACAGTTTCGCTCTTCTTACCTTACCGCGTCTTACGACCGTGATGGACGCAATTTTCGGGGAATGGAGAGGATACGTTTTCTCTACGCCTACGCCGTAGGAAATATGGCGTACGGTGAACGTTTCGGAAATACCGCCGTTCTTTTTCGCGATGACAACGCCTTCGAAGTTCTGAACTCTTTCCTTGCCGCCTTCGATGATCTTATAGCCGACCTTTACCGTGTCGCCTACTTCGAAGGAAGGAACTTCGCTTTTCAAATTTTCCGCGTTGATCGCCTCGATCAATCCTTTCATTTCAGACTTTACCTCCGTTATTTACGAAACGTTCTTGACCCGCTGCGCGATTCCTCACCGCGCCCGAAAAAAGTCAGCGGAACGCTCGAAGTCAACGACTATTATATATTATTTTCAAAACTTTGGCAAGCGTTTTTGCTTGACCTTTGCAAAAAAGTTCGAAAATTTTTCAAATAAATAAATACACGTAATAGGCTGCGAATCCGAGCAGGAACACGATCCCGTTCCAACGCCGTATCTTATGCCCTTTCACGTACCCGAAGAGCGCAAGCAACGCCGCCGCCGCAAACGCGATCGTGCCGTCCGCGATAAACGATACGCCCTCCGACGAGAACGGGAGCGGCGTGATGAGCGCCGAAAGCCCCGCCACCATCAGGATATTGAAAATGTTACTGCCGACGATATTCCCAACGGCGATGTCCGTTTCTCCTTTCCGCGCCGCCATCACCGACGTGATCAGTTCGGGCAGGGACGTTCCCACCGCCACGATCGTAAGCCCGATGACTTTTTGCGATATGCCGACCTTTTCCGCGATCGCCGTCGCGCCCTCCACGGCAAGCGTAGCCCCGCCGACGACCAAGCCAAGCCCGACCACCGTCGCCAAGGCCAAGAACCACGTAAACGCTTTCATCTTCTCGTACCAAGCCTTGAACCCTTTCGCCGAGTTTTGCGTTTCCGCCTCCTCGGATATCACTTCGTGATCGTTCAACGCAGACACGGTACCCTCCTTTTCACGACCGCGGAGCGCGTTCCAGATCAGAAACACGGTGTACGCGATAAGCGCGGCGACCATGATCCCGCCTTCCAAACGGTCGATCTCGTTGTCGAACGCGCCGAACAGAACGATGAGCGCGGACGAGCCGAGGAGCACGGGGAAGTCGATCTTCAAAGAGTCTTGCTGCACGGGCAGAGCCATAAACAGCGAGGAAAGACCGAGAATAAGCAAAATGTTGATAATGTTACTGCCCAGCACGTTGCCGATGGCGATGCCGACGTCGCCCTGCACCGCAGAGATGACGGAAGTCGCCAGTTCGGGCGCGCTCGTACCGAACGCGACGATGGTCAGACCGATGACGAGTTGGGGTATACGCAATTTCGCGGCAAGCCCCGCCGCGCCGTCCACGAACCAGTCCGCGCCTTTTACGAGCAAGACGAATCCGAGGACGAGAAGAAATATCGCGAGTACGATATGCATAGATTGTGCCTCCATATAATGCAAAAATTTCAAAAAAACAAAGACTCACGCGCAAAAAACGCCAAAATCCGACGTTTCGCGCATAAGTCTTGTCGTTTACGATCGTACCTTGAAAACAAGAAGTTTTCCGTGTTGTAGATAAGACCCCTTTCGGCAGATCCCGAAGAGCCGACTACTCCCCTATGACAAGGGTTATTTTACCATAATTTCACATAGCTTGTCAACGATTTTTCGCGCGTTTTTGCGTTTTTAATTGACAAACGCGCGTTTTCGGCATATAATGAAACTGTATATTTCTTCAACGGGCAGGACGGCTTATGACGAAACTTTTGATACGACTTTTCATCGGCAAAAATGCCGATCCCAACTCCCCCGCCGTTCGCGGCAGATACGCCGCGCTCGCGGGGTTTACGGGCATATTTTTGAATATACTTCTGTTCGCGGGCAAACTTACGCTCGGTATTTTGGCGGCGTCGGTGGCGATCATCGCCGACGCGTTCAACAATATCTCCGACGCAGGCTCGTCCGTCATCGCGCTCATCGGTATACGGCTCGCGAGCAAGCCCGTCGATAAGGAACACCCGCAAGGTCACGGTCGGCTCGAATACGTGTCCGGCTTTATCGTCGATATGATCATCGTCGTCGTTGGATTCGAACTTTTGAAATCGTCGATCGATAAGATCGTCGATCCCGTATTGCCGACGGTCGGCACGGCGACCTTGATATTGCTCGGCGCGGCGATCCTCGTCAAGGTCTGGCTGTTCTTCTTTTACCGTAAGATCGGCAAGCTCATCAACTCCGCCGCGCTCAAAGCCTCGGCGGCAGACAGTCTGAGCGATAGCGCGGCGACCTCGCTCGTACTTATCTCCGCGCTGATCGCGAGATATTTCGATCTTGCGATAGACGGGTTCGCGGGGATACTCGTTGCGGCGTTCATATTGTTCACGGGCGTGAAAGCGGCGAAGGAAACCATCGATCTGTTGCTCGGTTCTCCCCCTGCGCCCGAGTTCATCAAGAGTATTTACGCGTTCGCGGACAATAAAGCGGAATACCCGCACGTGGTGGGTATCCACGACGTTATGGTGCACGACTACGGACCCGGTCGGCAGATCGTTTCCTTCCACGCGGAAGTGCCTTCGGATTCGGACATCAATATCGCGCACGAGGAAGTGGATAAACTGGAACGGGATATGCACGAAAAATTCGGCTGTATCGTAACGATCCACCTCGACCCGCTCGTGATGAACGATCCGCTCGTGAACGAGCTGCACGCGCTTGCGCTCGCCTCGGCGAAAGAGGTGAACGCGGACTTTTCGATACACGACTTCCGAATGACGAAAGGCGAAACGAACGTGAATTTGATCTTCGACCTCGTATTGCCGTCGGATTGCAAGCTTTCGACGAGCGAAGCGGAAAAAGCGGTCGCGGAAAAAATAAAGGAGAAATACCCGAGCTGTTTCTGCGTGATCCGCGCGGAACACCCCTTCGTCTGACCGCCCGCATATAAACGCATAACCGAAAAGAACGCCCGTATGCGCTCTTCCGTTAGAGAAAACAATCCGTAGTGCGCAAACACTACGGATTGTTTTATTTTTTCTTTTTAGCTGCCGTTTTCTTTTTTGCGTAATACGCGGCGATAGCTGCTTTTTGCCTTTTCCTTGCGGCAGGGGTTTTGGCTTTTACGTAACCGCTTTTCTTTTTTGTTCTATTAAAAAACATTTTCGTCTGCCTCCACATTTATTTCCGTTTCAAAATCGCAATTGTCTACGTATGCTTGCAATTGCTCTATTAATCGTTCACTTGGTTTATATTTTTGCTTAATAGCATAAATATCTTGTATTCGATATAAGGCTATTGCCTTTATTATTTTATTGTTTATATCGTATATGATACAATAATTCGTTTGGTCATACAAATAACCATAATAATACCCAAAAGCAAACGCCTTGTATCGCTCGCCCGTTTCTTTGTCGCGAAAATGTAATATTTGTCGCGTATCACAAGCGTTTGCAAAACTCCCCAACTCGCTATCAAAAGTTAAGATTTCTCTTTTATATTGTGGCAAACGGGCATATTCATTCAAAAGCCCACGGATATAAACAGGGATTTCTTGTGCTGTTATAAGTATTTCGCTTGTTTCGATTTCGTCGTAAGTGGCTATCGTTTCTTTTGACGGTCTAATCCAAATATATTCGTCTAAAACGTTTAATTCTTCATTGTCAAAATATACCCTATCAACAACGGTATTGACGGCGTTATAGATACTTTCGCTATCTTCTCGATTGTATTCATTTTTTAAAATATCTTCGATTTCGTTGCGTCTTGCTTTTCTAACTTCCACAAGTGTTGGAATAAGTTTATTTAGCAATGCGTTTTTGTTTGCTTTCCCGTTTTTCATAAATCCAAAGCGCAATGCATCGTTTTCTAATATATTCGCCACGAAAGACGATACTTTTATCTTGATTTTATCCGTCATAAATACGCTCCTTTAACTATATTATACAAAGTGTCTACTCAAAAGTCAAGTATTTTACGCAAAAATATATTATATTGTCTACTCTATCAAGCAAAACAGAGTAGACAACTTTTTTTCATAACGGCTTGGATTAATTATTAAATTATGGTATAATAAAAATGCAAGGGAAAATAAGCGCGCATTTTTCCTTGACTAAACAATAAGGAAGTGATATAATATGAGTATACTTAGTTTCTTGTTTAAGCCTAAAAAAGAAATGGCTAAGAAGAACACGAAAAGGGTTAAGGTCGGTAAATATACCATTACAAAACACGCACAAAATCGTATTGTTGAAGAAAGTAGAAATATTAACAAAATAGATGTTTTGGATAATTTATTTACAAAACCTAATGGTTTAACCAAAGTAAAGTATGACAAATTAGGTCAACCGTCATATAACCGTGTTGGAAAACGTGCAACTACAGGCATTAATCCAATAAATAACAATATAGTCACTTGTAGACCAGTTAGTAGACAAGATAGACGCGATTTTAATTTAGTGAATATAAGTAAAAAAGGAAAGAAAAAGAAATATGTTAAGCGAAATTCAAAAAAATAAATTTACAACAAAAGCAAAAGAAATAGTACAAGAACTATTAAAAAAATTAAATATTGCAAAATTAGATGATAATTCTATTTGTGATTTACAAGAAGAACTTGATTTTCTTGTTGCTTCACTAGTCAACACCCAAGAGGCTGGAGAAACAATTGATGAAGAGTTGTTAGAAATTTACGATTTACTTGTAGATATTGTTTTGGACAATGAAGAAGATTTGGATTTTTTAAATCAACTTTTTTCAGCTAAAGTGTAGCACACTATACTTTCAAATGAAAGTCGTGTGTTTTACAAAGCAAAAAGTAAAAGGATAGCAAAATTTTTTGCTATCCTTTTATAGTTCCTAAAAAATCCCTACGGGAAGAGCACGTAAGGGCGTTCTTTTTTCGTGGTGAAAACGATCAATATTTGTATTTTTTCTTGTTTGCGATCAAACGGAAGAAACAAACGCTCTGAGCCACCAGCCAGTTGCGTTTAAGATAAAAGCAAATATCGCATAAAAAAAGCCAAAACCAAACGCCTACGGTTCGATTTTGACTTAATTTGGTGGAGACAACAGGACTTGAACCTGTGACCTCTCGCATGTGAAGCGAGCGCTCTAACCAACTGAGACTATGCCTCCGTCTCTATTTAACTACGCCTATTATATCACCCGCGCCGCTAAATGTCAAACGCTTTTTATGGGGTTTTTCCGCTTTTTTTATCCTTTTTCTTCCCCGCTCCCGTCTATCGACAGCCGCTCGCGATCTCCGCGAGCGGCTGCCTCACTTATTCGTATTCCTCGTAGCTCCGTCTTTGATCGTATCCCCCGCCGTACGGATCGCCGCCTTGCTCCCCGCCGTATGAATTATACGGCGACGGTTGCGGTCGGGACGGGGGCGGACAGGTCTGCGCGCCGTTCGGCGGACACGCGTTTCCGCCGCCGCGATTATTCCCGCGTTTACCCCCCTTTCGCGGCATACCGACGTTGACGAGTATCACGTCCTCGCCGATCTTGATGATATTTTTCATATCGATAAACAGTCCGTTCTTTTTCATTCCGAACATTCGACCGTTCGGCGCGACGATCCCTATCCACCTGTTTTCGGGATAGCATAACACGATATCGCATACTTTGCCAAGCTTTCGCCCGTCCTGGGTATTGACAACTTCTTTCGTACGCAATTCCGAAAAACTCAATTCCATAGCTCACACCGCCTTGCAAAAACGTTCTATAACAATATATGCGCCGCCGAGAGAAAAGTTTCATCTCCCAACCGCGCATACGCTCGTTTTTAAAATGCGTTTTTATAATATTCTATCCTGCCGTCCTCATACACTTCCGCGACGTCGAATCGGGCGTTCGGCTCTTCGCCCGTTTTCATCCAGTACGCCTTGGCGATACGGTAGTACCGTTCCTGTTTTCGGGTATCCACCGCCTCGCGCGGCGTTCCGTAAGCGTCCGAAGTGCGGGTCTTGACCTCGATGAACGCGATCTCGCCGCCGTCCGCCGCGATCAGGTCCGCCTCGCCGAGTTTGGTTTTATAATTGCGTTTAAGGACGGTCATTCCCTGCTTTTTTATGTAGCTCTCGACGATCTTTTCGCCGTTACGGCCTAAAACTTTTTTGTGAACGTCCTGCGATGAATAGGGCATAACCCGTACTCCTTTATCCCTTGTATATGCGCCGCCGTGCCGTAGCCTTTATTCTTTTCGAACGCATACTGCGGGTACGTTTCGGCGTATTTATCCATCAGACCGTCACGGTAGACTTTGGCTATGATACTCGCCGCGCCGATGGAATAGGACAGCGCGTCGCCGTGGATAACGCTGTGTTGCTTATACGAAATATCGATGGTCATATTACCGTCGGTCAAAACGACGTCGGGGGTGCGTTCCAGTTCCTTTATCGCGCGTTTCATGCCCAGTTTGGTCGCCTCTAAAATATTGATCTCGTCGATGGTCTTTTCGTCTATTTCGACGATGGTATAGCAAAGCGCGCGCTTTTTTATCTCTTCGGCGAGCTGTTCGCGTTTTTTTGCGGAAAGCTTTTTACTGTCGTCCACGCCTTCGACAAGGCTGTTTTCGTCCAGCGGCATAATAACGGCGGCGCAAACGACGGGACCTGCGAGCGGACCTCTGCCCACTTCGTCCACGCCCGCGATATACCGCGCGCCCTGTTGTTGCAAGGCGCGTTCGAATTTAAGTTTTTCGTCTGCGTTCCATTGTTTTTTCATTTGCGTATATCCTTTTCCGTAAATCGTATTCGCCTTTGGCGATTTACCGCTACGCGGTGGAACGCAACCTATCGGTTGCTTTTCTTGGGGCTTTATGCGAGGGCGCTGCCCTCAACCTCCCGCAAGGAACTAAGTTCCTTGACCTCTCGTCTTTCTTCCCTCAAAATTCAAAGTCTTTATAATCGTTAGGGTTTTCCAGGCATATTTTGCCTATTCTGCCTTTTCGGAAGTCGTCGATGAGCGCTTTCGCGCCGCGCTCGTAGTCGTATTCCCCGCCGCGAAGGATAAAACCGCGGCGCTTGCAAAGCGCCTCGTACATACCCAGTTTTTCCGAATAATCAACGATACCGTAACGCTCGGTCAAATACTGCGGGTATTTCTCCGCAAGCTCGCCGAGGAGTTCGAGCGCAATATCGTCCATATCGAGTATGTCGTCGTTGATACTGCCGATATACGCAAGGTGGCGGGCATGATACTGATCGTCGAAGGACGGCGGCATCGTACCCGGCGTGTCGAGCAGGTCGAACGCGCCGCATTTGAGCCAGCGCACGTCGCGGGTCACGCCCGCTTTATCGCCCGTTTTCGCACGTTTCTGACCGCTAATGAGATTGACGAGCGTGCTTTTGCCCGTGTTCGGTATGCCCGCGACCATAAAACGGAAGGTACGGGTCAGACCTTTTGCCGCCGCGCGGGCGCGCTTTTCGTCGGTGATCTCGTTGAGCCGCGTAAGCAGCAGGCGTTTAGAGGAGGGGTTGGTGGAATCGCATTTCACGCAATACCTGCCCTTGCCCTCGAACAATTTCAAGAACCCGTCCGTTTTGGACGGATCCGCGAGATCGGATTTATTGAGCGCGTACAAAACGGGTTTTTCGCCGAAGATCTTTTTCAGATTTTTATTCACCGTCGCGATCGGGGCGCGGGCGTCGAGAACGCATATTACGCCGTCGCAAAGATCGCGTTTTGCCTCCATATCCCGCATGGCTTTGGTCATATGCCCGGGAAACCATTGTATATTCTTCATTATGTTTTTCCTCTTTGACCGAACGTTACGCCACTTCGTTGCGTTTACGCCTTACGGCGTGGGCGCAACCTGCGGTTGCTTTTCTTGGGGCTTTATGCGAGGGCGCTGCCCTCAACCTCCCGCAAGGAACTAAGTTCCTTGACCTCTCTCCCTTTACTTCAAAAGATCGGGGCGGCGGCGTTTGGTGATTGCAAGGGCTTGTTCTCTACGCCATTTGTCTATTTTGGCGTGGTCGCCGCTACGCAGTATTTCGGGGACGGGTATGCCTTTATATTCCTGCGGACGGGTGTAATGCGGGTATTCGAGCATATTTTCCGAAAAGCTTTCGTCCACGAGCGACGACGGGCTGATGACCCCGTCTACGTACCGCGAAACGCAATCGGCGACCACCATCGCGGGCAGTTCCCCGCCCGTCAGGACGTAATCGCCTATGGAGATCTCCTCGTCGATGAACAGATCGATCGCGCGTTGGTCTACGCCCTCGTAATGTCCGCAAAGCAGTATCAGATGCTCGTATTCCAAAAGCTCGAACACCTTTTGCTGACGGAACGTTTCGCCCTTGGGCGACATATAGATACGGCGCGCCTTATGCTCGGGGTCGAGCGCCTCGATCGCGCTGCCGATGGGCTGGGGCATCATCACCATACCCGCCCCGCCGCCGAACGGGTAGTCGTCGCATTTCAAATGCTTATCCTCCGTATAGTCGCGGAGGTTGATCACGTTGATCGTTACCTTTCCGTCCTTTTGCGCTCTGCCCAGTATACTTTCCCGCATAGCCGAAAACATCTCGGGGAACAGGGTCAATATATCGATTTTCATAGCCTTCTCCTCCGTTTCATCTCGTACACGGGTGGTTGGTTTTCCGAATTTTACAAGATCGCATCGACGAAACTTTCGCTGTCGAACGGTTCCAAATCGTCGATCTTTTCGCCCACGCCCGCGAAGATGACGGGCAGGGAAAGCTCGGACGAGAGCGAAAACACGAACCCGCCTTTCGCCGTGCCGTCGAGCTTGGTGAGCACGATCCCGTCAAGCTCCACCGCCTCGTCGAACACGCGAGCCTGATTGACCGCGTTCTGACCCGTCGTCGCGTCCAAAACGAGCAATTTCAAAAAGTCCGCCTCGGGGTATTCGCGCGTGACTACGCGATCCATTTTCCGAAGTTCGTTCATCAAATTTTCTTTCACGTGCAGTCTGCCCGCCGTATCGACGATGACGACGTCCGTTTTCTTGGCTTTCGCCGACGACACCGCGTCGAAGATGACCGCGGACGGATCGCTCCCCTCCTCGTGTTTAACGATACGCACTTTCGCGCGTTCCGCCCACACGGAAAGCTGTTCGCTCGCCGCCGCGCGGAAGGTATCCGCCGCCGCGACCGTGACCGTTTTGCCCTGTTTGAGGAAATAGTGCGCGAGCTTACCCACCGTCGTGGTCTTGCCTACGCCGTTCACGCCCACGAGCATGATCACGCAGGGATAGGACGGCGGCTCGACCTCCGATTCTTTCAGCATATCCGTGAGGATACCGCGGAGCAGGTCGGTAACGTACGTTTCGTCTTTGAGTTTTTCCGAGATCGCCTGTTGTTTGACCCGTTCGACCACTTCCTGCGCCGTCGTCACCGAAACGTCGGAAGAGATGAGTATTTCCTCTAACTCGTCGTAGAACTCGTTACCGAGTTTGTTTTTGGAGAACAGCACGCGGAGTTTTTCCGAAAAGCTTGCTTTCGTCTTTTTCAGCGCGCCAAACAATTTACCGAATATGCCCATACCGTTTTATTTTCCTTTTTCTTACTCGACCGTTCCCGCGCCGAGCTTGCTCTCTACTTCCGCGAGCTTGACCGAAACGATCTTCGAAACGCCCTTTTCCTGCATCGTAACGCCGAACAGGGAATCCGCCTGATTCATCGTCGGCTTTCTGTGCGTGATGACGATGAACTGCGTTTCCTCCGCAAAGCGTTTGAGATAGGAGGCGAATCTATCCACGTTCGCGTCGTCGAGCGCCGCCTCGATCTCGTCGAGGATACAGAACGGCATCGGTCTTGCGCGTAAGATCGCGAACAGAATGGCGATCGCCGTAAGCGCGCGTTCGCCGCCCGAAAGCAACGAGATCTTTTTCAGCGTTTTGCCCGGAGGACAAGCGTTGATCTCGATACCCGCGTTCAGCGGGTCCTCCGCCTCGTCGTAGTTGATCTGCAATTCCGCCTTGCCGCCGCCGAACAGTTCCTTGAACGTGACCTTGAAATTCTCGTTGATCTGTTCGAACCCTTCGTTGAAGATACGGAGCATTTCCGTACGGATCTCGTCGAGCGCCGCTTGCAGATCGTCGATCGCTTTTTGCAGGTCGTCGCGCTGGGTCACCATCTCGTCGCAATGCGTTTTTTCGTATTCGTATTCCTCCACGGCGTTGGGATTGACCGCGCCGAGCATCGTTATCTTGCGTTTCAAGACCGTGATGACGTTCGCCGCCTCGTCCACGTTGAAATCCTCTTTTCTCAGCGGCAAACAGCCCTCGTAGTCGATACCGTACGCCTCTTCCACGCGCTGGCGCATATTTTCGAGGTTGGTGTCGATCTTGCTTATCTCTATTTCGCACTTATAACGCTTGTCCGAATTCTTCGTGAGCGTTTCTTGCAGACCCGTCTTTTCCTCTTCGAGCGAAAGCTGTTCCGCGTTGACCGTTTCTTTCTCCGCGGCGAGCTTGGCGATCTCGTCGACGATCGCTTGCACCGCCGCCTTTTCTTCTTCCGTAAGCTCCTTTTCTTCCGCCTCCGCCTCCAAGCCGTTGAGCTTGGTCTGCGTATCCGTCTTTTCGTATTCCATATCGAGGATACGCTTGACGAGTTCTTCCTTTTCCGTCGTCAGCCGCGCGATCGTTTCCGTCTGTTTGTCGAGCGCGAGCCGCAAAGCCGTCGTTTCGATTTCCTTTTCCTGCAACGCCTTGCTCTTTTCCGCGCGCTCTTCCTTGAACGAATCGCATTGACTCTTCTGATCCGCCATCTGCGCCTCCGCGGCTTGACGGCGGGAGGCTATCTGTTCCTCGCTCAACGACGAGTTCGCCTCTTCCGATTCCAGCTCTTTGAGCTTTATCCGCAATTCTTCGAGCGCCTGCGCGTACGTTTCGAGGTCGCCGTCCGTTTCGGCGATCTGTTGCGCGAGCGCCGTTTCGCGCTGGGTCAGACCCGCGATCTCGCTGTTCGCGCCCTGATACTTTTCGCGCAGGGCGTCTACCGCCGCCTCCGCCTCTTCGCGCGCCTTTTCGCTCTCCGCGATCGCCGTTTTCAGTTTTTCGATATATTTCTGTTTACGGGCGATATTCTCTTTACATTCCTGTATCTTGCGCTCGTTGGACAAAAGCGAACCCGTGTCCTTTCTGCGGCTGCCGCCCGTCATCGAACCGCCCGTCGCGATCGTGTCGCCGTCGAGCGTTACGATCTTGAACAGGTTGCCGTACTTCTTCGCGATCGTCGTGGCGTTCGCGATATTGTCGCATATCAGCGTATTGCCGAGCAGGTTGCTGATAACGTTATAATAATATTCGTCGTATTTGACGAGTTCGGTCGCAAGTCCCATCGCGCCGCGCTCGTCGAGCGCTCTGCGTATCTCGCGGGAGTCGGGACGGGGGCGCATACTCGTAACGGGCAGGAAGGTGACGATACCGCCGTTCGCGCGTTTCAAATACTCGATGAGATACCGCGCGTCGTCCGCCGACGGCGTGACCACGTTCTGCATAGCCCCGCCGATCGCCGTTTCGATCGCCGTTTCGTATCTTTGGTCGGTGGATACGATATCCGCGAGCGCGCCGTGCAGGCGTTTGCCGACGTCGGGGTTCGTCTTCGCAACGGAAAGCAACCGCCTTACCGATTCTTTATAGCCCTCGAAACGGTTTTTCAAACTCACGTACATTTCGAGATTGTCTTTGAGCGAGGCGATCTGACCGTTCGCGTTGAACAACTCCTGATTGAAGTCGTTGATGGTGAGCTGCATCTCGCGCGCCTCTTCCTGTTTTTCCTCGAATTCGCGCATGCCCGTCGAAGTGAAATCTTTGAGGTTTTTGAGGTCCTTTCTCACGGACGCAAGCTCGTCGGACAGCCGCTCTTTGCGTTCTTTCGTCTTGGCAAGCGTCGCGTCCAGTTCCTTGATCCTGTCCTTCGTCGCCTCCATTCTCGCCGCGAGCGTACCCAAACTCTCTTTGAGCTTGGAAAGATCGTCCGCGGAGGAGAGCTGGTTGAGCCTGTTCTCGTCCGAAAGCTTTTCGAATACTTCTATCTTCTTGTCGAGCGCGGCGACCGCCGAACGCAAAACTTCCGTCTGCGTTTCCAGTTCCGCGATACGCTTGGTATCTTCCGCGTTCTTTTTATTCGTCAACGCGATCTCGTCGTCGATCTCGCCGATACGCGTCTTGCTCGCCGCAAGCGCCTCCGTCGCCGCCTCGATCTGCGAACGGTAGGTCTTGATACGTTCGCGGACGAGTTTCAGCTCGCCGTCCTTGCGCTCGTTGCCGACGGAAAGTTCCACGCGGCGTTCGTTGAGTTCGGTCAGACGTGCGTCCGCGCGGTTGATCTTGTCGCGGTTCTCGTCCAGACGGCGGTTGATGAGTTCGATCTTGGTGTTGAGGTCGATGATCTTGTCGGAAATGGCGGCAATATCCTTTTTGAACTTGCCTTTCTCGTTTTCCGCGTTCTCGTAACGGTATATGTACGTGTTCGCCTCGTTGACTTTGAGCGCCTCGGAATATTCGTTGTATTCCCGCGCCGCCTCCGCCTGTTTGCTCAACGGTCCCAAACGGCGTTGCGCCTCGTCGATACGCTGACGGTAGACGAACAGGTTCTCGTTGGAATTCTCGATCTTGCGTTCGATCTCCTGTTTACGGGATTTGTACACCATAAGCCCGAGCGCCTCTTCGAAGATAAGTCGGCGGTCCTCGGGACGGGCGTTCATGATCTGTTCGACCTTGCCCTGCCCGATGATGGAATACCCTTCTTTACCAAGACCTATACCGTGGAAAAGGGTCACAAGATCCTTTAAACGGCTGGGCTGGTTGTTGATGAGGTATTTGCTTTCGCCCGTGCGGTAGAGCCGACGGGTCATCGATACGTCCGCCGTATCGATGTCGAAAATATGTTTGGAGTTGTCGAAAACGAGGGTCACCTCGCAGAACGAATGAGGTTTACGCGAAAGCGTACCGCCGAAGATGACGTCTTGCATATTCGAACCGCGCAGGGATTTTGCCGACTGTTCGCCAAGCACCCAACGCACCGCGTCCGCCACGTTGCTCTTTCCGCAACCGTTCGGACCTACGATACACGTGACCCCTTCTTCGAAACGGATCGTCGTTTTGTCGGCGAAAGATTTAAAACCGACGAGTTGTATTTCTTTTAAATCCAAAATGTACTCCTTTTTTTTCCTTTTCGTTTTATTTTTTCTTATTTTTCCGTTTTGCTTGCAGACCTGCGTTCTCCTCTTTCTTTTGCAGTTCCCAAAGCAATCTTGCCGAGGCGGTCGCTTTCGCCTCCCGCTTGGTCTTGCCCTCGCCCTCCGCGGATTCGCCCAGCGCCGTCAGCGTGCAATGGAAGGTCGGCGCATTGTCCCTGCCCGAACGCTCCATTTGCTCCTGCGGCATAGCCTGTCCGCGCTTTTCCAGAAATTCTTTGAGCAGGCCGATATGGTTGGTTTCCTCTTTCGCGCAACCGAGGTTGCCGTGTTCCAAAATGAACGCCTTCGCCGCCTTATACCCGCCGTCGAGATAGATCGCCGCCGTCAACGCCTCGAAAAGGCTGGATTTGGGCTTGCCTTTGAGGTTCTCCTCCGAACCCTCGAAAAGCAGATACCCCCAAACGCCCAACCCGTCTATCGCCGTGTCGAGCGCGTTCTTGCAGACGAGTTTCTGTCTTTCGCCCGTCAGTTTCCCCGCCGAGGCTTGGGGATCGCCGCGGAACTGCCATTCCGTTACTACGAGTTCCAGCACCGCGTCGCCGAGGTATTCCAAGCGGTCGTTATCCCTGCCGCCGTGCAAATGTGCGTACGTGGAATGGGTGAACGCCTCTTCCAACAAATTTTTATTATGGAAAACGTACCCTATCCTTTTTTCGACCTCGGAAACGGGAAACATTACGCCTCCGTTCCCGCCGTCGGGATCGCCGCGCCGTCTATCATCGTCTTGATCTTTTCGACCATATCCCCGCGCACGGCGTTCGCCGCCTGTTCGATACATACGGAGAACCCGCGGGCTTTGGAATTGCCGTGACCTTTGACTACCGTTTTGGTAAGACCGAGGAAGGTCGCGCCGCCCATGCCCTCGTAGTCAAGACCTTTCTTGATACGTTTGAGGATACCGCCGCACATAATCGCGCGGAGTTTCGTGCCGAGGTTGCGTTTGAATTCGCGTTTGAGTATGACGTTGACCGCTTTGCCGCAGCCCTCCACCGCTTTCATCGCGATATTGCCCGTGAACCCGTCCGCGACCATAACGTCGAGATCGCCGTACATGAGTTCGCGCGCCTCGGCGTTGCCCGCATAGTTGATACAGTCCACCGTTTTCAAAAGCGCGTTCGCCTCTTGGTGGAGCAACGTGCCTTTATGATCCTCCGTGCCGTTGTTCAAAAGCCCGACGCGGGGATTTTCGATGCCGTACGCCGCTTGCGCGTACGCCGTCGCCATCATCGCGAAATGCACGAGGTTGACGGGTTTACATTCGAGGTTCGCGCCGCAGTCGCAAAGGAAGGTCGCGCCGCCTCTGTGGTTGGGGATCGCGGGGCAGAGCGCGGGGCGGGAAACGCCCTTGATCCTGCCGAGGATAAGTACGCCGGCGGTGAGTACCGCGCCCGTCGAGCCGGAGGAAACAAGCCCGTCCGCCTTGCCTTCTTTGAGCAGACGGAACGCCACGACGAGGGAAGAATCCTTCTTCGTCTTGACCGCTTTGGTCGGGACTTCTTCCATACCGATGGTTTCGGTGGTATGGACGATCTCGACGCGGGAGCTATCGTATTTGAGGTCGGCGAGTTCGGCTTTTATCTGCGTTTCGTCGCCGACGAGGATCACGGACAGAGCCTTATCCTTATTCAGCGCCTCGACCGTGCCGAGGACCTGTTGTTTGGGCGCGTAATCGCCGCCCATTGCGTCTATAACGATTTTTACCATTTTTATTTCTCCTGCAAGGAACTGAGTTCCCTGACCTCTCTCCATTAGTATTCCAAGTTACTTACGGTGCGGGGGAAGGGGATAACGTCGCGGATATTCGAAATACCCGTCAAATACATGATCATACGTTCAAAGCCAAGCCCAAAGCCCGCGTGGGTCGTGCCGCCGTATTTGCGGAGGTTGAGATACCACGAATAGTCGGCGGGGTCCATACCCAACTCTTTGATACGCGCTACGAGCTTGTCGTAGTCGTCCTCTCTTTGCGAGCCGCCTACAAGCTCCCCGATACCGGGTACGAGCAGGTCCGCCGCCGCGACCGTTTTGCCGTCGTCGTTGAGTTTCATATAGAAAGCCTTGATCTCCTTGGGATAGTCGGTCAAAAATACGGGCTTTTTATAGACGACTTCGGTGAGGAAACGCTCGTGTTCGCTTTGCAGGTCTTTGCCCCAGAAAATGTTCTTGTCGTCGAACTTGTCCGCGTTCTTTTTAAGGATCTCGATCGCCTCCGTGTACGTGAGCCGTACGAACGCGTTCTCCGATACGTTTTTCAGTCTGTCTTTCAGACCCTTGTCCACGAACTGGTTGAGGAATTCAAGCTCGTCCGCGCAGGTTTCCGAAACGTAGCCGATGACGTATTTCACCATCGCCTCCGCCACGTCCATATCCCCCGCAAGGTCGCAGAACGCCATTTCCGGCTCTATCATCCAGAATTCCGCCGCGTGCCGCGCCGTGTTCGAGTGCTCCGCGCGGAAGGTCGGTCCGAACGTGTATACGTTCCCGAACGCCATCGCGTACGTTTCCGCGTTCAACTGACCCGAAACGGTGAGCGCCGCTTTCTTGCCGAAGAAGTCCTCTTTATAGTCGAGCTTTTCGCCCTTTGCCAAACCGTCCATATCCAGCGTCGTCACCTGGAACATCGCGCCCGCGCCCTCGCAGTCGCTGCCCGTGATGATGGGGGTATGCACGTACACGAATCCGCGGTCGTTGAAAAATTTATGGATCGCGATCGCCGCCTCGCTGCGGATACGGAACGCCGCGCCGAAAAGGTTGGTGCGGGGGCGGAGATATGCGATCTCACGCAAAAATTCGACGGAGTGGCGTTTCTTCTGCAAGGGATAATCGGGAGTCGATTGCCCTTCTATCGCGATCTCCGTCGCTTTTATTTCGTAGGGTTGTTTGTTCTCGGGCGTAAGCACCACCACGCCCTTTACGATCAGGGACATACCCACGTTTCCGTGCGCTATCTCGTCGTAATTTTCAAGGTTCGCGCGCTCGAATACGATCTGCGTGCTTTTGAAACAACTGCCGTCGTTCAGTTCGATAAATCCGAACGCTTTGGAATCGCGTATCGTCCTCGCCCAGCCCGCGACGGTCACCGTCTTGCCGCCGTAAGCTTTGAGGTCCGCGTTGAGTTCTTTTAACGTAAGTCTTTGCATCGTCAACCTGCCTTTGCCTGTAAGGGAAAAGCCGAAATTTCGCCGCGTACCCGCCGCGCGCGGGCGTTACGGCGCTTTTCCCGAATTTTATACTTATTTATTATAACATTTTTTCGATGAAAAGACAATCGTTTGAACGCGGTTAATCGGTCGTATTCCCGATTTTTTTGACGATTATTCCCTGAACCGCCCGATACTCGTCGATACGCAGCCGCTTACGCGAAACGAGGGCGTCCCCCTCGTAGCACTCCAAATACGCCTCGCTCTTTATCCCGTTTTTGGGCGAACGCACGATCTTTTCCTCCTCGCCCTCTTTGACGATAGGCGGCGGCGGAGCGATCTCTCCGAGCGTTTCGGACACGATCTCGTAACGGTATCCGTCCTTCTTGCCCGTAAAGCTCACGCGCACCGCGCCGTCCGCCGCTTTCGCGTTCAACCGCACGGGGAAAGGGTGCGGGTTGGAGAATTTGAGATCGCTTTGCGTGGATACCATCGCGTCCCGCGAGGGCGCTACGTAGGACACTTGCAGGGAATGGGCGTGGAACTCGGTGACGGTCAGCCCCGATTTCAACGCGGCGTTGTATAAAGTCGTACTCACCTGACAAACGCCGCCGCCCAAGCCGACCGCATATTCGCCGTTGACGATGATCTTCGCCTGCTTGAACCCCGCCTCCGCCGTGCGCCGACCCACCGTTTGGTTAAAGGAAAAATCGCCGTACGGCTGAACGATCACGCCGTCGATGAGCGACGCCGCGATCTCGATATTCTCCCGCCTGTCCGTTTCCGTCTTGTTGAAATAGGTCGTGTACGAGGAGATGACCTCCCACGACTTGTACCCCTCCGACTTCGCCGCCACCGCCGCCGTTTCCAAACGGGGACGGGACGGAACGGAAAAACAGGGCAAAAAGAAAAACGCACTCGCAAACAGGAGCGCCGTTATTTTCTTATACGGTTTTTTCGGAATGTTTTTCCACGCTTTTCGCATACCGCGCCTCTCTATGTACTTTTCGCATTCGTCGCAGACACGGGTGGTTCGTTTTGTATTAAAGTATATGCAAAAAATCGGGAATTATGTAAAAGAGGTCGGATACAGAACGTCACTCGTCGAAAGAGTTTTCGAACGCCCGTCGAAAGACTTAGATACGAGCAAGACGAGGAGAAGGAGCATTTTCGACGGGAGATTCCCGCTCACTCGTCGAAGTTCGATCCAGTACGCCGCCCGTCGAAAGGCTTAGATACGAGTAAGACAAGGAGAAGGAGCATTTTCGACGGGAGATTCCCGCTCACTCGTCGAAGTTCGATCCAGTACGCCGCCCGTCGAAAGGCTTAGATGCGAGTAAGACGAGGAGAACGCGGATTTCCCGACGGGAGCGTACTTATGCGTACGTGACCGAGGGAAAACGCAAGTTCGACGAAGTATTGCGATGTATATAAGCCTTTCTATTTTATGTGACCGTTGTCGATTCTTATTTTGTTACAATCCGTGCCGTATAACACACGCTCGGCGTGGGTGCAGGTCAGGATCGTCTGTATGCCGTGAACGCGCTGTAATAATTTCTTTCGGCGGGGAAGGTCCAGCTCGCTCATCACGTCGTCCAAAACAAGTAACGGATATTCGCCCGAAAGGTCTTTGAATATCTGCACTTCGGCAAGTTTCAGCGACAGCGCCGCCGTGCGCGTTTGCCCCTGCGAGGCGTACGCTTTCGCGTCGATCCCCGAAATGGTCACGTCCAGATCGTCGCGGTGCGGTCCGACCGTCGTGAACCCCAAGCGCAGGTCTTTTTCGTAATTGTTCGAGAGCCTGCGGGCGAGCGTTTTCGCGATCTCCGTTTCGTCGCCCTCGTATTTTCTGTCGGGCGCGATCTCCAAAACCTCGGCGTTGTCCGTAAGGTACGCGTGCATTTCCTTGGCGTACGGCGAAAGCTTTTCCAAAAACTCCGCGCGCTTTTTGACGATGACCGCCGCGTATTTGCAAAGCTGTTCGTCCCATACGGGCAGAGTGTCCAGCACCAACGAAACGTCGTGGTTTTTGAGCAACGCGTTGCGCTGGTCGAGTATCTTGTTGTATCGGAGCAACGCGGTATAGTACGCGGGCGAGGTCTGGGAAATGGAAATATTCATAAACCGCCGCCGCTCGTCCGGTCCGTCCTGAATGAGCCGAAGTTCTCCGGGCGAGAAGAACACGCTGTTGATATGCCCCATAAGATCGGCGTTTTTGCTTATTTTACTGCCGTTTACGCGTATTTCGCGCTTGTTTTCGTAAATGTCCGCCTCGATCGCGACTCTGCCGTAGCGGTTCTCCGCCTCGGCGGTGATCTTCGCGCTCTCCGCGCCGATACGGATAAGCTGTTTGTCGTGACGGATCCTGAGCGACGCGCCCGTGCAGAGGTAAAAAACCGCCTCCGCGCAGTTGGTCTTGCCCTGCGCGTTCTTGCCGAACAGAACGTTCAAACCCTCCGAAAACGTGAAATTCTCGCTTTCGTAGTTTCTGAAATTTTGAAGGAATAATTTTTTTATTTGCATAATCCTCAAAAACCCGCTCAAAACCGCTTTCTTTTTCTCGAAATTTGTATTATAATTATATCAAATAATTTTCAAAATTTCAAGGTTATACACGGCGAAAAGGGAAAAAATAATTTTAAAAAACAGGGGACGAAAGTTATGGCAGAGAGCACGCAACTTCAATACGTATGGAAACAGATCAGCGAACGGGTGGAAAACCTCATCTCGCCCGTGTCCTACGATTCCTTTATCCGTCCGCTCGAACCCGTCGATATATCGGGCAGAAAGATCGTTTTGAAAGCGGCGACGGATATGGCGGCGAACGTCGTCATGAACAAGCACGCGGACAAGCTCCGCGAGGCGATCGTAAAATGCGACCTCGGCGTGAACGATTTCCGCCTGTTCGTGGACGGCAGCGCCGTTTTCACGCTCGACGAGGACGAGGACGCGTTCGAATCGTTTCCCCCTTCCCCTATCAATAAACAGTTCACCTTCGATTCCTTCGTCGTAGGCCCCGGCACGAAATTCGTCTACGCCGCGGCGAAAGCGGTCGCGGAAAACCCCGGCGAGACCTTTAACCCCCTGTTCATCTACGGCGAATCGGGGCTTGGCAAGACCCACCTTATGCACGCGATCGCCAACGACATCGCCCAACGCTCGCCCGAAAAGAAGGTGCTTTACACCACCTGCGAGAACTTCCTCAACGAGTTCATCGACTCCATCGCGCAAAAGAACGGCGGCGGCGCGCGGTTCCGTTTGCGCTACCGCAACGTGGACGTGCTGATGATCGACGACGTGCAGTTCCTCAAAAACAAAACGCAGGTACAGGAAGAATTCTTCCATACCTTTAACGAACTGTCCGCGCAAAACAAACAGATCGTACTCACCTCCGACCGTCCGCCCAAGGAGATCGCGACGCTCGAAGAACGTCTCCGCACCCGTTTCGAGGGGGGTATGATCGCGGATATACAACCGCCCTCCACGGAAACCAAGATCGCGATCTTGAAACGTAAAGCGCTCGACCGCAAATGCTCCGTTCCCGACGACGTTCTCGAATTTTTGGCGCGGGATTCCGGCCACGACGTGCGAACGCTCGAAGGTCGGCTGACGAAGGTCATCTTCGCGAGCAAACTGCACGAAGAACCCATCACGCTCGCGCTCGCGCAGCTCGCGCTCAACGAGTCGGTGAGCGAGGCGGAGGAAAAAGAGGATATAACGCCCGACGCGATCATAAACGCCGTATGCTCGTATTTCAAACAAAAGCGGGAGGACCTGCTCGGCAAGAGCAAAAAAGCCGACCTCGTCCGCGCGCGGCAGATATGCGCTTACCTCATGTGCGAAATGCTTTCCCTTCCCCTCGTCGCGGTCGGCGAAAAGCTGGGCGGTCGGGATCATACGACGATCATGTACGCGCGCGATAAAATGGAAAAGCTGGAAAAGCTCAACGACAAGGTCGCGAAAGAAATAGACGATATCAAGAATATCGTACTCAAAAAATAAACGAAACGGATACGCACACACAGTATCTTTTACCTTTTGATAAATTATGTCGGAAAATCAAGAAACGTTTTTGGAATACGCCGCGGACGCGGTAGTCGTAGGGGCGGGTCACGCAGGTTGCGAGGCCGCCCTCGCTTTGGCGCGCACGGGCATAAAGACAGCCCTGCTCACCCTCAACCTCGACAGTATCGCGTTCCTGCCCTGTAACCCCTCTATCGGCGGTACGGCGAAAGGTCATCTCGTCCGCGAAATAGACGCCCTCGGCGGGCAAATGGGTATCGTCGCCGACGACACCGCTCTGCAACTTCGTATGCTCAACGTCGGCAAAGGCGCGGCGGTGCAAAGCCTTCGCGCGCAGTCGGACAAGGGCGCGTACCACCGCGCGATGAAAGGCATACTCGAAACCACGCCCAACCTCCGTATCATTCAGGCGGAGGCGAGCGAGATCCTCGTCGAAAGCGGGAAATGCGCGGGCGTGAAAACAAGCTACGGCGGCGTGATCTCCTGCCGCGCGGTCGTGCTCTGCACGGGCGTGTATCTGAACGGCGAAACGATCACGGGTCGGCTCGTGCAAAAATCGGGTCCGAACGGGTTCGCCCCCGCCACGCATTTGACCGAAAGCCTTGTAAAGCTCGGATTCAACGTTCGGCGTTTCAAAACGGGTACGCCCGCGCGCGTGGACGGTCGGACGGTGGATTATTCCAAATGCGAGATACAAAACGGCGATACGGATATTTACGCGTTCTCGTTTATGCACGATACGCCGCCCGAAAACAAAATGCCGTGCTATCTCACCTATACCAACTTGCAAACGCACGAAATCATTTTAGACAACCTCGAACGCTCGCCGCTGTATAACGGCACGATACGCTCGACGGGACCGAGATACTGCCCGTCCATCGAAACGAAGGTGGTACGGTTCAAGGACAAAGAACGGCACCAGATATTCCTCGAACCTGAGGGCGCGGACACGTACGAAGTGTACGTGCAGGGTATGTCCACTTCCATGCCGCACGACGTGCAACGGAAAATGTATTCCTCCGTCGCGGGCTTGGAAAACGCCGACATTATGCGCTACGGCTACGCCATCGAATACGACTGTATCGATACCCTCGACGTACTGCCCACGCTCGAATTCAAAAAGGTCGAGGGCGTGTACACCGCGGGTCAGATCAACGGCACTTCGGGCTATGAGGAGGCGGCGGCGCAAGGTCTGATCGCGGGTCTGAACGCCTCGCTCAAACTCCGCGGACTTCCCCCGCTCGTACTCCGCCGCGACGAGGCGTATATAGGCGTTCTCATCGACGACCTCGTCACCAAAGGCACGGACGAACCGTACCGAATGATGACCTCGCGCGCCGAACACCGTATCGTTTTGCGGCAGGATAACGCCGATTTCCGTTTGACGGAAAAGGGCCGCGAAGTGGGTCTGGTCACGGACGAAAGATATAAACGGTATCAGGCTCGGAAAGCGGCGTACGAAGAACTGCTCGGTAAAATGCAGGAACGCGTACCGCAAAAACAGGCGGCGGCGTTCTTGGCGAATTACGGTTATAGCGAACCGAGCGGCAGCGTTTCCTATTCGGATATGCTGAAACGTTCCGTCCCTCTCCAAGATATCGTCGAACATTTCCACGTGTTTCAAGAATATACCAAAGACGTGCGGGAAACGGCGGAGATCGCGGTACGTTACGAAGGATATTTGAAACAGGGATTCGAACAGATCGAGAAAGCGAAACGGTTGGAGGACAAACTCCTGCCCGCGGATATTAACTACGACGACATTTTGGGCTTGCGCTTGGAGGCGCGGGAAAAGCTCAACCGTATCCGTCCTTTGAACCTCGGACAAGCGGGACGTATTTCGGGGGTCAACCCCGCGGACGTATCCGTACTTATGGTCTGGCTCGCGACGAGAAAATAAACTTTAAAATAAACTCAATTAACGTATGATGACGATCGGAGAAAAAATAAAAGCATTGCGAACGGAGAAAAATCTCACGCAAGCGCAGTTCGGAAAAGAACTCGGAGTCACGCAGAAAGCCGTTGACTACTGGGAACGGAACGTAAACGACCCGAAAGCAAGTTACATCGTTCGGCTTGTTCGGTTCGCGGGTATCTCTTTCGACGAGTTTTTCGAAGATATCGAACTTTGATTTATAACGTAAGCGCTCCTCATCTGAGGAGCGCTTATCTTCTTTTGTTTATCGATCCCGTACATTTTTCCACCCTCGGCAAAATTTGGTTGCGCCAATACTTGACAATATTAGACCTGCGTGCTAAAATATGAGAAAAATAAGGCGACGGCACAAGCCTTAAACAAAACGGATAAAATTTGTTGGAGGATATTCTTTTCAATGATCCGCTGTATTCTGTTTGACCGCGACGGCACGCTCGGCAAGCTTTCCGACGAGCGTTATCCCGAAACGTTCGTCCCCTTTTGCGACGTTGCGGAAGTTTTTCGCAATCTCAAAGAGAAAGGCTATATCGTCGGGATCGTCACAAATCAATCGAGTATCGCCCGCGGCACGGGCGCGCATTACGACTTCGACCGCGAATTCGCCGATTACGGGTGCGATATTTGGGAGATCTGTCCGCACGATAACGGCGACGGCTGCGACTGCCGCAAGCCCAAGAGCGGACTTTTGCTCCGCGCCGCGAAACGGCTGGGGATCTCTCCCGCCGAATGTCTTGTCGTCGGCGACCGTATGAGCGATATTTTATGCGCCGAAAACGCGGGCGCGGAAGGCGTACTCGTGCTTACGGGCAAGGGCGAGCGGGAAAAGGAACAGGTCCTCGCGGCGTTCCCCAACGTCAGGATCTTGCGCCGTTTCGACGAGATCGCGAAAACGCTTTAAACTCTCCATTAAAAAACCACCCGTCGCGGACTCCGTTTTCCGCGGCGGGTGTTTTTTTTGTTTTCTTACGGAATTATTCCACGAGCGGCGCGTGACGGCTCGCGTATTTGTCGATGTTTTCGTTGAGTACTTTTATCGCCTCTTCGACGGTCGTTACGCCGAACACCTTGTCGTCGGGCATATCCTCGTAGCGCACGTTGGAGTCCATCTTCGTGTTCGCGAGTTTTTCGCTCCAACCGCCCGTGTTCTCGAACGCGATGATGAGCCGATTGAACGCCCACGCGAACGCGTATTCGCAGAGCGTACCCGCGCCGCCGCCCACGCCGATAACGGCGTATGCGTTCGCTACCAACGCGTTTCTCATCACGTCCAACCCCGTCGGGATCACGATATCGGCGTATTCGTTCGCCGTTTCGGTATCGAACGAGGGTACGAGCGCGATGGTGTCGCCCTCGTGGTAATGCTCGGACGAGCGCGCGCCCGCAAGCACCGCCTCCATCACCCCGCGAAGTCCGCCCGACTGGACGCGGTAGCCGTTGTCCACGAGCGCTTTGCCAAGCTCGAACGCGATCTTGTAACGGATCCCGTCCTTTTCGATCTTTCTGTTGCCGATGACGGAAACTATCTTTCTTCTTCCGACGTTTTTCGCTGTCATATTCGTTTCTCCTTATAAAAAACCGTTCTTGTTACTATATGTTCAACGAACGAAATTCGTGCGTATCTTTTGTTCCTTTTTCGGTTCGATCCCCGCCTGCTTGCCAAGCTCCAAACACTTTAACAGCCAAGCCATATTATTGCCGAGGATACGCATCGTCTGCAACCCCTCTTCGTCCTTTGCGACGTCCTCCGCCTTATCGTTCGCGCCGTGGACCTCGTTCCAGTAGTTTGCGGAAACGACGGGCATATTATTTATCATAAAATATTTATTGATAACGTCGAACGCCGCGACCGTACCCGCTCTGCGCGCGCTCGTCACCGCCGCCGCGGGCTTATACGCAAGGTGTTTGCCGCCGCTGTAAAACAGCCTGTTCATAAAATTGACGAGATTTCCCGCCGCCGACGCGTAATACACGGGCGAACCGAACACGAACCCGTCTGCGGTCTTGGCTTTTTCCGCAAACCCGCCGACGAGATCGTCGGTCACGCATTTGCCGAGCTTGGCGCACGCGCCGCAGCCCAAACAACCCGCTATGGGTTTTTTACCGATATGGTATATCTCCGTTTCCACGCCGTTGTCGTTCAACGCTTTCGCCACCTCGCAAAGCGCGGCGTACGTGCAACCCTTTTCGTGGGGACTTCCGTTTACAAGCAATACTTTCATTTTTTTTCTCTCCTTTTACAGTAAAATACTCAAACATTGTTTGAACGCCGTCGGCAGGGATATGCCCTCCTCGATCTCGTCGAGCGTATACGCGTCGAACGGCGCGACTTCCGTTTTGATCCATACGCAGGTCATATCCCACTTGATATGCGTGAAGATATGCCCGTACCTTTTCCGTTTTATCTCCTCGAACCCGTATATCCCCCAGCTTGCGAGCACGCTCTCCGCGCTCTCGCCGCAGACGACTTCGGAGGGGAACTCGTTCATACCTTTCAATACCCCCGCCGTCCGACGACGGATACAAAACCCTTCCCGCGTTTGTATAAGGAACACGAATACTTTTTCTTCCCGTTTCGCTTTCTTTTCGGGCAGAACGGGGAACAACGCCTGCGTGCCGTTCTCTTTCGCCTTGCATATCCCGCCGAGCGGACACCGCCCGCATTCGGGGTTTTGCGGTTTGCATACGAGTGCGCCAAGCTCGAATAAGCTCTGCGTGAAATCCGAACTGTCCTTTCCCTCCGCGGGATAGACCGCCGACAGCTCCCGTTCGAGATACTTCCGATACGCAGGGTCGGAGATCACCGTCGCGTTCTCCGTCAGCCTCGCCGCCACGCGGAATACGTTGCCGTCCACCGCCGCCGTTTGCCTGCCGAACGCGATGGACGAGATCGCGCCCGCCGTATAACTCCCCACGCCCGCGAGCGTTTTCAAACTTTCGGTATCGCTCGGAAAAACGCCGCCGTAGCCGTTTACGATCTGCCGCGCCGCCTTTTGCAAATTGCGCGCGCGGCTGTAATAGCCAAGCCCCTCCCAAAGTTTGAGAAGTTTCTCCTCCTCGCACGCCGCCAGGTCCTCGACGGTGGGCAGAGCCTCCATAAACCGCAGATAGTACTCTTTCACCGCCTCCACGCGGGTCTGTTGGAGCATTATCTCGGACACCCACACCCGATAGGGCGTGGGATCTTTCCGCCACGGCAGGTCGCGTTTGTTCGCGCGATACCAAAAAAGCAAGGGGGCAGGTATGCGTTGAAATATTTCCCGTTCTTCCATACCGCCCAGGCTCACGCGCTTTCGCCGTCCTTTCTTACGGGCAAGGAATTGAGGAAACGTATCGTTTCCGCGACGGTGGGTTCGTTGGGATAGACGAGCGTCGTCGGCAGGGACAGGGACGAATCGTCGCCCACGTACGTTACGTCCGCTTTGCCGTCGCCGCGAAGGGTGACAAGACAGTTCCCCACGCCCACGAACGCGCCCGGATAGCCGCTGAATATGCTTTTCATAAGCTCCACGCCGCTGATGATCTCGATATTTTCCCGCCGCGCCAAAAGCTCGAAAAACGCGCGGTATTCTTCGAGGTCGCCGTTTTGGTTACAGCCGTCCAGCTCCTCCAAACCGTCGAATATCAACGCGAGCTTGGGACAGCCCTTTTCCCGCGTTTGCAGTTCCAAAAGCTCGCACACGCAACGCTTTACTTCGGCGAGATTGGACTTACTCCGCACGTACGGCACGGTGACTTCCAGACCGTTGAGACGTAACAATTCGCCGTATTCGACGCGCGGGGAAAGTACGAGAAAGTTTATCTCCGAACGCTCGTACAGACAGGAAAGCGCGACGACGAGCCGTTTGATAAACGCCGTTCTGTCCGCGCCCGTAACGCAGGTATGACGGATCGCGAGCGGTTTTTCCCGCGTTTGCGAAAACACGATATTCCCCTGCTCGTCCTTGCCGAGCGGCACGCCCTTTTGCAGCCGCCGAAGTTCTTCTTCGCTCCCCGCCCGTTCCGATAACGCCAAAATAAATTCTTCCGCGCGCATAGTTTTTCACTCCTTTCTCTTTTCTATATTATACTATGGATTCCGACGTTTGTCAAGCCCCGTAAGCGAGAAAGGCGCGCCAAACGGTAAACCCGCGGCGCGCCCTCCGACAAAAAAACATAAAAGAGAAGTTTTGTGTGATCGATTTATTCTTCCTTGAAAAAGCCTCTCTCCGTCGGTGTGATCTTATTTATACGTCTTGAAATAGCTGTCCTTGTCGAATTTGATCGTAACGTTTATCGGCTGTCCGCCGCGCTTGACCCCGATCGTGACCGTATCCCCTTTCCGCACGGTAAGCATCAGATCGACGAGCTGGAAATTACGCGTGAGCGTAACGGTTTCGCCGCCGTTGAGACAAAACGTTTGGAGGATATCATAGGCTTTAAGCTGTCCTCTTGCAACAGAATCCACTCCGACCTCTACGATCTCCAACGTTTCCGTTATTTTCAAAAGTCCGTTTACGATACTCGCGCTCGAATCCCTGATCTGCGTGGTCACGCCGAGCGTAGCGCGGGAAACGTAATTTTTCGCGACGTCGCTTTTCACGTTGTCGAGAATGTTCTCCACCACGTAAGACACCTGCGTGATCGGCAGAGCGTACCCCATATTGTCCGTTTCGTCCTCGACGCTCTTGGCGTTGGTGATGCCGATAAGCTCGCCTTCCGCGTTATATAAGCCGCCGCCCGAGTTGCCGTGGTTGATCGCCGCGTCCGTACGCATAACGCGATAGCGGATACCGTCCACCTCCCCGTCGTGATCCACGTCGCGCATATCGGGCGCGGTCACTTCGATATATTCGCTCTCCACCGACAGCGCGCCGCTCGTCACGGAAATGCCTTTGCCGTTCGCGTTGCCGATCGCGAACACTTTCTCGCCCACGGTCACGGCGTTGGAATCCCCGATCGTCGCCTCCGTCAGTACTCCGACGTCCTCGCTGTCGCTGAAATTGATCTGCAACACCGCGATGTCGTAATCCATCGCGCCGCCTACGTAGGTCGCCTGATACCCGCCGCCGTACACGTCGCCCATCGCCTCCTCGTCGTCCAGATAATAATCTCCGAGCGTCGAGGAAGTACGTCCGTCCGGTCTGTATTCGATGGAGAACCCGTTCAGTTCGCCGTAAGGGTATACGTAAATGCAATCGGATATGCCGTCGTCCGCGTCCGTGCCGTAACTGTATATAACGTGATAGTTGGTAATGATATACGCCGAACTCGTACCCGCGCTTTCGTTGCTATTCAGTCTGTATACGACCCCGCTGCCCGACGAGCCGCTGACTTTCGTCTTTTTCGGGTCGGTGTAACTGCCCTTGCCCGTCGTGGTGGTAAAGCCCGCGCAAATGTTGACCGTGGAAGAAACGTTCTTGGCGATGGTCTGCACGTCGTTGTCGAGCTGGACTTCCACGCCGAGATATTCTTTCAAAAACTCGGAGAACGTTTTGTCTTTATTGTTTTCGTCCGCGTTTTTCCAAGTCTCGTAAATATCGTTGATGTCAAGCGTATCGCCGTCCGTTCCGTCCTTGCCGTCCGCGCCGTTCAGGCTCGCGAGCCATTCCGTTTCCGTGCCCTGAAAGCCGTTTTTCACGGCGATATCGTACGCGTTGACAACGTCGTCCTCATCCGTACAAGCGGTAAGACCGATCGCCGTAACCGCCGTAAGCGAGGCGCAAAACACGCTCAACGTTCTTTTCCAAATCTTCTTCATATCCGATCTCCTTCGGAACTCTGTTTTTATTCTATGCGATATTCTTCTCTTTTACGCTCTTAATTATACCTTACGAATTCGTTAAGTATTTTAAAGTTTTTTGAAAATTGTGTGAAAGACCCTTTCCCAAACCTCAAAAAGCCTCTAATTCGTCGAGCGTGAGCTGATACGAGGGAATGAAATGCTCGAAAAAGTACTCGACCTCGGGCATATTCCGCGCGTGCAGATCTTCCTCTATGCTCTTTTTGGCTTTGGAGAACTCGCTGTTGCCGCTGCGGAGTTCCTCCAAGCATTTCACGTACGCCGCGAGCCGATCTGCCGCCTTGACGAGCTTGTATTCCACGCTCGCCTCGTCGGCAAGCACGTAGGGCGCGATCGCGCCTTGCATCTCTTCGGGCAAAGTCGCGACGAGCTTTTCGCACGCGTGTTTTTCCAGTTCTTTGTACGCGCCGTGGATACCCTGATTGTAGTATTTGATGGGCGTGGGCAGATCCCCCGTCATCACCTCGCTCGTTTCGTGATAGAGGGCGTACAGCACCGTTTTGAGAATATCCGCGTTCCCACCGTAGACCTCGTTATGCACGGTCGCGAGCGCGTGCGCGAGGAGCGCGACGGACTGGGAATGTTCCATAATGTTTTCTTCCCGCACCGAACGCATCAACTGCCAGCGCTTGATGTATTTCATTCTGTCCATATACGCGTAAAAATCGAATCGCATAATTTTTTCCTCTTTTTTCTCCAAACGTTTGACAAATGCGTTCGGTTGTATTATAATGACAGTACAAAATTTAAAGTATCCGTCGTGGGTGCCTCAAAGAGGCTGAGATCATACCATTTGAATCGGCAGGGTAATCCCTGAGCGAGAGATGAGAACCGTTTTTTCTTCCCGTAACGCCGTTTGCGCGCTTTTCGCGCGGCGGTATCACGAGCCGAAAGAGCTTTGCGCCTGCGTACGCCGTTTCAGCGGTAACGGGGCGTTTTCTTTTTCGGAAAGACGCGTACGGCGGAGAAAGGAGGTATTTTTTATGTTTCTCTATTCCCTGCTCGAAGTTTCCGAGCAAACCACCGACGTTGTGAAATGGATCTCCATTGCCGCCGTAGCCGTACTGCTCGGCGTGATCGCGCTCATCGGCTTTCTGCATAAGAAAGACTTCGACGCGAAACGCCTTGCCTTTGCGGGGATCTGCGTGGCGATGTCCTTCACGCTCGCCGTCATCAAAGTCAGCCCCGTCCAGTACGGCGGCTCGATCACGCTGGCGTCCTTCGTGCCTATCCTCATCTACGCGTACGTGTACGGTCCTGCGGAAGGATTTTTGGTCGGACTTATCCACGGTCTTTTGAACTTCATCGAAGATCCGTATATCCTTACGCCCGCGACTTTCCTGTTCGACTACTTGCTCGCGTTCGCCTCGGTCGGCGTGATGGGATTCTTCGGCAAGATGAAACGCAAGGAAAAGGGCTGTCTGCCCGTCGTACTCGGTTGCGTAGCCGTATTCGCGCTCCGTTTCCTGTTCCATTGGTGTTCGGGTATGATCTTCTTCGCGCAGGATTCGGTCTGGGTCAGCCTGCCCGACTGGGCAATGGCGAACGCCGCCGTATATTCGTTCATCTATCAATGCGTTTACGTACCCGCGGACGCGCTCATCGCCACGCTGGTGATGGTCGCGCTGTGCAAAACGGGCGCGCTCGACAGATTGTCCGCGATGATGAAAAAGGCTCAGTAAACGGCGATCTCGTCGAGCACCGCTTTATCGACGATGAGTTTTTTATTGTCGAAGTCCACGCGTTTTACAACGCCTTTCACGGCAGGGAAAAGTATCTTTTTTCCTGCTTTTTCTATGGTGTAAACGTCGGAGGCAAGGTTGGTCACGTCCGTCACCACCCCCAACGTTTCCCCGTCCTCCGTTTCGCAGGACAGACCGAGAATATCCACGATATAATACTGTCCCTCTTCGAGCGCGGGCGCGTCCTCGCGCTCGCCTTCTAAGACCTTGCCGCGGAACAGCTCGGCGGCGTTGCGGTCGGGTATGCCCCGAAGTCCCACGTACGCCGCGCCGTCGCCGCCTACGCGGAAGGACAGGATCTTGTACGGCTTGTCCTCGATATACACCGTTTTGAACGCTTTCACGTCCTCGGGACAGTCGGTGAAAGTCTTGATTTTAAGTTCGCCGCGGATCCCCTGCGGTTTCAATACTTCGGCGATGATCAAACGCCCCATACTCTCGCTCCTTTTTTCAAGCCGAAAAAACCGTCGGCGCATACCTGCCCCGCGCGTTTTTCGGAAAAGTCAAAAAAAGGCTGCGGCAAACTGCCGCCGCCCGATACTCGCGGGTCGCCCCGCAAAAGGTCATTCTTCGTCCGCTCTGTCCACGGCGTCGCCGCCGCGTTCGCGGATCTCGATCACGTAGCGTTTGGAATGAGCAGGGGTCGCCGCGCGCACGATGGTACGCATCGCTTTGGCTATCTTGCCCTGTTTTCCGATGACTTTACCCATATCCGACGGGGAAAGCGTGACCGTGACTTCGATCGCGCGGTCTTTTTCTTTTACCGCATATTCGACGTTTTCTTTATCCTCGGCAAACTGCCCGACGATGTATTTGATAAGCTCTAACATAATGCCTCCTTACGCTCGCTACGCAAAAACAAAGCAAACTGCAAGCCAAACGGGAACGACGAAAAAGGTCGCCGCCGTATGGCGCAGCAGGCTCTTTGTCTTTCCGATTATTTGTCGGATTTTTTGCCCTTGGTCTTGGAAGGGCTGAGTTTCGCGCTCTTTTCCATAGCGCCCGTCTTGACGAGAAGGTTCTTCACCGTTTCCGTGGGCTGAACGCCTTTTTTAAGCCATTCCTGCGCTTTCTCTACGTCGATCGTGAGTTCAACGGGATCGCAAGTGGGTCTGTAATGACCTACGCAGTCGATATATTCGCCGCTCATTGCCTTTCTGCTGTCCACAACGACAACACGATAGATAGGGTTCTTTTTGTCGCCCATTCTGAAAAGTCTCATTTTTACCATAATATTATACCTCCAAAGTATATAAAAAATTTATTTTTTTTGATTTATTGATCGCGCTCACTCGTCGCGGCTTTCCCGACGGGAGCGTACTTATGCGTATGTGACCGAGGGAAAACGCAAGTTCGACGAAGTATTACGACGTATATAAGTCTTTCAATTTCCCTACGAAGACGAGGGTCGCGCTCCCCGTCATCAACACCGTTTCGTCCGTCCACCTGATGACAAGATCGCCGCCGCGCAGCCGCACCGTGATATCCGCATTTCTGTCGGCATAGCCGTTCAAAACCGCCGCCACCGCCGCCGCGCACGCGCCCGTCCCGCAAGCCCACGTTTCGCCGCTGCCGCGTTCCCAGACCCGCATTTGCAGTTCGTTCCTGCCGAGCACCTTGATAAATTCCGTGTTCACGCGTTCGGGGAATATGGGATCGTTCTCGTATAACGGACCTGTTTTTTCAAGATCCAGCCCGTCGGGGTCTTGGAACACCACGCAATGCGGATTGCCCATCGAAACGCAGGTGATCGCATACCTGCCCCCCGCGATCTCCGTTTCCAGCCCCACGATCTTGTCGCCGCCGAACCCGTCGAGTTTTACGGGTATCTCTTTCGGCGCGAGAATAGGCGCGCCCATATCCACGCATACCTTTTCCACCTCGCCGTCCTTTACGCTCAGTTCGAGCGTTTTCACGCCCGACAGCGTTTCGATCGTCAAACGGGTCTTTTTCGTCTTGTGCATATCGTAGAGGAATTTGCCCACGCAACGGATCGCGTTCCCGCACATTTTCCCCTCGCTCCCGTCCGCGTTGAACATACGCATCTTCGCGTCGGCGATCCCGCTTTTGCAGATCATAACGATCCCGTCGCCGCCGATCCCTTTATGCCTGTCGGACAATCTCACGGACAGCCCCGCGGGGTCGGCGAGTTCCTCTTTCATACAATCGAAATAGATATAATCGTTCCCTATCCCGTGCATTTTGTAAAAGGTGAGTTCGGACTTTTTCATACTCTCTCCGTCTTGGAAAACGTTACAACAATTTCGCGAGCAAACTCTCTCTGCTCTCGGCGGACAGGTATGCGGGCGGAATATCCAAAACCGTCTTACAACCGTATACGCCCTCTTTGTGCAGACGGTATACCGCTCTTGCGTAAGCTACGAGCACGGACGCCGTGAACTCGGCGTTGGAGTCGAGCTTTAGGGAATATTCGATCACGTGTTTGTTCTCCCCGTCCTTGCCCGTTACGCCGCTGCGTACCACCACGCCGCCGTGCGGCAGACCGCCGTGTTTCTCGTTCAGCTCTTCTTGGGAAATAAAATGCACCGTCGTGTTATACTCGTCGAAATAGTGCGGCATCGTCTTGATCGCGCGTTCGATACGCCCTTTGTCCGCGCCCTCTTTCGCCACGACGAAACATTCCCTTTCGTGCTTTTCACGAGTCGTGAGCGTAGGCGTTTCGCCCCTGCGTACCGCCGTGAGCGCGCTCTCCACGGGAATGGTGTACTGTTTCGCGTCGGCTACGCCGTCGATACGACGGATCGCGTCCGAATGACCTTGGCTCACGCCCTTGCCCCAGAACGTATAATCCCGACCGTCGGGAAGTATCGCCGAGGCGTACGCCCTTGCGATGGAGAACATTCCCGGATCCCAGCCCGCGGATACGAGCGCGGTCGTTTTCGCCGCCTGTGCCGCCTCCTCTACGTTTTGCACGTGTTGCGGGATCTTCGCGTGGGTGTCGAAACTGTCCACCACGTTGAAATACTTCGCAAGTTCGGGCGTTTGCTTGGGCAGATCGGTGGAACTCCCGCCGCAGAGGATAAGCACGTCGATCTTGTCTTTCGCCGTTTGCAGTTCGTTTGCGGAAAGCACGGGTATGCCCGTGCAAGTTACGACGGTCTTGGGATCGCGCCGCGTGAACACGCAGACCGCCTCCGCGTCGGGAGCTTGGCGGAGCGCCAGCTCCACCCCGCGGCCGAGATTGCCATAACCGTAAATACCGATACGAATACTCATCTGAATTACCTGTACTTGATCTATTTTGTTTCTTATTATACCATATAGCCGTTTTTTTTTCAAGCGATGACGCGCGAAAATCGCGGCGAAACCTTTTACAATTTTTATAATAGCTATAATTTTTCCGTATAGTTCTTTGCGTAGCAAAAACGGCGTTCCGAAGAACGCCGTCCTTTTCGTGTTTAGAACATTTTGATATACGCGTCGCGTTCCGCGCCGACGGATACGTAACGGATCCTGCAACCGCACGCCTCTTCGAGATACTTCACGTACGCGAGCGCCTCTTTGGGCAGATCCTCGCGCTTGCGGCACTTGGAAATGTCGCAATGCCAGCCCTTGACCGTCTTGAATACGGGCTTGCAATCGTCCAGAACGTCTACGAACGGGAACTCGTGTATGATCTCGCCGTTCAGCTCGTACGCCTCGCACACCTCGATCTCCTCGTACTCGGACAATACGTCCATTTTCGTGAGCGCGATCTCCAACGCCCCTTGGCAACGGATACCGTAACGGGACGCTACGACGTCGAACGGTCCTACCCGTCTGGGTCTGCCCGTCGCCGCGCCGTATTCCCCGCCGAGGTCGCGGAGCTTTTTCGCCTTATCGCCGAAGTATTCCGCCGTGAACGGACCTTCGCCCACGCACGTGGAGTACGCTTTCATGATACCGATGGAGTTGTCGAGTTGGAGCTGGGGTACGCCCGCGCCGATGGGCGCGTACGCCGCGATCGTCGAGGAGGAGGAAGTATAGGGATGGATACCGAAATCAATATCGCGCATCGCGCCGAGCTGCGCCTCGAACATAATGTTCTTGCCCTCGTCGTTGGCTCTGGTGAGGTATGCGCCCACGTCGCAAACAAACGGCGCGAGCTGTTTGCCGTATTCCTCGAAATACGCGATGATCTCTTCCGTTTTCACAGGCTCGGCTTTATATCCGCCCACAACGGTGAGGTTCTTCCATTCTACGATATCCGCCACGCGCGCATACAGCTTTTCCGTGTTGAGAAGTTCGCCCATACGGAACGCTTTTTTGTAGTATTTATCCGCGTACACGGGCGCGATACCGCGACGGGTCGAACCGAACTTCTTGCCCGCAAGACGGTCCTCTTCGAGACAGTCCTGCAAAACGTTATACGGCATCGTGATGACGGCTCTGTCCGAAATTTTGAGGTTTTCGGGCGTGATCTTGACCCCCGCCTCGCGCAATTTCGCCATTTCACCGCAAAGGTGCTTGATATCGATGACCATACCGTTCCCCATAACGTTCACGACGTCCTCGCGCAAGATACCCGACGGAAGAAGGTTCAAAATGAACTTACCGCGTTCGTTGATGACGGTGTGACCGGCGTTATTGCCGCCCTGATAACGGCATACGACGTCAAAGTTCTCCGAAAGCAGGTCTACCATTCTTCCCTTGCCTTCGTCGCCCCAGTTGATACCGCAAATAGATGTGAGCATAGTACTATGTTCTCCTTATGGTTTTTTCCGTTTTAACGCGAAAAAGCGAGCATTTCGAAGTCTTGCATCGAAAACGCTCCCGTTTTTCTTCTTTTAACGCACTTATTATAACGTATTTTCACAGCCTTGTCAAGCCTAAAACCCGCCCTGCGGACATTTTATCGAAAATTGTATTTATTCCTTCCGTTTTTTATAAACGACGAGCCGATACGGTCCGAACGTACCCTTCCCGTCCCCGTCGTAATTGTCGAGCAAGACTTCGCCGTACCCGCTCCCGTCGATCTTGGACGGGGTTTCGAAATTGCACACCGCCGTGATCTTTTCCCCTTGATAACGGCGCTCGAAAATATAATACTTTTCCGTCAGCGCGATTTTCGCATACTCCCCTTTCGTAAGACACGGCTCGCTCTTCCGCAGGGCGATGAGCTTTTTATAAAACGCGTGGACGGAACGCTCCGAGCGCAGATCGTCCGCCACGTTGATCTCGCTTTGGCGCGAATAGGGCGCGATCCAGCTCTTGCCCGTTTCCGCCGTCCAAGGCGTCATTCTCCGCGCGTTGTCCCGTCCGCCCGCGTTGATACGCCCGAATATCTCCTTTTCGGACATTTTCCCCGCGTTTGCGCGGTAAAAATTGAACTCTTCCACGTCGTCGAACGCCCGCATATCCTCGTAATGGGAGTTGGTCACGCCGATCTCCCCGCCTTGGAACAGGAACGGCACGCCGCGGTGCAAAAGTACAAGCCCGCCGAGCAGGGTCGCGCTCTCGAAACGGTAAACGGTATCGTCGCCGAAACGGCTCACGCTGCGCGGTTGGTCGTGGTTTTCGAGAAACAGAGTGGCGGGTATGCCCGCCGTTTGCGTGGCGAGCTGCCATTCGGCGATTCGCCCGCACACTTTGCAAAGCGGAGGTTTTTCCATCTCGAATTTACCCTCCTCCACGCAAAGATGGTGAAACGCGAACACCGCCGTCAGCTCTTTCCTGTCCTTGCCGCAAAAGAGTCGGGCGTTCTCCGCGTCCGCCGACCAGCACTCGCCGACGGTGAAAATGCCCTCCGTTTCCTTGCGGGCGAACAGCTCGCGGACATACTCGTGCAAACGCGGTCCGCCGCCGTTTTCGTTCTTTTCCCAGTCCTTGGAGATCATATCGAGTACGTCGCAACGGAACCCGTCCGCTCCCTTTTTCAGCCAGTGATCGACGACGGCTTTCATCTCCTCGCGGACTTTGGGATTGTCCCAGTTGAGGTCGGCTTGCTCGATCGCAAACGAGTGGAGATAATACTCCCCCGTCTGCCCGTCGTATTCCCACGCAGACCCGCCGAACAGGCTCTGCCAGTCGTTGGGCGGGGTCTTGCGCCAAATATAATAATCGCGGTAGGGATTGTCTTTGGACTTTCTCGCCTCGACGAACCACGGGTGCTTTGTCGAAGTGTGGTTCGCAACGAGATCGAGAATGACCGCTATACCGTTCCCGTGAAACCGCGCGAGCATTTCTTCGAACTTTTCGAGCGTACCGAACGCAGGCGAAAGGGAGAGATAGTCGGAAATGTCGTACCCGTTGTCCGCGTTCGGACTTTCAAAACAGGGGGTGAGCCATACGGCGTTCACGCCGAGGTCTTTGAGGTATTCTATTTTGGAAAGGATACCCTCGACGTCCCCCACGCCGTCGCCGTTCCCGTCGCAAAAGCTCTTGGGATAGATCTGATAAAAAATAAGTTCGTCTGCGTTTCGCACCATCGTTCTTTCTCCTGAAAAAAATTTTTATTAGTATGCGCGTTTTTCGGACGAAAAAACCGCCGCGAACCCTTCTCCGCGTTTTTGGAATATGATGATAAAGAAAAAAACGTAAGGAGGACTTTGCATGAGCCTTTACGATCTTCTTTCCCGCTGCGTGTCCGTTCCGTACGCCTCGGCGGGGGTATCGGCAAACTACGCCCTGCAACGGGAGGGACAAACGCTGTACGTGTTTTTCGAAAAATCCAACGGCGCGAACGACTGGAAACGCAACCTCGACTTCCCCGCCAAACCGTATAAAAGAATGGGCAGGACCATGTGGTTCGCCCATCGCGGATTTTTAAAGGTTTGGAAAGAGCTTGAACCCATACTCGCCTCGCTCCTGTCCGATCCGACGGTCAAAAAGATCGTCGTCACGGGCTATTCGCACGGCGCGTCGGTGGCGATGCTTTCGCCGTCTGTCTGCGTGGGGGTGCTTTCTTCCGTGGGGATTGGTTCGGCTTTTAATCGCTCGATCGCCTCGCGCCAAACGTCAACGGGTTTTCGCTTGTATCTTGCAAGGATCTTTCGGCATTCGGCGGCTTCTTCCCGTGGCAATGTTACCGAAACCGTAGCATAATTATTGCCCTTCCGCGCTCGGTATGCCTCGACGGCTCGCCGTTGCGCCTCGCTTGTTTTTAGCTTTTTTTCTTCCATTTTTCGCCGTTTCTCCTTTCGCTGTGGTTCGTCCGTCCGTCTTGCGTTCGTTGCATTTCGGGCGGTTTTTGTGCTTTCTATTATAGCATAAGGACTGCGCGACCGTCAAGCGTTTTTAATAAAAAAGTGTTATAATTTTAAGTTATGGAAAACGGCTTTTTTCTGCATAATGTATAAAAAACTGTTATATGTAAAATATAAAAAAGTGTTATAAAAATATTGACTTAAATATAAAAAAGTGTTATAATAATTATGTCGAAAGGTTGAGAGAGAAAACGCAACCAAAACGGCAAAAAATTTTTCTGGAAAAGCCCGCAGGGGAAAGCTGTAATTCTCTTGCAATATCAGACTGTAAGTAGCCCTTTTCGACCCACTTCGACTTCAATCTGTTTTTGTCGATTGTCGGTGTGCTAATTTTGTCCATAGTTTGCATATTTACCTCCCGCCGTGATTTTAATTCACGAATATATCTTATCACATCATTTTTGCCTTGTCAAGTATTTTTTTTATACTTTTTTATATTTTTTTGATTTTTTGTTGATTTTTTTTCCACAATATGCTATTATGTATTCACCGACACTTACAGGAGATATATAATATGAGTAACCAAATAGAATTAAAGGCATTCGGAGAGAGAGTAAGAACTAAAAGAATTGAGCTTGGGTTGTCGCAAGAGGCATTCGCTAAAAAATGCGGTTATACCGATAGGTCGAGTATTGCAAAGATTGAAAAAGGCGAGATTGATGTCAGTCGTTCAAAGATAGTTGCGATAGCTTCCGTACTTGGTGTTTCCCCCGCGTATTTAATGGGGTGGGACGAGAGCAACACCAATCACGGCGTAAACAACGGGATTATCGGTGATAACAACAACGGTAATGTGTTCAACGGTGAATCGCTTTCCGAGTTTGAATCTGAACTATTTGCTATTTGCAAGAAAATGACCGTTACCCAAAAGGCAAAATTGCTTACATTTGCCGCGGAACTCGTCGAAAACAAATAATAAATACGATTATGAAAAAGATTTTATCAGTAATTTTATCGTTGGGTTTGGTTCTTTTTATTGGATGCTCTCCAATGAATGCGGATAGTAGCGACGGCAACTCGACGACAAATTCTTCTCTACAAGCGAAATGTAGCCACGATTATAGGCTTATCTCTTCAACCGCAACTTGCACACAAGACGGCGAAGAAATATTTGAGTGTCGATATTGTTATCAACGAAACATAAAAAATGCGAAAGCTACGGGGCATTCTTATAATAAAAACGTGTGCTCCGCTTGCGGGAATACTATCACCGACATTTCACAGTTGAATTATGAGCAAATCGACGAGCTGTATGATGCTTTGTTTTATGTATGCCCATATACCGTTGATTCCGATACTTTATCGGCAAGTAGAACCTTATATACTTCCGCAAGGGAACAAGTGGAAGATTGCACGAATGCCCTCGATGCAGCAAAAAACCAAAGACCCGTTCGCGTGTATAATTCGGCGACAGGTCAATGGGAATATCAAATAAACCAAAAACTGATAGATGATGCGCAGGATGATTTGGACGAAGCCGAATCATTTTTTGCGCTCTGCGAAGATAGTTATTTGTTTAATTGCAAAGGTTTTGCGTGGGAGCTTGCATTGACCCATATTAAATCGAAAAAAGCAAGCAATGCTTCTCTGAAGGAAAAACTTGCAATATTCGGCGCGACACAGCTCTTGTCTATGGATAGTGAATCAACAAAAATGCCCGATTGGTACGACGATATAATTCTTTCGATAAAAACCATTATAGGAATTGATATTACAGCGCAATGAGTGAACATTATTATATTTCTTCAAATAAATTCACGATTTGCGCCACTCTTTCGTTTCAATGCTTATACACCTTGGCGCAAACTTTATCGTTGTGGCAGATTTAATTAGTGATACCGTTGAGCAAGTAATAAAAACATACGGGCATTTATACCAAGAAGATATGGATAACATTCTCGCAAAAATCGTCTAAAAATTGGCAACAAATTTTGGCAACAAAACGCAACAAAGTATAGCATAATACAGCGTAATATAGCGTAAAAACACCCCGTTTTTGGGGTGTTTTTAGCATTGTGTAAGATAACCAATTTTGATACAATTTCAAAATGGGTTCATTTTTAGAGTGACTGGGTTCAAAAATTTTCGCCTTATGGGTTCACTTTCTTCGACAATGGGTTCAAACGCCCTAAAAATGGGTTCACTTCTATTTTTTAGAATTTATAAGCGCAAAAAATAATAATTTCCATCGTAATACAATTCATTAGCTTTATAAACTTTTGATATCTTACCTAAATTCGGCAAAGAGAAATGATAAGGGTGATAGGATTTTAATACTTCGTAGTTCTTGCCATCAATTTCTCGTTCTCCCACAATTTCTTCACACGCCCTATCTATCGCAATTCTAAATTCTGTTTGATAGCTATAACTTATATTTTTACGAAAAATACAATCCGACCAATCATCACTCACAAAGCAATCCTTAAAATATCGATACGGCAAATAATTTATACAACCATACGCCGCGCGATATTCATCTTTATTTGCTAAAAAGTATTCTAAAAAAGATTTATACTCAAAAAGCACTAAACAACCATTCTCCAAGTCGTCATCGAAAAAATCTTCAAAGAGCCGTTCATCAAGTTTGATTGTATTATTTTTAATGTCATTATCTTCAATCGCAGTACAACACCAAACAGGACGATTTCGATTTTTATACATAAGGTGTGTCGGGGATGCAAGCCCCTCATATTTATCTAATTGCTTGCCTTTTTTTTCTTCAATTAACGCATAATACATAGCAGCGTTCATGTATAAACCTTTCGTCAACAAATATTCTAAATGTTCTTCTTTTATAAATTTAATTAAGTATTTTGGCATTTCAATTTTTCCTGTAACAATAAAGTAATTTATTCCCAATACAATTTAGGCAACTCACCGTCAACAATAATCCAAACGGCAGTTGGATCGTTTTTCAAATTTTCCTCATTTGTATATTCATTAAGTATATTATTGTCTAAATAAAAACTTCTTTTATAAAATTCGGCTGCTTCGATTTTTGTTCCATTTGCACCATATTCTCCGCCTAAATAGGGATAATGCGGAATTTTTAATTCATTATTTGTATAACAATTATTTATGCTACATACATAATTAGAATCATCGCTCTGTATGCCACTTATGGTAAATATATAAGTGGTAACAATTGTGATATTGCCCATCGCCACACAAGAATTGAAAGTATTATTTTTTCCAATACCCACAATACCACTCAATTCCCGTCGACTCTTTGATTGTATATCCATTTCGATGTTTGTATAGCACTTTTCTAAAGTAGACGAATCGCTTTTCCCTACAATTCCACCCACTACGGTTGTACCATTTACCACATCATTATTTGACATATGTATAGTTCCGATAACATATGAATTTGTAATTTTCCCTAAACTGCTAAAACCTGACACACCGCCTAAACAAGTCAACGAACTTACTTCACTTGTTTCTATAATCTTAACATCTAATTCCACTCGGGATGCATTAATCTCACCATTTACATTAAATGCGCAAATTCCACCAATACAACTATCTTGCACGGTCTCATTAAATTCTAAAAGCACCGAACAATTAGAAATCAATCCTTTATTATATATGAGCATTCCCCCATAAACAATTTGATAATCTTCAACATTTAAGCAGGATGCAATTTTACAATTCTCAATTATTAAATTTTTTATAGTCCCTTCATTTGAAACGAACAACGAATTTTCACTATTTTTTAAAGTATATCCGTTCCCATTAAAAACGCCTAAAAAGTTTTCAATAGAAACTACTTCTTTGCCTGTAAAATCCAAATCGTTCTTTAATATGTAAATACAGTCATTATTTGAGTTAATAAGATTAAAATCATCAACGGTTTCTATCTCTTTTTCCCACTTCGCATATAAAATAAAATCTTGCTCATTTAACGAAATTTCATATACCCCCTGTTCTTCAAGAATTGCATTTTCTCCTTTATTTTTTGTCCAGCCGACAAACTTAAAACCATTTTTTATAAAGCCGTTTTTATTCAACGTAATAGTTGTACCGATTTGAACTATTTGTTCTTTTGTTTCCCCGCCATCACTACCATTACCGTCATACCGAATGGCAATTTTTATTTCTTCCCATTTAGCATATAAATTTAATTTTTGACTTTTTTGCAAAATTACGCTCGTAAACATTTCTCCGCTATAATCTTCATTAAAATACCAGCCCATAAATTTATAGCCACTTCTCGATGGGGTGGGAAAATTTGAAACTACCAAAGTCGTTTCGGAATAATATTCGTAATTTTCAATTTTATCATCATATGAATAATTTAATGTAACTTGACAATCTTTCGGTGCATTTTCCAACTTTATTATTACACTTTCACTTTTAAGAATTTTACCATTATGTATAATTAACTTTAAATCTTTTATAGCAACATCTTTTCCTACTTCGAAAAACAAATAATACTCTTTTGTTACTGTAACTGATTGACTTATATCATTATAACCATTAGCATAACCTTTCACTATGCTTTGTTGATTAATTTTAGCCCCATTGTATGTGAGCCATACATCCGTAGCATCTGCTTTAAAGACTTCTGAGCTACCATTATATACACGAAGACCAATAACCAAAAATTTATCATCAGTAGTATAATTGTAAAACCCATCTGAAATTTGATATTTTTCTTTACATTCATATATTTCAAATGAAACCCCAGTTTCAAAATAAGCTGTTTCATTCATAAAGATTTCATTTGAAGTTGCGGATGATTCGCTGTCATTTTCATTTTTACATCCAATAAAAAATACACCAAATACAATCAGAAATAAAGAACACAAAAAGAAATTAAAAATACGATTTTTCATAAAACAACCACTCCTTCTAAATATAAAAAATGCGCCCCATAAAGAGACGCACGAAAAACGCATCTCTCAATGTTGCTACACATTTTTCCTAAAACCAGGCGAGAGCATACGTTTTTACCAACAGTATGCCCTGATTTTAGGCTATTAAAAATGTGTAGCATAATCAGTATATCACTTTTTCAGATAAAAGACAAGCATTTTTTATGTTTTACATAATTTTAACGATTACACCCATATTTTTAACAATATGGGGATAATTTTAACGATTAGGTTGCGTAAAAAAAGTAGGCGCAACCAAAAAGCAGAGTTTTGACGATAATTTTCCGTTCAAAACCCTGTTTTTTACCGTTTTTATGCAAAAAAAGACGGTAATTTTGATACAAGAAGAGTATCAAAATTACCGTCCAATCGTGGTGCACCATTTGAAAACAAGGTTGAACTTTCAAGCTCTTCAAGTTTAATGGTTTCCTCTTTTCCGTTTACGTTATATACTATTTTGAAATCATCGTCGCTTACGTATATCGCATTGATAAACGTGTCGATGATTTTTCTTTTTCCGTCTTGCTTGCTTACGTCTATCTTGCGGAAGTTATGTAGCGCCATTCTAAAATGGTCTTGCGAAAAGATAGGCGATTTTATCTTTTCTTTTGCAATAGCCTCGCCGATTTCGTCACGCTCTTTTTCAAGTTCGCCTAAACGTTGTAATAACGTTTGCGTAGCAAAACCTTTTTGAACGGCGTTTATGATATTTTCTATCTCTTGGTTTTTAGCTTTTAACTGTTCTTCTAATTTAGGGAGCATCGTGCTTTCTGTGAATTGAAGATTGTAAAGTGCTTCGGAAAGTTGCTCAATTACGTCATCCTTTTGCAAGAACTCCATTGTCTTATAAACAACGAATGCTTCCAACTTGTCCTTATGGAGCATCTTCTTATCGCATTTATGTTTCTTTTGACGAACACAAGCATAGTAGCGATGAACTTTACCCGTATGGCTCGTTCCTGCTTGTGCTACCATCATAGCGTTGCACTTTGCACAAAACAATTTTGTCGTCAACAAATAATCGTCATCGGCGGTATGCCTTGCAGGTGCTTTTGCGTTTTTAGCGATTTCCAACTGAACGGCGTCGAATATATCTACTTCCACAAGGGGCGGAACGCTATTCTCAATTTTAATACCCGAATGATTGTATTCGCCGATATAAACACGGTTAGTTAATATGTATCTTACGGCGTTATAGCGAAGCGGTTTTCCGTTTTTACGCAAGATTTTCCTTTCTTCCAAATCCTTATGAATGTCCTTGACAGTTTTGCCGTCGTAAGCCATTTGAAAAATCTCTTTTACAATAGGGGCAGATACGGGGTCAATCTCAAGTTTACGTTCTTTATTGATGACGTAGCCGAAAGGGATATTTCCACCGTTCCACAAACCTTTCAAGGCGTTTTCCGTTAAACCACGTTTAACCTTTTCGGAAAGTTCAGCGGAGTAGTATTCTGCCATACCTTCAAGTACCGATTCAAGCAGGATACCTTCCGAACCCGAACTTATCGTTTCCGTTGCAGATACGACACGAACGCCGTTTTTCTTAAGAAGATGCTTATAGTGAGCAGAATCGTAACGGTTACGAGAGAAACGGTCTAACTTCCACACAAGAATCATATCAAAAGCGCCTTTATAACTGTCTTTTATCATCTTTTGGAAGTTAGGACGGTTATCGGTTTTCGCCGTCAATGCACGGTCAATGTACGTATCAATGACGGATATATCATTGTATTCGGCATATTGCATACATTCACGAAGTTGACCTTCGATAGATTCTTCGCGTTGATTATCGGAAGAATATCGTGCATAAATTACAGCTCTCATTTTCGTTCTCCTTTTTACGCATATTTTTTGCCTATAGTTTCCAATTCCAACAAATCTTCAAGAAACTCATTTATAGATGGATCAACTTTTGCTTCTAAAGCAGAACTATGCCCATCTATATATCGACACGCTCTTTCATATAACTCTGACAAAGGTTCTTGATCGTTTTTAAGATAATCTACATTTATCTTAGAAAATCGCACAACACTTATATCTGTCTTGTATCTTTCTGTCGTACCTTTTAGGATCTTCAATGAAACTAGCAATTCTATAGCACTTCTAATATATCCGTAATTTTGTTTTAACTCTTGAATGGAAATTTGTTCTTTTTTACTTCTTTCTTTGGTCTCTTTTGCTTTTTTTATGTAATATTCGTAACTTTCAAGGTTAGGATTTGCCGTTTCGGTTAATTTTCCAACATAATCTTTACCATCAAATAAAGTTCTTTCCGTTTGATAAAAAACATATTTTTTCAGTTTTGTGTTTTTCTCAATAGCTGTTTTAAGAAAACTTAAAAAAACAAGATTATGGGTGAAGATTACAATTTGTTTTTCTTGTGCCAATGACACAAGTTCTTTTGCTATTACTTGCATTCTACCTAAATCCAAACTATTAACGGGGTCATCAAAAAACAAAACATTATCATTAGGATTAAATAAACTTTCGGCTATAAACTGAGCTAAGGCTACAACAGTTTGTTCACCTTCACTCAAAATTTCATTTAATTGATTGGCTTTTGTTATCTTGTCATAGCCTTGTTTAATTGCCATTTGTGAAGAAATAATGGCGGTGTTAAATTTTATTTCTTTAGGTGCATTTAGCCTTGCAAGAACTTGTGCAAGTGTCTGAACAAAACCTTCTTTATATATTTTTTCTTGTATATCCTTTTGACATTTCGAAATGCTATGATTATTAATATCTTTTAATTTTATCAAATTTATATAAGACAGTATATAGGCTCTTTCTTTCTCCCAATTTTCTTTTAAATAAATTTTTGCGTTTAGATCATTAAGATTTTCGTTTATTTTCTTTTTCTGTTCATCTAACGACGAAAGAGATTGATTAAGCTTTTCTGCTTTTACGTCAAGGGTTGACACTATCTCCTTCAACGCGCTAACACTTTCTTCAATTTCAATTTTAAAAGAAGTACTTACTATATTGGATAAAGTTAATATTGTTTTTTCAACAATACCAAAAAGAATTTTATCTTCTATTACTTGAGGTAAAGCTTGAATGATTTTCAAGCTTTCGGCAATTTTTTTATATACTTCTTGTATTTCTTGATTTCTTTTAACAAGATGGTCGCAAGCATGAATTTTGTTTGCCGAAACTAATTCTTGATATTGTTTTAGTAAATCAATTGTTGTTGTATCAGATGAAGATATTTCTTTTCTACAAATAGGGCATTTTTTCATATCTGCTAAAGAAGCATCTTCGCTCGTTACCAATTTGTATAATTTGTCAGTCGCAGAAATGAATGCAACAAATGATTTTTTTAACTTAACGTCAATCTGTAAAGACGAAAGAATTTGGTCAACTGTTGTTTTTGATGCTATCTCTTGAATTTCCTTTTCATTCTTTGAATATTCTTCATTCCAGTTATCAACAAATGCGTTTGATTTTGTTATAGTGTCTAATATTTGATTTACGATTGTCTGTTTGTCTTTTATTAATTTTATTTGAGATAATAGAGCCGTTTCATTTAATTCGTCTTTTTTAGTCTCCTGATCCTTTTTTAATTGCCTTAATTCATCAATATCTAGCTTTGCTACATATTCATCTAGTGACGTTAATCCGCTTTTGTTTGTAGATAATACAGAAACTACTTTTTCTCTAGCTTCTGATCCGTCTTCCAATGTATTTACTGCACACTCCCAAAAGTCATTTAATCGTTGACTTACATACGAGTTCAACTTGATTGTTGATAAAGCCAATTTTTCACACAAATAAAAAATATAAGGTTTAAAATCAATTTTTCTTTCATTATTTAAGGAGAATTTTACACAACTGCTATTAAATAATTTTATATTTAAAGTAGTTTGCTCATTGGACTCTTGCCATTGAAGAACGAATGGGTCAGGACGGTCATCAAGAGTATATTCCAATTTAGCCTGAGGAATAATCGTTTCATCAAAAACATTTGCTTTTATTGGACGTTTTTCTCCCAAGCATTTACCCACATGCTGTATAATTCTAGAATATCCTGTTTTTCCCGTTCCATTTTCACCATAAATTACAGTTAAATTCTCACCAAAGGTTAACTCTTGAGCAGGGACTAGGCGATTTACCCCTTTTATATCATACAATTTCTTTAATAACACTTTATTTGCAGTAGCATTTGAAATATTAATAGGAATAGGTTCAAAATGCAACCTAATATAATTATCGATAATTTCTTTATAATCGTCATCAGTCAATTCATTTTTTGTCGATAATTTACAAAATAAACTTTTCAACCAAAAATCTTGCTTTTCTAACCATTCGGTAAATAATTTTTCTGCAGTCACAACTTATATCTTCTCCTTTGTAAAATCAAAATTAATTATTTGTCTCTAATAAATCCTCAATATAACAACCTAATACTCTTGACAGTTGAAACAACTTTACAGCAGGTGCCATATTTATATCTAATTGACGTTGTTCGTATAACTGAATCGCTCTTAACGACACTTGACTATGCTTAGCCAATTCGCGTTGAGATAAGTTTGCTGTTTTTCTATATCTCGCTAAATTTGTTTCTTTTTGAAACACTATACTGTTTGCAACTTCCACAAATTTTTCCATACTTGCTTCGTGTAAAGGGTTATACATGGCGATTATTCTTGAAGGAGGCAATCTTCTTCCTATTTGTTCAAAGCCCAAACCTGTATACCATTGATAATAAGCAAGAACAAACCCACACCAATATTCAGGCGACCTGCCGTATGAATACGGTTGAATCATTGGCATTTTTCTTCCTGCAACTTCCTCAAAAAGTGCTTGCGGAGGCATATTGATATAACGAGGATTGCCTCGTCCAAATTGATAAGCAACACCACTCATAACGAAATGTTGGAAAAGAACGTCCGCTTGCCTTGCGTTAGGAACGTAACTAAACATTTCTGCAAGTGTTTGCATCGCATCATCTAAGTATATTTCGTTGTATGCGCGAATCATCGTTTTTTACCTCTTGCCTAATAATATCCATTATAAATAAATCATCTTTATCTACTTTAATATTTCGGGTTGTGTTTTGATATTCTTCTCTTGCTTGTAAATCTCTTGCCACACGCTTTGTATAATAAGTTTCGTTTTCTGCTATGGTGCTATTAACATACTTTAATTGCTCAAAAGCCTTCTCCGAGTGTAAAACAACTTGCATTCCAAGTTTTCCCAATTCCATCGCTCTAGATAACTGCGATACAGTAATAGCGTTTTTAACAAAATCTCTAGCAAATGAAAAATAAGAATCGTCCGCACGATACCCAATAATTACGTCCACGTTGGTTAAATCCACCGAAAAGTTCTTTACAATATAATCCCTTGCTTGTTCGTCGTTAGGGTTTAAGCCTTTGGGAATTCTATACTGTAATAAAAGCGCTATCCAATTTAAAATATTATATTTTTTATTCGACAAATCTAAAATATTAAGTCCTTCTAAATCTAACAAATATTCATTAGCATAACCATCATTATTATCAGGACAAGCCCATTCATTTGCTAATTCCTTTTCCTTTGTGCAATAAAAACCATATCCATAGTCGTTTGTTTCCTTTCCACCGCGAAGAGTAGGTTTTTCAATTATAATCTTAGAACCGTGATAAAGAGTCATTTTGTTTTCCATAGTAATTATCTCCTTTTGGTATAGCAATTATATCACTTTACTGATAGTTTGTCAATATGATTATAACCACTTTTAATAAAAAATTATCAGCACAGTGATACTTTTTGTTATATTTTATGATTTTTAGTCTAATTTGTATAATGCGCTTATTGAAAATAAATACATCTAACTGCAAAAAATTTCAATAAAACTACTTGGTTTACTATATTATAGCATAGTAAATATGACAATTTTGGTCATATTAAAAGCCGAGATTGATAAAAATCATTCTCGGCTTTTTAGTTTAATTTTTTACTTCAGTAATACAATATTTGAAAATACCATTTTCAACATTATAGTTTTTATATGTATCCCATGTAAACATATAATCTCCAAGAAACTCAATAGGACGACCTCGCCAAATATCACAAACTGATTTTTTATAGTGATTTAACTCGTCTTTAATCCAATCTTGCAACCTGCCATAACCGTTCTTATTATTACTATTAGTTTCATCCCCTTCCGCAATGCAGAAGTCATGATATTGCACATTGCCACAATATTTGCTTGGTTTATGTGCTAATGGTTGTTTAGAATATTCCCAATACTTTGATTCGTTAGTTAAAATTATAGAAAAACCTTGCACATCTTGACCTTTAATAACTTTATCAAATTGATAATGGTTAACAGCACTCAATTTATTTGTTCTATGCTTGTTTCCTTCAACAATCAATAAATTCTCTTTATTTTTCTTAGAGTTCTGATAAACTAATCTTTCTAGGCGATTAATATCCCACAAATAATCGTATCGCCCATTATCAACAGCACCATGATTTAATAATTCAATATCCCCAACTTTTGTATTTGCAGTTTTATATTTTAATTCTATGGCAACAAAACTTCCGTCTTCTTTTTTAACAAGTATGTCTGTATATGACCTTTTTATCTCACCATTATAGTCAATGGTTAAAGTCAATTCTTCAAGATAAATCTCATACAAAATAAAAAACTCTTTAATAGCCCAAGAAAGTGTAAATTGGAACTGTTCTTCACTCCTAAAAATTATATCTTGTTTACACATTTCCGTAAGACAATCCTTTAGCCATTGTTTATTTAGTACCGTTTGTTGTGTCCACATTTTACTGCCTAGTTTAAACATTTTGATTCTATCCTTTTTCTTTTGTGTTTTATTAACTTTTCAGTAAATAGGCAAGGCAGGGGTGCACCGAGCCTATTTGCTGAACTTTTTATCACCAAACGGCGATGTTGCCGTTTTCGTCATAATGCCAATAGTTGCCCGTTGTTGTAGGTTCTGTTTTACTGTAGTAATAACAGGTGGCACTGGTTAAACCGCCATTATAAGAAGCGATTGAAATCTTTGACCAAGCGCTTGCCGTACCTTTGTAATATACACTCGTCAAGCTACTGCAATTATAGAACGCCCAATCACCGATACTCGTGACACTGTCGGGAATGGTTATGCTCGTCAAGCTACTGCAACCAGAGAACGCCCAATCACCGATACTCGTGACGGAGTCGCCGATTACCACACTCGTCAAACTCTTACATTCAGAAAACGCATAATGAGAGATCCTTGTCACACTATGAGGAATTACAATTTCCGTCAAACTTTCGCATTGATAGAATGCAGAATTACCAATACTCTTCACGCTATCGGGAATCACGATATCCATCAAGCTACTACAACCAGAAAACATGCAATCATCAATATTTTTCAACTGAATATTTTTATCAAAAATAACCTTTGTTAAACTGCTGCATCCCCGAAACGCAGAAGCACCAATCTCTATTACGCTATTAGGAATAACAATTTCCGTTAATCCACTACAGCCGTAGAACGCATAAGAACCGATACTCGTTACACTATCAGGAATTTCTATCCTCGTTAAACTATAGCAATAAGCGAACGAAGACTCCCCAATACTCGTTACACTGTCAGGAATTTCCACGTTCGTTAAACCACTACAATACGCGAACGCATGACCTTCTATATCTCCACCCGTTACGGTTACTTTTTTTAAGGACGTCGGCACGTAATCATAATTATAATCATACTCATATGCACCAAAAATATATCCAAAATGCGTATTAGTCGTTCCATCTTTTGTTGATCCAATAAACGGTAGCACTATTTTCGTCAAGCTACTGCAACCATAGAACGCACGATAGCCTATACTCGTTACACTATCGGGGATTACCACGCTCGTCAAGCTACTGCAATACCAGAACGCAGAAGAACCGATAGTTGTTACACTATCGGGAATTTCCACGCTCGTCAAACTACTGCAATTATAGAACGCCTGATAACCGATACTCGTCACACTATCAGGAATAGTGATACTCGTCAAACTACTGCAATTATAGAACGCATACTCACCGATACTCGTCACGCTGTTAGGGATATCTATACTCGTCAAACTAGTACACCCAAAGAACGCCCGATAACCGATACTCGTCACACTATCAGGAATAGTGATACTCGTCAAACTATCGCAATCATAGAACGAATATTGATGGATTTGCGTGATAAAGTTAGGCAACGTTAAAGCCGTCTCTTCTCCTATACAACCTACAAGGATTTTTTCTTCCCCGTCCGTATAGATAATATAGCCGTTGTCGTTAGACAATTTCGTGCCCGTAAACGTATCGCCACTGTTATATACCGCAAGCGCATATTTCCCTACGTAACCGTTGCTAGTTGCACCTTTTTCTACCGTAATACTAGAAGATTTATTAATTACTTCTACCAATCTATAACATCCAGAAAATACACTACCCTCAATCGTCGTTACACTGTCGCCTATCGTTACACTCGTCAAACTACTGCAATTATCGAACGCCTGATAACCGATACTCGTCACACTGTCGGAGATTACCACGCTCGTCAAGCTACTGCAATACCAGAACGCATAACGACCTATACTCGTCACACTGTTGCCTATCGTTACACTCTTCAAACTAGTACACCCAGAGAACGCATCATTTCCAATCCTCATTACACTGTCGGGGATTTCAATACTCGTCAAACTAGTACACCTACGGAACGCATAACTACCTATACTCGTCACACTGTTGCCTATCGTTACACTCGTCAAACTTGTGCATTCTCTAAACGCAACATCCCCGATAACCTTACAATTTTCGTTTACCACCACACACGTAATATCCGTTGACATCACACCCACCAAACAAAGATAGGAATTAGTACTATTTCCTAAATACTTACAATTATCTTCTATCGTATAATTCAAACTACTGCAATTATAGAACGCATACTCACCGATACTCGTCACGCTGTTAGGAATTTCAACGCTTGTTAAAGCGGAATAATTATAAAACGCGTCGTTACCGATTTCCGTAACGGAATCGGAAATATAAGCCGATTTGATATAGTCTTTATATTTGGAAAATCCTACTGCTTTTCCTTCATAATGTTCCACTTGATAGTTGGTATCGTCAATTTTCATCACGAGTGAACTACCGTTCTTCGCAAGGACTTCTTTACCGCAATATTGACAAACTTCACCAACAGACAAGTTACTGTGCATATCAGGCGTACCGCTTGAAACAGTGGTGACCGCTTCATTTTTTGTTGCCGTACATCTACCACACTTATAGCTTTGCGTACCGCCCGAAAGGGTACAGTTTACAACGGGGTTCCCGTCTTTTTTCCAATCGTGTCCTAATGCGGTGTTTTCTTTCGCTCTCGTGTGCGGTTCATCGCAATTATCACGAGAACAAATTGCCGTTTCCGTACCATTTTCCGTACAAGTAGCATTATTGTTATAGGTATAATTTATAAAGCTATGCCCTAATTCCTCACCGTTTTCGGCGGTATTGTCTGCCGTCGTTTGCGTTGTGAATGCGACGTTTTCAAACATTGCGATATAGTGACCTTTTTCAGGTGTAGTACAAGTAGCATTAGTATCTTTAACGTAAGTAGCCGTTATAGTTTCAGTTTCAACGTGTGAATTGTCCCTTGAGCAAATTCTTTTTGCTGTGCATTTATCATTGACCCAAGTGTAAGTAGGTTCGTCAAAACTATGGTCTAATGCTTCACCTTTAATAAAACTATTTTCTTCGGTTTCTTGCATTACAAAAGCATTATTATTAAACGTTGCCTTATAATGTCCCGTTTCGGGCGTATCACAAGTAACGTCGGTATCTTTCACGTAAACCGCCTTAACTGTTTCTGTTTCTTGATGCGTAGAATCTCTACCACAAATTCGCGTTGCGGTACATTCATATCCATTCCACACGTAAGTGGGCACACTATAATTATGAGTTAACGGCTCGCCGTTGACAACAGTATCTTCATTTGTGGCTTGCGTTGTAAACGCACTATTTACAAAAGTAGCTATATAATGCCCCGTTTCCGCCGTCGTACAGGTTGCCTCTGTATCCTTTATGTATGCTGCGATTACAATTTCAGTTTCTTGATGCGTAGAATCTCTACCACAAATTCTCGTCGCCGTGCATTGATTTCCGTTCCACGTGTATGCCACTTGTCCGTATTCATGGTCCAATGCTGAATTTTCGTCCGTTCTTGTATTCGATTCATTACAGTTTTCACGAGAACAGGTTGCCGTTTCCGTGCCGTTTTCCACACAGGTTGCATCGTTATTCGATACATAATCAACGAAATTATGTCCAAGCGCATCTACATATGTATCAACGTAACTATCTCCACAAGAACAGGTATGCGTAGTAAATCCCTGCTCTGTGCAAGTAGGTGCAGTTACCGTTTCCGTGTAACTGTGCGTATGCTCTTCTTTACAAGCCGTGCCAATACAAAGCAATGAACATACGGACAATGCAAGCGTTGATATTTTTATTAAGAAAGATTTTTTCATAGCCGTTCTCCTTACAATCGAAACAATGGACTTTACGCCAATTATATTTTAGCATATTTTACCTTTTCGGTCAAGAGTTTTAATATTTCATATTAAAATTCATAAAAAAGTAGGCAGATGTCCAAGAACGTGGACATTTGCCTATTGACTTTTATAAATTCTTATGATAAAATAGAATTACGAACACGAACATATGTTTAGAATATGCTTTGTGTGGGTATATATAATTGAGGGGTTTTGCCCCTTGGTTTAGCTTGCAAGCATTAGCAGGCTTTATAAGTGTACATTTTGTGCACTTATGGGAGAAATCCTCCCGTTGCCCGAAGTCGTTTTATGTAAAGGGAAACAAAACGGCTTATTTAGGGTTTTATTGTTGTGCAAATTTTTACGACAATATGCCTCCTTTCGCTTTTAGATAGCGGAAGGCTTGGAAAGTCTGACCAACTTTTCAAGAAGGCGCGCCAACGTTCACAAAACGTGGTTTGGCGATAGGTCTATTTTGTGGTACAAATTTTTAGGTGCTACATTCTTACAACTTCATATTCGGATAAGTAATCCGTGCGAAGTAGAAACGCTTTAAGCGTGTTTGATTCGTACGGATTTTTTTATCCTTTTAGGTCGGTGGTAGTTTTATCAGCGACTTTTTTGCGTTCATTTTTAGATAAAGGAGGTGGTTAAAATGATTTACTTTTGGCTTTGCTGATAGCCGTTAAACAATCAGATTTTTATTGTTCAGTGGACAAACAAGCTCCGCAGGACGAACGAAACTTATGTAGCGCAAACGCAATAAGTGTAGTGAGCTACACTTTTGCAAAATCTCAAATTTTATATTCAAGGAGGACAAATTTATTTACATCATTTGCAATTTAGACAAACTCAAAAAATCGGACGTTTCACCAGTCGAAGAAGAGAACGAACGTGACGAAAATTATCAAGGCTCTAACACTTGTATCGACAGTGCGAGAACGCACCAAAACTATCATACGGTATGTCCACAAGGAAAATATCTTGACGTTATTGAAGATAGGATTTCGCGCTTAAATTTAAAACGTAAAGTTCGCTCGGATGCTGTTTATATGTGTTCTTTCGTATTGACGGCAAGCCCTGAATTTTTCAAAGTGGCAACGCTCGATAAACAACAACGATTTTTTCGTGACTTTACCAACTTCTTCAAAGATAAATACGGAGAAGAAAACGTGCTTTCTGCTATCGTCCATTTGGACGAAACAAATCCACATATGCACTTAAACCTTATCCCTATTGTTGATGGGAAACTGTGCGCAAAGGAATTGTTCGACGGACAACTTGTAAAACTTCAAACGGAGATATGGAAAGAAGTCGGTCAAAAGTACGGATTGGAACGTGGCAAGTCAGGCAGCAACGTTGAACATTTATCCACCGCCGAATACAAGGCGAAAAAGATTTTAGAAGAAGCCGAAGGCAAAAAGGCGGAAACGGAAGATTATGCTGAAGCGCTAACGCAAGCCAGACAAGGTCAGTTTTCTTGGTCGAAAGGCGGACTGAAAAAACAAATCGTTGCGCTTACGACAGAAAACGCCGACCTTAAAAAACGGTTGAATACGGCAATGGGCGAAGTTTTAGAGCTTGATAAGGAAAACAAGCAACTGAAAGAACATAAAGTTAAAACTTCGATAGCGCTTACCGTGTTGGACCGTTTAAAGCAAGAACACCCCGAAATTTATCGGGAAGTAATTTCGCAAAAGAAAAAGCCCACCACGTTGGATAAGAAAAATTGGTGGACTAAGTAATTCCGTTGTAGTCGAAAACGGATAGAAATTAAGGTTTTATTTAAGATTTGGTGCGGCTTAGAATGATAATACGCGAACGATAGATACAAAGTCGCTTATGACAAGAGAAAATAAAACGAACACACGAGAGGACGTGTAAAGGAGGAATCCATTTAGGAAACAATTTTTATAGGAGAATGATGACGTACATATTTTAATGGCAAGAAAGAAACGACTTCAAAGCGATTTCAACCTTTCCGAACATCAAGTAACGTCGCTTGCAAGAGTATTATTGCCGGCAATAAGAGAATATCTATTGTCAGAGCAAGGCAAAAAGGACTACGCCCAATGGACGGAAAACAAACAAAAACAACTGAATAAAACGAAGAAATCTCAATGAGAACATAGAGATTACCGCCGATTAAAGAAATAAGAAAATTAAAAGTAAATGTAAAGATGAAAAGAACGGCGGACGGGTTTGTCGTTAGTATCCCGATTATAAACGGCAACGGCAGGTACGAGATTAACTCTCGACCTGCCTTTTTTCATAACAACGTTCATTTAGATTGTTTTTATCATCTATATATGTTTCTGATATTTGCTCAATTCCTGCTTGAATGGCAATCGATGAGATAAGCTCCTTTTCTTCTTGCGGCATTTTCAATCCAAATATAATCTTTTGAGGGATCCACTTAATATATGCTTCTTTTGCGTAAAACGGAGCGATAATTCTCCATTCTTCATCATATTTGTGACATTCTTTTTTTATCAGTCCTATTTTTTCTCTTTCCCAAGGCATTGGCGGAAGGCTACTTATAATTTTCTCAATTATAGCATCATTAAGTATAGGCTTTCCTTGTTGAAGCAAAGCCACGCATGCTATAGCATAATACTTAGCAAAAAATGTGGCGTCATATTTTTCATCTGAGTAATAAATGGGATATATAGGAGTTCCTTTTGTCGAAGGGCAATTTTTACAATCATCATTTTTACCGCATAAAAATTTTGATGAATCTTGCATATCATAAACTAAAACAAATCCTCTATGATTGTTAGCGTATTTTAGCCATAAACTTTCATTCAAGAAATTTTCAGAAAAACAAATAGATAGTGAACTTTCTTGCAATAAGTTTCTTTCAGTTCCTTTCATATATTTAATAATCTCATTTGCAACTTTTTCAGCATCCAAAGAAGTCATTTGCTTTTCTAAAATATTTTTATCTAATACCACCCCGAAATAGGACGCCATATTGATTATATAATCATAAGGTTTTTGAGCGAAAAAATTTAAAATTTCATTTCTTATCTCTTCGTAATTTATATATAAAAATGTATCAAAGGGGTCATCGTAATAATTGGCAGATGAAAAATATAACTTATTGGTTCTTAATGCTTCAAGCGCTCTTGTAGAAACATTCCTAAATCTACAAATTTTTTCAGGTATATAAGGTTTCACTAAATCTTGTAAAATTTTTATTTCGCCTTCTATATTCTCGCCTTTAAGAGAAGAGAGAGTTTCCCAAAAAATTTTCCTCTTTTCGTTAGTCATTATATCCTCCCGCTTATTTCTTTCTTTATATAATAACACAAAACAAGCAATTCTTAAACTAAAAATTGAAGGTATTTTCAAACTCTTCCATAAAACAAAATAGGCCGAACGTCTTACCAACAGTAAAGAGGTTCAACCTATTAAGACTTGGTGCGGACGAAGGGATTTGAACCCACACGGTGTTACCCACAGGAACCTGAAACCTGCGCGTCTGCCAGTTTCGCCACGTCCGCTTTTATTTAAAACGTCAGATATTCGCTATCTCCGTTTTTTTCAGTTCTCCGTCCTTACGTTCGATCAGTAACGCTTTGCCGCCGCAAGTCACGCTGCCGACGATCTCGCCGTCCTCGATCACCAACGCCGCGTCGTCCTCGATCCCGTAAGCACGGTCATAATTATAACACACAATTTTATCGAAGTCAAGCATTCTTGACCCATAATGCGGAGAAATTACGCCTTTTACCAAATTTAATCCCTTGAACATAGCGTACTTCTCCCCCGTTTCTTCGCTCACCGTCGCCGAATCGGTATACATATCCGAGAACCAACAGATCGCGCCCGCCGACAGACCCGCTATCACCACGCCCCGCTCGTACGCGTCCTCGATAAGCGGCAATAACCCCGTCTTTTTCCAGGACTCGATCATAAACACGGTATCCCCGCCGCCGACGTAGATCATATCCGCTTTGGCGAATTTCGCTTTCATTTTTTCGAGATCGACCTCTTTGAACACGCTAAGCGCTACGTCCGTCTTAATATCGAACACGCCCGTATACACTTTATGGAACGTATTATAATACGGCATAAAGTCGTGGCTTGCCGTGGGGATAAACAGCGCGTTCGCCCTGCGCTCCCCGGCACGGACCTTGGCAAGCCCCGCGATATATTCGTCTATTTTCAAAGTCGTTCTTTCGCGGAGCTCGCCCCCGCCGATCGCTATGATCTTTTTCATTTGCAGTACTTTTCTTCCAAAGCTTTGATCTTCGCGACGCGGCGTTCGTGGCGCTCGCCGCCCTCGAATTCCGTCGTCAAGAACGTGTACACGATCTCTTGCATCATTCCTTCGCCCAAAACTTTTTCACCGAACGCGATCATGTTCGCGTCGTTGTGCAAACGCGTGTATTTCGCGCAATACTCGTCGTGACAATGCGCGCAACGGATCCCCGGAACTTTGTTCGCGACGATGGAAACGCCGATCCCCGACGAGCAAACGACGATACCACGGTCGCATTCACCGCTCGCGACCGCCTCCGCCGCGGGCGCGGCGAAATCGGGATAGTCGCACGAATCGAACGTGTTCGTTCCGAAATCCACCACCGTGTGTCCGAGTTTCTCCACATACGCGATCATCGCTCTTTTCAGATTAAGTCCGCCGTGATCGCAAGCTACTGCTATTTTCATATTCGTTATCTCCTTTTTGCGGTTTTTCCGCTTTTTTTCGTTGTTTTTGTTGCCGTTTTCGTTGTTTTCGTCGTTTTCTTCTTGCCCTTTGCCGTCGTCGAAGTCCGCTTTTTCGGAGCGGTTTTCGGCGGCGTTTTGGGTTTTTCGACGTATTTTTTCCGAACGCTTAAAGGTAAAATCTTATCCGTCAACGCGGACATTCCCCCCGAAAGCAATTCGAAAACGTACCGATAGCAATCGATGTCTTTCCCGTACGGATCGAGTATTTCGTACCCTGCTATCTCCGAAAAGGAATAAACGTTGTTTTCGATCTCCTCTTCGCCCGCCTCGCGCAAGGCTTTCCAGCGCATTTCCATAAGAAGATCGCGCTGGCTATCCGTCATACAAACGATCGCAAGAGAGTCTTTAAGCAAGCTTTCGTCGAGCTGTTTCGAGGAAAACGAATCGACCTCAAACCCTTTATCCATAAGGGTTTGCGCGGTTTTCTCGTTCATCGGAGAACCGACTGAGGCGCGGATACCCGCGGAGCAAACTTGGAGGCCCGTGAGTTTCAGCTCGGACAAGACCTTGCGTAAAATGACTTCCGCCATCGGCGAACGGCAGGTGTTGCCCGTGCAGACGAATACTATTTTTTTCGGTTTTTTACGGTTCATCTCTACCCTGCCCCCCTCCTTTTACGGTTTTTTCCGTTCTTAATGCGCGACGTCTTCGGACGCGCAAGCCTTGTGCAAACGGTTCAAAACGCCCTTCATAATACCGTCTTTTTCGGTCGGTTCGATCACGATCAGGACGTCGCATATCTTCTCCGCCTCGCGCAGTAATTTATACAGCCGCATTGCCATTTCCGCCTGATTTTTCCCGAGGTCCAGCGATTTTATATGCAATTTTTCAAAACGCGAAATCCACTTTTCTTCGCAAAGTACCGCAATCCCTTTATTTTCAAGGGATTCAGCCAAACACGCGGAAATTGCGTTTTCGACGTTTTCGGGGGTAAAAAGCAACGTTTTGCAACGCGGCGAATAATGCTTGTACAGCACCCCCGGACTCTTGACTTTTTCGCCCGCTTTCAAATCGGGAACGTACTCCTTACAATCCCCGACGACCGCCGCGATCATCTCGCGGGTGACAAGACCGGGGCGCAAGATCGTGGGCGTATCGCCCGTGCAATCGCACACCGTACTCTCGATCCCGCCCGTACATTCGCCGCCGTCCAAAATGAGCGGTATCTTGCCCTCGAAGTCGTCCAGCACGTGTTTCGCCGAAGTGGGGCTTACGTGGCGGGAGAGGTTCGCGCTCGGCGCGACGATGGGGATACCCACTTCCCGCAAGAACGCTTGCGCGCCCTCGTGCGAGGGTACGCGCACGGCGAGCGTGTCCAGTCCGCAGGATACGCGGGAGCTTACTTTGCCTTTCGAGGGATAGACGAGGGTCAACGGCCCCGGCAAAAACGCCTCGCGGAGTTTTTTCGCATACGGGGGATCGTAGTCCACGATGGAGCTTATATCGTAGCCCGTATGTACGTGCGCGATGAGCGGATTGTCGTTGGGTCTGCCCTTGACTTCGAAAATGCGTTTTACCGCCTCGTCGTCGAACGCGTTACCGCCCAAGCCGTATACCGTTTCCGTCGGCATTGCCACCACGCCGCCGTCGAATATTATCTTTTTCGCCTCCCGCAAGCTTTCGGGAGTGATCTGTTTTATCTGCGTTTGCATAAGCTTTGGAAATATCAATCGAAAGGAAGTTCGTCGTCGCCGTTACCGTCCGCCATCGGTTTGAGTTCGCTTTTACGGACGGGCGCGGGAGGAGGTTCGGGCATACCGTAGTCGTCCTCGGGCGCGACGTATTCTTCGTCCTCCCCGTCCGCCGCGGGCGGCTGGGGAGCGCGGGCGTATTCGGGCGGTTCGTCGTCGCGGTTCTGTTCGTCCACGTCCACGAATTTGGTACATTCGCCGATGAATTTGAGGGAAACTCTGCCCTGTTCGCCCCCTCTGTGCTTGGCGAGAATGAGTTCCGCCGCGCCTTTGACGATCTTGCCGCTCTCGATCTCTTCCGCCGTCGCGATCGCTTCGGGTCGGCTGATGAACATAACGATGTCCGCGTCTTGCTCGATAGCGCCCGATTCGCGGAGGTCGGAAAGCTGAGGTTCTTTGGACTGGATACGGCGGAGCTGGGAAAGCGCGATGACGGGCACTTCCAGTTCTTTCGCCATAATTTTCAGATCGCGGGTGATGGAGGCGATCTCCTGTTGTCTGTTCTCCGCGCCCGCCATTTTCGAATCCCCGCTCGACATAAGCTGGATATAGTCGATCATGATCAGATCCACCCCGCCCGCCGTCGTTTTCAGTCTGCGGCATTTGGAGAGGATCTCCGCGGGCGTGACCCGCGACGAATCGTCAATGTAAATATTGCTCTTTTTGAGCTGATCGCTCGCGAGCATCAATTTCTTCCACTCTTTGGCGGACAGCGCACCGTCGAGCGCGCGCTGCATACTCACGTTCGCGTACGAACAAATAAGTCTTTGCACGATCTCGTGACGGGGCATTTCGAGCGAGAATACCGCGCACGTCTTGCCCGCGCGGAGCGCGGCGTGTTCGACGAGGTTCATCGCAAGCGAGGTCTTACCCATACCGGGGCGCGCCGCAAGGACGATGAGCGCCCCCGCTTGCAGGCCGTGGGTCATTTTATCCAAACGTTTATAACCCGTGGGGATACCGCGGAAAGAGTTGGGGTCGGATTGCAATTTTTCGAATTTTTCGAGTACCTGTCCGATGATGTCCCCTTCGTTCATACCAAGGAGCGCGGAACGCTCGGACTGTTTGGAAATATCGTACACCGTCTTTTCGGCGAACGCGAGCGCGGACTGACCGTCCGTCGCGCTCATCGAATTTTCGATGATCTTCCGCGAGGCGCGAATGAGTTTTCTGTTCACGCTGTCCCGTTTTACGATGTCGTAATAGGACTGATAGTTCGCCGCCGACGGCGTTATCTGCGTAAGCTCGGTGAGGTAGACGATCCCGCCCGCCTTTTCCAGACAACCCTCGCCGTCCAGTTCGTCGGACACCGTGACGAGGTCGATGGGTTTTCTCCCGTTGAATACCGCCTGCATAGCGTGCAGGATATATTTATGCGACTCCTGATAGAAATCCTCTTCCGCGAGTTTTTCCACGAGGTCCGCCGCCACTTCGTTGTCGATGAGAAAGCACCCCAAAAGCGCCATCTCCGCGTCGCGGTTGTAGGGCATGGTATTGACTGCCGTTGCCATTTTTCGTTTCTCCTGTTTGGTTTATGATCAGTCGAGCAAGGACTTGAACTCGTCCAAGGTCTGTTTGAATTCTTGCATAGCCGTTTCGAAAGGCGTTTTCGTCGTGAGGTCCACGCCCGCCTTTTTGAGTATGGTCACGGGGTCGGTACAGCCGCCCGAGGACAAAAAGCCGAAGTAGTCCTCCACCGCTTTCTCTCCTTCCGTGAGGATACGTTTGACGATGGATATCGCCGAAATAATGCCCGTCGCGTATTTATACACGTAGAACGCGCTGTAAAAGTGCGGGATACGCGCCCATTCGTACGCGATCTCCTCATCGTGTACGATCCCGTCGCCGTAGTATTTCTTGTTCAGACCGTAATACGTTTCGTTGAGGCTCTCTTTGGTGAGCGCCTCGCCCTCTTCGGCTTTGGCGTGCGCGAGCTGTTCGAATTCCGCGAACTGGGTCTGACGGAACAGCGTTGCGCGGAACATATCCATATAGTAATTGAGCAGGTATTTTTTCAAGTTCTTATCCTGCGTGCCGTTATACAAATGTTTGAGGAGCAGGACTTCGTTGACGGTGCTTGCGATCTCGGCGAGGAATATCGTATAGTCGGCTTTGGCGTAAGGCTGGCTTGCGTTGGACTTATACGTGTGCATTGCGTGACCCATTTCGTGGGCGATGGTGAACATATCGTTCGTCGTCGGTTGGTAGTTGAGCAGCACGTACGGGTGCGGAGCGTCGTACACGCCCGCGGAGTATGCGCCGCTGCGCTTGCCTTCGTTTTCGCAAACGTCTATCCAGCCCTCTTTTTTCGCTTTTTCGAGCAAGTTCTGATAGTCTTTTCCGAGCGGTGCAAGACCTTCCACGACGAGTTTATACGCCTCGTCGAAGGGAAGTTTTATATCGGCGTTTTCCACGAGGGGAACGTAGATATCGTACATGTGCTGTTCCTTCATACCGAGGACTTTTTTCCGCAAGCGGATATATTCGTGCATGGTCGGCAGAGCGGCGTGGGTAGCCTCGATGAGGTTTTCGTATACCCGTTTATCGACGTCTTCGCCCGCAAGCGCCATATCCAGACAGCTGTCGTATTTACGGACGGTCTTATAGAAAACGTTCTTTTTTACGTTGCTGTAATAGGTCTGGGAGATCGCGTCGATGAGTTTGATATACGCGCCGTAGTATTTTTCGAACCAGTCCTTTCTCTCCTCGACCGTACCCGAACGGAGCGCGACCCCGTACATACCGTGGCTTATCTGCGTTTCCTCGCCGTCGAGCGTCGCTTTGGGCAAATTGAGGTTTGCGTTATTGAGCATGGAGAACACGCTCTGGAAATCGCCCATAACGTCGCTGCCGAGGGTGAGGAGTTTCTCCTCCGCCGCGCTGAGCACGTGGGCTTTGGAATCGGCGATCTTTTTCAAGCGGTAGTCGTACGCGCGAAAGTCGGGATCGGCGGTAAACGATTGCAGAGTCTTTTCGTCGAGTTCGGTGAGTTGGGGTTCGACGAAGGAAAATTCCGCGAATATTTTGGACACGAGCGCGCCGATCTTGGCGAGCGCGGAGGTCGTTTTGGAGTCGCGCACGTCCTCGTCGTGGCGCATATTCGCGTACAGATAGAGTTTTTCCATTCTGCGGGAGATGGTATCGATGAGCGAGAAACAGTCGAGCAAGGTCCGTTTATCGCCGAGTTTCCCGTCGAACTTGGAAAAGTCGTATGCGCCGTAGTCTTTTTCCACAGCTTTATATTCCTGTTCCCAAGCCTCGTCGCTTGTAAAAATATCGTGGATCTGCCATTTGAGATCGTTAGAGATTTCCGTTCTTTTCATATCTGATCTGATTCCTTTTTTAAAAGCACCGCCGCCGTGGGGCGGTCGGGGGTATGGAAGGGGCGGGGCCGCCCCTTGCGTTAGTTTTTAAAGCTATGAATGGGCGCGGGGATATTGCCGCCGCGGTTGATAAGGCGGGAAGAGTCGCAGTTATGCACGGGCATGATGGGCGCTCTGCCTAACAGTCCGCCGAAATTCACTTGCTCGCCTACGCCTTTGCCCGGCGCGGGAATGATACGGACCGCCGTCGTCTTGTTGTTTATCATACCGATCGCCGCCTCGTCCGCGATCATCGCCGAGATCGTCGTCGCCGGCGTGTCGCCCGGGATCGCGATCATGTCCAAACCTACGCTGCATACGCAGGTCATCGCCTCTAATTTATCCAGCGTTATCGCGCCTTTCTCCGCCGCGCGGATCATTCCGATGTCTTCGGAAACGGGTATGAACGCGCCCGAAAGCCCGCCTACGCGCGAGGACGCCATAACGCCCCCTTTCTTCACCGCGTCGTTGAGCAACGCGAGCGCCGCCGTCGTGCCGTGACCGCCTACCGTTTCTATGCCCATCTCTTCGAGGATCTGCGCTACCGAATCCCCCATCGCGGGCGTAGGAGCAAGCGACAAATCCACGATACCGAAGTTCGCGTTCAGGCGTTTCGACGCCTCTTTCGCGACCAACTGTCCCGCGCGCGTGATCTTGAACGCCGTACGCTTTATCATCTCCGCGACTTCCGTCAGGTCGGCGTCGGGGATCTGTTCGAGCGCGTGCTTTACAACGCCCGGACCCGATACGCCTACGTTGACGACCGTATCCGCCTCGCCTACGCCGTGGAACGCGCCCGCCATGAACGGGTTGTCCTCTACCGCGTTACAGAACGCGACCAGTTTCGCCGCGCCGATACCGTCTTTCTCTTTCGTCAGCGCCGCCGCCTCTTTGAATACCTCGCCGAGGAGTTTTACCGCCTCCATATTGATCCCCGTCTTACTCGAACCTACGTTGACCGACGAGCAAAGACGGTCGGTCGTCGCCAAGACCTCGGGGATCGTGCGTATGAACGTACGCTCGTAATCGGCGGTTGCCTTATGCACGAGCGCGGAATAGCCGCCGAGAAAGTCTATCCCGAGCGTTTTCGCCGCGTTATCGAGCGCTTTGCCGACGAGCGGGGCTTTCTCGGGGAACGCCGCCGTTATCAGGCTCACGGGGGTGACGGATACGCGTTTATTGACGATGGGGATACCGTATTCGCCCGAAAGGTCTTGGGCGGTCTTGACGATATTTTCCGCTTTTTTACACACGAGGTCGTAGACTTTCGCCGCCGTTTCCTCCGCCGTGTCGCGGATACAGCCAAGCAGGGATATGCCCATCGTGATCGTGCGGATATCGAGGTGTTCTTTCTCCACCATCGCGATGGTTTCGAGTACGTCTTTATTACTGAACATTTACTTTCTCCTCCCGCCGCGATTCAGATATTGTGCATAGCGTTGAAGATATCTTCGTGTTGCATATACACCGCCATACCGATCTGTTTGCCAAGCTCGGAACATTCTTTCGCGAGCGTCGCAAGCTCCTCTTTCGCCTGCGATATATCCACGATCATGATCATGGCGAAATATTCGCCGAGAATGGTCTGGGAAATGTCCTCGATATTCGCGCCTTTCTCCGCTAAAAACGCGCTGATCTTCGCGATGATGCCTTTTCTGTCTTTACCCGTTACGGTGACTACTGTTCTCATTTGTTTTGTTCTCCTTTTTCAATATTCTCTTCTATGTTTTCGGTCGATTCGGATTCGTCCGACGTTTCCTCTTCTTCGTATTCCCCGTCCTCTTCTTCGAATTCGAGGGCGTGGCGTTCGAGTATCTCGTACTGTACGAGCATATTGCCTTGCGAGATATAGCGGACGAGGTCGCCTTCGCTAAACTCGGGCAGGGGTTTTTCGGGATCGGCGTAGACTTCGCGTTCCAGCCATTCCTGTTTCTTTTTATTCCACGTTTCGAACACGCAGGCGACGACGTCGATATTGTCTTTTTGCAGGCTCTTTTCGCGGAAACGGTAGAAATAGTTCTTTTCTTCCATTTTCAAACCCTCGCTGACGTAGCCGAGCATTTTACAATAACGGCGGACGCGGCTGTATTTAATGGACATAAACACGACCGCGAACACGACGTACAATACCGACGACACGTACACGCAGGCTTTGGGTAAGAACTTCGATGCCACGTAGGGCAGGGATATGAAATATATAAGCCACGCCGCGCAAAAGGCGAGGTAGAATACCGTTACGCACATAAAGACCGTAAACAGTTTCTGTTTTTGTTTATGCGCCGCCAGATAGTCGGCGTCCTGATACACGGATATCATTGTTCTTCTCCTGTCAAGGGTTATAGATAAACAGCACGCCGAGCGTGTTTCTGCCGCAATGGCTGGTCACGATCGAGCCGGCGACCGTTTCGACGACTTCGTCGAAGTCGAAAAGCTCTTTCACGCGTTCTTTCGCCAGTTCTACGAGTTCGCGGTCTGCGGACGAATGGGTGACGAAACAGCGGGTCTTATCGTAGTCGGGGTATTCGGCTTTGAGTTCGTCGGTATATTTCCTGATACACGCCGACATATCGCCGCGGTATTTACCGCCCTGCACGAGCGCGCCCTCTTTCATCACGATCTTGGGGTGGATCTTCAAAAGGTTCGCGCCGTAAAGCTGCATTCTCGAACACCTGCCGCCCTTGAAAAGGTAGTCCAGACGGTCGGGAACGAAAGAGGTGTTTACGTGGAGTTTGAGTTCGTTTACGGTATCCTCTATTTCGTCGATCGTTTTGCCCCGATCGCGCATATCCGCCGCCTTACAAACGAGCAGACCTTGTCCCGACGAGAGCGCCATACTGTCGATGACGCGGACTTTGCCGCCGAATCCCTCCGCCGCTTGTTTGGCGAAGTTATGCGAGCCGGAGCTTTTCGCGGAAATATTGAAATGCAGCACGTAGTCGTTGCCTTCCAGTTCCTTGGCGAAAAATTCTTCGTATTCGCCTATGCTCGGCGCGCTGGTCTTGGGCAGGATCTTGGTCTTTGCCACGAAGTCGAAGATCTCCTGCGGCGTAATATCCACGCCGTCGCGGTATGCCGACCCGTCCAGATTGACCTGCAAGGGCAGGATATGGATATCGCGTTCGGCGGTCAGATGGCTCAAATCGCAAGTGCTGTCCGAGGTTATCCTTATTTTCATAAACTTATCTCTCCTTGAATATGTTTTATGGTTTTATCTTTTTATGCTTTGATATCGCTATCGGGGAAGAACAGAGCGCTCAAAACGCTTTTATATTCTATCGCCCAGTCGGGGATCACGCCGACGATATCCGTTTTTTTATAGAGATCGTCGAGGTGAGAACCTTTTATGTTATTGCCGTACACGTCCAGATACCGACTGTCGATACTGCTGCCGTAGCCGCTGCGGTTATCGCCGAGGAAGAACACTTCGCCCTCGTCTACGCGGTACTCGGAAAAGTCGTAGTTCGCTTTATGGGAATCGTTCACGCCGTAATAGGCGTACGGTTCGTCGAGTACTTCCCACGTCTGTCTGTCGTCTTTGGAGATCTCCACGACGCCGTCCGTGCAACGCACCCATTCCCCTTCGAGGGCGACGAGGCGTTTGACGAGATGTCCGCCCGCCACGCCTTTACACTCCGAATAGCCCGTGACGTCTATGATGATGACGTCGCCGCGTTCGGCGGTATGCGTTTTATCCACGCGGCGCATAAACAGTTTATCGCCGTCTTGGAGGGTGTTCCGCATCGAACTGCCCGAGACCTCCACGCCGCTGAACGTATTGACGAACCAAAACCTGCCGAACAGGAATACCGCGAGCACGCACAAGAGCGCGAGAGCGAAGAGGAAATTCGAGGTGCGTTCCTTAAAACCGAAACGGGATTCGTAGAGCGCGTTATCCCTGATCTGTTTTCGTTTCATAGCTATCCTCCGATCTCCTTACCGATTTGACCCGTCTTTTGAGTTCGTCGCGCGTGAGATTGACGTATTTGCCGCACGTGGCGCATTGTATCTTCACGTCCGCGCCGAGGCGGACGATCTTCCAGTCCTTGCCCCCGCACGGGTGTTGTTTTTTGAGCGTGACGACGTCGTTTATCCCGTACATACCCCTTTCCTTTCTCTCACAGCCAAAGTATATTCGTGATCGCGAATTCCGTTTCTTCCCGTTCGCAATCGAACACGAGCGCGCGGCCTTCCGCGAACCCCGACAGCGGCGAGCCGCAATTTACGCCTTTGAAATCCGCCGCTTTCAAGATGATACGTTTCCACTTTCCGCCGCCCTTGATCTCCGTTCTGTACGTATAGCGTTCGGATTCCCGTTCCATATCGCCTACGTCCACGGACACGCAAAGCGTATCGTCGGCGTGGAAATACGCGTCGAATTCGAGCAGGGCGTTTTCGTCGGGTTTATACGTCGGCGAACCGATCTTATACGTCTTTATCCCGCCGACCGAGAACGCGCCCGCGATCCCGCCGTAACCGATCGATTTTTTGGGCATTGCCTCCTGTTCCAAGAAAATATCCGCGATCGAATATTCCTTATACTCCGCTACCCCGAAACTGTCCATTTCCTTGCCCGAAAACAACATTCTGCGCTTGACCGCGTTCGGGTCGGGGTTGGAAAGCCGTTTTGCCGTGATCTTGGACATTACGCGGAAACCGTTGATATATTTCGCGTACGCGTACACGAACACCGCCGACGCGCCTTCGAAGGGTTTGATCTTGCAGACCGCTCTGCCGTCTTTGACCGTCTTTCCGTCCGCGCGGTAGATCTGCCGCCAGTCGCGGTCGGCGCATTTGGTCTTGACGTCCGCCTCGGCGTAGAACACGCCCGTTTCTTCCAAGATACCCTCTTTATCGCAATCGACGGTCACTTCCAGTCCGTCCGACGTTTCCTTGACGGATACGTTGAGGGTGTCGGGAATATAGATCTCCCTGCCTTTCAGGTTCTTTTCGAGGAACAGATCGAGATCGTTCAGTCCGTTCGGACCGATACACGCCCCGCTGTTCGACGAGTACACGAGCGCGTTGCCGTCGTCGTTGCCGATACGGGAATAGGTGTCGTAAGCGCGGTCGCAATCGAACGTATCGTCGCGGAGCGCGCAAAGCACGAGCACGGGGCATTTTACGTACGGCGCGTACGACTGTGCCTCGACCGCCGCGATATAACGGTGTTTATCGTCGCTCAAATTATGCGCTACGTTATCGCCGAATTTCGCCACGCCCGAAAACGAGCGCCAGCCCACCGCGTTGATGGGTACGCCGCATTGCACGTCGGGGGAAAGCAGGGTCTGCCAAGCAAGTTCGCCCCCCTTTCTCACGCCCACCACGCCGATATTGCCGATGTCCTCGCGCGCCTTTAAAAACCGCACGGAGAACAACGCCACGTACAGCCATTCGAACCAAGTGGTCTTATCGGCGGCGAGGTCGTTTTCCATATCGTACAGACCGCGGGCGCGTTCGTAGTTGGCGTAGTCGAGCGAGGGCGGGTAGACCGTCCGAAAATCGCTGTCTTTATCCGTCGCCACCTTTCCCGAATAGTCGGGCATAAGCACGGCGTAGCCCTTATCCACGAAATAGCGGCAAAGCTCTTCGTCGAGCGGCATACCCGCGTCCGGCAGGAGCAGGACGGCGGGCTTTTTGCCCGTGCCTTTGGGTTTACAAAAGCGCGCGTAGATACGTACGGTCCCGTCCTCGACTTGGTGACCGCAAAAAGACACGCGACTCCATCTCGCGCCGTGGCGTTGGGCGATGTCCCATTCGCTGACGCTGAGCGGTGTGGTAAGATCGAATTTTTTCCATAAGGATATTGCGCTTACTATCATGTTTGCCCTTTTGGTTGAGATTTTTCCGTAAACTTAATTATGCTAAAACGTTTCCGTACGCACTTGCGAGCCGTGGTTTTCGCTCGCGGGCGTAACGAGTATCTTTTGTTCGATCCGATGTTTGAGTTCCTCGACGTGCGAGATGAGTCCGACGGAGAACGTGCGGCTGAGTTTGCCCAGAACGTCCATCACCGTATCCACCAGTTTCTCGTCCAGCGTTCCGAACCCCTCGTCTAAAAAGAAGAACTCGATGGGGCGGAGGGATTTCATACAGATCGCCGCCGACAGCGACAGCGCGAGCGACAACGATACCAAGAACGTTTCGCCGCCCGAAAGCGTTTTCACGCCGCGCATATTCCCGCCGTCCAGATTATCCCCCACCTTGAACTCTTTCTCGTCGTAGCGAAGGAAGTATCTGCCCCCCGTCAGCGACAACAGCGTTTTGCTTGCCGACGCGCATATTTCCTGCAAGTATTCCGAGGCGATGTATTCCAAAAATCGGTTTCCCCGAACGAGCAAGCGCAATTCGTCGCACAAGTTTTTGTACTTCTCTTTCTCCGCAAGCTCCTTTTCGAGCTGTTTGTATTTCTCCCGTATTTCGAGCAGCGTTTTCAGCTCCCGTTCCGCCGCGCCCAGTTCCCGATTGAGTCCGTCGAGCGTTTCGCGCGCCGCGCGCATACCCGCCTCCGCGCTTTCGAGCGCGTCCGCGGCGTAGCCGTCGAACTTGCTCCCGTCCGTTTCCTCAACCCTGCGGCGGCAGCTTTCGTATTCGTCGAAAAAGGTCTTGATCTCCCCTTTCGCCGCCGTTCCGTCCCCGAACTCTTTCACGAGCGCGAACGCCTGCGTTTCCGTTTCGAATCCGCCGTTTTCCAGCGCTTGCGAAAGTCCTTTCGAAAGCGTTTTCTCGCTCTCCTCGTGGACGGCGGACAGACCTTGCTGTTTCTGCCACTCGGCGTACAGTTTTCCCTCCTCCGTCTGCAAACGTTCCGTTTCTTCCCGCGCCTTTTTTTGCGCCGCTTTCAAGGCTTGCAAACGGCGGGCGAGTTCTTCTTCCGTGCCGAGGTCTTTCAAAAAGGCGATCTTTTCCCAAGCCGTTTCGTACGCCGTGCGGAGCAGTTTTCCCTTTTCGACGAGCAATCCTTTTTTCGCCTCGTTGTCATCGTATGCGCGGCGGCGTTTTTCCAGTTCGTCGAGCTGCGTTTTCAGCGTTTTGCGTTTTTGCTCCGCCGCCTTGAACGCGAGGTTGACCGTCGCAATATCCACCGTGCGCGCCCCGCCCGAAAGCGTATACTTTTTAAGCAGTTCCTCTATATCCGCTTGCGTTTGGGGATATTTTTCCGCGAGCCGTTTCAGATCGCTCCTGATCTCCCCGTACGTTTCGGCGGTGAGCACGTCTTTATAATTGTGTTTTAAATAGTCGAGCAAGCTCTCGTCCTCGCCGAGCGCGGACAGTTCCGCCTCGATCGCCGCTTTCTTGCCCTCGAAATCCTCGCTCGGACAGCGGTCGCGCAAAACGCGGTACTCGTTCGTACAGGCGTCGAGTTCCTTTTTCGCCTTTTCCGCCGCCGCGCGTTCCGTTTCCGCGCCGAGCAGTTTTTGCAGGGCGAGGTTGGTTTCGAGGATCTTATCTTCGTACCCCGCCTCTTCCGTTTCCCGTTTGGCACGTTCCTTATCGAGCAGCCGCTGTTCGTACCCCGCTTTCGCGCGTTCGGCGTTTGCCGCCGCCGCCGATCTTTCCGCCGCCGCTTTTTGGAGCGAGGTTGCCTTTTCCCAGACCGAGTTCGCCTGCGGGAGTTTTTCCAGCCGCGCGCGTTTTTCTTCCATTTCCGAAAGCTTGGTCTTTAACCTGCCGAGCTTTGTGCAAAGCGCGTCGTACTCGCGTTTTTCCTGTTCGAGGCTCGCGGCTTTCTTTCTCGCGGCGTCCGCCTCTTCCAGTTGCTTTTTCGCCTCCGCGACGAGCGTTTTTTTCGTTTCGATCTTTTCGCTCAACGCGCGCAGTTCCGCCTCGCCGCCGCCGACGTTCTCGCCCATCTTCGCCCGAACGACTTCCACCGCCTCTTCCGCCTGTTTATATTTCGCGTTGACCGCGACGGACAGCCGTTCGCCGTATTTTTCGAGGTTGAAAAGCCTTGCGACCAGTTTCACCCGTTCGGCGGGTCGGGATTTGACGAGCGCCGCGAAGTCGCCCTGCGGCAATGCGATACACGTTTTAAAGTCCTCGAAGGTAAGCCCGACGATCTTTTCGAGCGCGTCGCTCACGTCCCGCGTACCCTCGGCGAGCGCGTTCAACGCGCCGTTTTCGCCGTATTCGTAAAGATAGGCTTTGGCCGCGGAATTTTTGCGTTTACGCTCCCGTTTTACGCGGTAGGTATGCCGTTTGCCCTCCGCCGCGATCTCGAAATCGAAGATCACGCTCGCCGCGTCCGAACGGTAGTTGATACAGTCGTTAAAGGACTGGGGAACGCGGTCTATTTCCCCGTAAAGCGCGAAATGAATGGAATCGAGTATGGTGCTTTTTCCGCTGCCCGTATCGCCGAAAATGCCGAAAAGACCGCCCGAAAGCAACGCTTTGAAGTCGATCTTCGCGGGTTCGGAAAAACTGTTGATGCCGCAAAATTCGAGATAGACGGGTTTCACGTTCGCGCCTCCTTTTTTTTATTTCGCCCGTATTCGAACGGTCGGGCGAGCCGCGTAAAGTAACGAGATCAGTTTTCCAGTTCGGAAAGGGTGGCGAGGAAAAGCGTTTTCAGCTCCGCTCTGGGTTCGGCGTTATACGCGGAACGGTAGAAGGAGTCGAAAAGCTCCTCGTCGGACAGACCCTTGCGGGATTCGAGTTCAAGCTCGTGTTCCGCGCGCACCTCGGTGACGAGCGAAACGAGGTTGGAACATTCCGCGAGTTTCGCCGCGTCCGCAGAGGTCAAGGGAGAAGTGAGAATGAGTTTCATCTCGACAAGCTCGCCGGGATAATTCTGCAAAACGGATACCGCGGCGTCGGCGTTCTCCGCTTGCAAGCGGACGAGTTTTTTGCCCTTGGTCAGGGGTACGTCCCGTAAATTTTCCACCCCTTTTTTCGTGAGGTCGAACGCCTTTACGCCCTTATCCGCGCTTTCGTCGAAGGAGTATTGCAAGGGCGAACCGCTGTAATAGCAAAAGTTCTTGCCCATGTGCTGTTTTTTATGCAGATGGCCGAGCGCGATATAGTCGCTGTTTGGCAATGCCTCCACGGGTATCGCGCGCGCGCCGCCGAGGTCGATCTCCCGTTCGCTGTCCGATACTTTGCCGCCCGCGACGAAGATATGCGCGAGGAACACGGACGGGTCGCCGTCCGTATTGCCGCTCTCCCCCTCCGCGATCCATTGTTTGATACGTTCCACGTACGGAAGGTCGGAGCGTTCCTCTTTAAATCTCGCCTCGTTGGGATAGGGCAGGGTCGAAACGAACGCGCGTTCTCCCCTTTCGTTTTCGAACACGGCGTAGCCTTTGCCGGAGCGGACGACCCGCGTTTTGCGCGTGGTGTTGCGGACGGGTATGGGAGCGCGGGAATTGCCGACGATATACACGCCCTGTTCGTGCGAGAGCGGGGAAACCGCCGACAGGCGCACGCCGTCGTCGTGGTTGCCGCTGATGATGAGTACGGCTCTGTCCTCGCCCGCGATCCGTTTGATCTTGGAAAAGAAAAGCTCCTCCGCCTCCGCGCTGGGAGTGTAGGTGTCGAACACGTCGCCGGCAAGAAGAACAAGCTCGATACGTTCCCGATCGCAGATCGCCGCGATCTCGTCGAGTACTTCCGCTTGTTCCGTCAGGCGTTCGCGCCCCATCAGGCGTTTTCCGACGTGCCAGTCGGAAGTGTGCAGGATACGCATCGGGGTCCTCCTTTACCGCGAATTTCGCACGGTGGAATAAAAGACTTTTTTCGGGATTTTGTCGAAAACCGTACGCAACGGCTTGCTTTTCCGCTTGAAAAAAGGTATAATGATCCTGTCCCGCTTTTCGGGGAACGGATATTTATACTATTTTATTATACACCATTTCTTTAAAGAAAGCAAGGAAAGCGCGACGGAAGAATGAAATTTTTCCGAATTTACACAAATTTAACGACGCGGCGTTCTATCTTCGCGTAAGGAGGTCAAACCGATGGCGTTTTGCTCTTTTTCCAAGGATTGCGACGGGAATTCCTACGTGACCGTGGAGAACAAATTCATTACGAAATATCTGCCCGAGGCGGACGGGTTTGCCGTAAAGGTGTATCTTTACGGTCTGTTTTTATGCAAGAACGCCGACTCCGATTTCGGGCTTAGCTCGATGGCGGAAGTTTTGAAATGTTCAAAGGAAAAGATCGCCGAGGCGTTCGAGTTCTGGCAGGACTACGATCTTGTGGAAATTTTATCCAAAGAACCGTTCGCCGTACAGTATCTGCCCGTAAAGTCGGCGGTCGGTCGGCCGAAGAAGGTACGCTACGAGCAATACGCCGATTTCAACAAGGAATTACAGCGCAAGATGCAAAAGGTCGGGAAGTTCGTATCTTCGGGGGATTACGTGAAATATATGCGCTTTCTCGAAGAGAACCCGATGCAGCCGCAAGCGCTTTTGCTCATCGCGGAATACTGTATCAACAAGCAAGGCGAGGCGGTGTCCCCTTCCTATATTTTCAACAAGGCGAAAAAGCTGCTCCGCGGCGGTTGCACGACCTACGAACAGGTGGAACGGGAATTATCCAACTACAACGCGCACGAGGGAGATCTGCTCGCCGTGTTCGCGGCTCTGGGTACGTTTAAGAGCCTGCCCGACGACAACGATTATTCCGCATATCGGAAATGGACGGAAACGCTCGGATTTACCCGCGAAGGCGTGATCGCGGTCGCGAAAAGGTTAAAGCGCGGGAACATGAGTACTTTGGAGATGGCGCTCGAAGAGTTATACGAGAAAGGAAAGACGGAAACGAAAGAGGTCGAGGGATACCTCGCGGAGCGGGAATTTTTGGCGAATCTCACCTTCCGTTTGGGGAGAAAGCTGGGCGTGAAAGTCAGCAACCCCGCCACGTATATCGAGGAATACGTGGAAAAATGGTGTACGTACGGGTTCGAGGACGGGTCGCTGCTCGATATCGCGTTATTCTGTTTAAAGACGGATCGGGGCGGTTTCGAGGGTATGAACGGGGTCGTGGAGAAGTTATTCGCGGCGGGCGTGGTTGCGAAAGAGAGCGTGAAAGAGTTCCTCAAAGAGAAGAACGACGAGCTGAAATTATTCGCGAGGATACAAGAGGTATGCGGGTCGGTGCGGAGAAACGCCACCAACCTGTCGATGATCCGTACCTGGCGGAGCTGGCGGTTCGGCGACGAGATGATCTTGGAGGCGGCAAAGCGGAGCTGTACGAGCGCAAGCCCTATCCCCTATATGAACAAGATATTGTCCGACTGGAAACGGCAGGAGATCTTCGAGGTCAAGGAAATTCCCGAAAACGAAACGGCGGGAAGTTCGGCTGCTACGCGCGGCGGCGTGCGGAGCGGGTACGTAAATCCCGCTATCGAGGCGGCGAACGCGAAGTCGGAGCGGGAACGGTATTACGCGTTATTGCGGGAGAAAGCGCAGACGAGAGCGGACAGGTTCGCGGCGAAAGCGAACGGGAACGCGAGGTTCAAGGAGATCGCGGCGAGGTTATCGAAAATGGAGATAGAGCTTGCCAAAGCGGAGGTATTCGAGCCGACGAGATTGCCCGTATTGAACAAAGAGAAAACGGAACTGTTCGCCGAGCGGAAGGAGATATTGGCGGGCTTGGGGATAGACGAGAGCGATCTTGTGCCGAAGTTCGCGTGCGGGAAGTGTTCGGACACGGGATTTTTGAAAGACGGTTCGGCGTGCGATTGCTACAAAAGCGGGAAATAAGCGGCACAAGATTTTATAAAAAACAAGTTATTTTTTGCATTGAAATCAAAAGACTTCCGTGGTAAAATAGTACCATACTAAACGATATGGAGAACGAAAATATGAAACCGTATAAACATTTCGGGGTGATGCTCGATTGTTCGAGGAACGCCGTGATGAAAGTCGAGAGCGTGAAACGTATGGTCGACTGTCTGCAAAAAATGGGTTACAACGCTTTGGAGCTGTATTGCGAGGACACGTACGAGGTCGGGGAAGAGCCTTATTTCGGGTATTTGCGCGGTCGGTATACGGGCGAAGAGATACGGGAAATCGACGGGTATGCGAAAGCGCACGGGATCGAGTTGATACCGTGTATCCAGACGTTGGCGCATTTTACAGTCCCCTCCCGTCATGACGTTTATTGCAATATTTTCGATTTACAGGATATTCTGTTGATCGACGAGCCGCAGACGTACGAGTTTATCGACAGGTTATTCAAAACGACGGCGGAGAATTTCACTTCGCGCAATATCAATATCGGTATGGACGAGGCGCATATGGTAGGTTTGGGGCGATATTTGCAACGGCACGGATATTGCGACCGATTCGAGCTTTTGTCGAGACATTTGGACAAGGTGGCGAAGATCGCGAAGAAGTACGGGTTCAAAGCGCATATGTGGAGCGATATGTTTTTCCGACTTGCGACGGGCGGAGAATATTACAAGCCCAACGCGGAAATTCCCGAAAGTGTTAAGAAAAAGATACCCGAAAACGTAGAGCTTACGTACTGGGATTATTACAACACGGACAAAGCGGTATACGACGGTATGTTCAAAAGCCACCTCGAATTCGGTTGCGGCGTTTGGTTTGCGGGCGGGGCGTGGTGCTGGCAAGGTTTTGCGCCGTTGACGAAATTTTCACTTCGGTCGATGAAACCGGCTATGCAGAGTGCGGTCGAGCACAACGTGGAGAACGTTCTGATCACGGCTTGGGGCGACGACGGGAAAGAGTGTTCTTTTTATTCTCTTTTACATACGTTATATACGACCCGTCAATACGGCGACGGCAATTTCGACGAGGAAAAGATCCAAAAAGGGTTCGAGGAATTATTCGGGATCAAATATGCGGATATGATGTTGTTGGATCTGCCGAATATGTATAACGAGAACGACGAATTAGAAACTACCCACAATCCCTGTAAAGCCGTTCTGTATTCCGATCCGTTTATGGGAATGTTCGATACGGCGGTCGCCGAGGTCGGAAAGATCCCCTACAAGCTTTATGCGGAAAAACTTGCAAGCGCCGTAGAGCGCGTAGGCGAATACGGGTACGTATTCGATTCGCTTTCCAAACTCTGTTCGGTGATGGAGATCAAATACGATCTCGGCGTAAGAACGCGGCAGGCGTATAAAGCGAACGACAAAAAGGGTTTGGAGGGATTGATTGCGGAATACGAAGAACTGGAAAGACGGCTCGGAACGTTCCATCAAGCTTTCTACACGCTCTGGCATAAAGAGAACAAACCGCAGGGCTGGGAAATTCAGGACGCGCGGCTGGGCGGATTGATCCAACGCGTAGCGACCTGTAAAAAACGGTTACGCGCATATATTATCGGCGAGATCGAAAAGATAGAAGAATTAGAGGAGAAGATCCTGCCTTACGGCGACGGCAAGGATCTGCGGTATAATTCTTACGCGCGAACGATCAGTATGAGCAATTTTTAAAAATTTTTTCGAAAACGCAACGAAAACGCTTGCATTTTTTGTGAAAATACAGTAATATAAATAGGCGTTTCACGAAAACGCCCTATTTGCAGAGATGTCTGAGTGGTTTAAGGAGCACGATTGGAAATCGTGTGACTGGGAAAACTGGTCCGGAGGTTCGAATCCTCTTCTCTGCGCCAAGGCAAAAACACCCCAGTTTTAGGGGTGTTTTTGCTTATATTTTATTCATTTTGTGCTGATTTTTGTCTGTTTTGTTACTAAAAAATGTTACAAGTTATTTTATTCTGGCGATAATACTTAATTTATCCTCTTGATAGAGGTGTCCGTAGGTCTTTGTGACTTGTTCTACGGTATCGCCTATTAAATCGGCGACGACCATAAAATTAGCGCCCAAATGGATAAGCATAGAGACAAACGAGTGGCGTAGGTCGTGGATCCTTATTTGTGGGAGATCGGCTTTTTTTGTAT
>JBGVLV010000024.1:0-18798 GCA_045124465.1 Candidatus Scatosoma sp.
CGTTATCGTAGCTTCCGTTAAATCGGCAGCTCCCGGCGGCGCAGTTAAAAAGGGTGACGTTGTTAAGGCAGTTATCGTAAGAAGCGCAAGCGGCATCAGACGTGCTGACGGTACGTTCGTTAAATTCGACGACAACGCAGCAGTTATCATCGATGCTCAAAAACAACCTAAGGGTACCCGTATCTTTGGGCCCATCGCGAGAGAATTGAGAGATAAAGACTACATGAAGATTATCTCCCTTGCTCCGGAAGTTCTGTAATTGAGAGGAGGACTAAAACAATGAACGTAAAAATTAATGATAACGTACTTGTAATTGCCGGTAAAGACAAAGGCGTACAGGGAAAAGTCCTTGCCACGTCCCCTAAGGCAAATACGGTAGTCGTTGAAGGCGTGCGCGTACAGAAAAAGCACGAAAAAGCAAGAAAAGCAAACGAAACGAGCAAGATCGTGGAAGTTCCCGGACCTATCGACGCGTCCAACGTAAAAGTGGTATGCCCCACGTGCGGCAAAGCTACGAAAGTGAAACACGCGATCGTCGACGGCAAGAAAGTGAGAGTCTGCGCATGCGGCGCCGTTCTCGACAAAGCGTATTCCAAGAAAGCGGCGGCGAAAGCTGCGGCGGCTGCGGAAGAGGCTCCCAAGAAGAGAACGAGAAAGCGCGCGGCGAAACCTGCCGAAACGCCCGAAACCACGGAAAACAATTAACGAGGTAAGTTGAGATGGCAGAGAAAGTTTATAATAACAGAGTAAAAGAAAAGTATGAAAAAGAAGTCGTACCTTTCCTTATGAAGAAATTCGGATACAAATCCGTAATGCAATGCCCCAAACTCGTTAAGATCGTTATCAACACGGGTTTAGGCGACATCAAGGACAACGCTAAGTCGATCCAGATGGCGGAAAACGAGATCAAGATGATCTCCGGTCAGCAGCCGATCCTCACGAAAGCGAAGAAGTCCGTTGCAAACTTCAAAGTCAGAGAAGGGCAGAACGTTGGTATCAAAGTTACCCTTCGCGGCGAAAGAATGTACAATTTCTATGACAAGTTCGTGTCTATCGCACTTCCCAGACTCCGCGACTTCCGCGGCGTATCGGATAAGGCGTTCGACGGACGCGGCAACTACTCGGTGGGTTTGAAAGAACAGTTGATCTTCCCCGAAATCACCTACGATCAGGTAGAAAAGATCAGAGGTATGGACGTTGCGATCGTCACCACCGCGAACACGGACGAAGAGGCGAGAGAGCTTTTGAGAGCGCTCGGTATGCCTTTCAAGAAGTAAGGAGAAACGAAGATGGCAAAGAAGTCAATGATCAATAAACAGCAAAAGACGCCTAAGTTCTCTACGAGAGCTTATACGAGATGCACCATCTGCGGAAGACCCCACGCGGTTCTGAGAAAGTACGGCGTATGCCGTATCTGTTTCCGCAACCTTGCGTACAAGGGAGAGATCCCCGGCGTTAAGAAGTCGAGTTGGTAATAGGAGGTAAGAAGAAATGACAGATCCTATCGCAGATATGCTTACAAGAATCAGAAACGCGATCACGGCGAAGAAAGAGTCCGTAGAGATCCCCGCGTCCAACGAGAAGAAGGCGATCGCCGAAATTCTCATGAACGAAGGTTGGGTGAAAGACGTTAAGATCGTAGAAGACGGTTATAACGGAAAGATCGCGATCACGCTTAAATACAACGATAAGAAATCGGTTATCAGCGGTTTGCAGAGAGTGTCCAAGCCCGGCTTGCGCACGTATGCGGGCGTTGAGAACATGCCCCGCGTCCTCGGCGGTTTCGGAACGGTTATCCTTTCCACCAACAAGGGCATTATGACGGGCAAGAAAGCAAAGGCAGCCAACGTAGGCGGCGAAGTCCTTTGCTACGTCTGGTAAGGGAGGTGCGAGCATATGTCGAGAATCGGTAAAATGCCCATCGCGATCCCCGCGGGCGTAACGGTAGATTTCAAAGACGGCGTCGTGACCGTAAAAGGACCGAAAGGAACGTTGACGAGAGAGATCGTCGGCAATATCGGTATGGAAACGGAAGGCGCGAACCTCGTCCTCAAAGCTTTGGACGGCGCGTCGGACACGAACGCGAAACACGGACTTTACAGAGCGCTTGTCAACGGAATGGTTACGGGCGTAACGAACGGTTTCGTGAAATCGTTGGAAGTGAAAGGCGTAGGTTGGAAGGCGGCTGTTCAGGGCAACAAACTCGTTCTGAACGTTGGTTTCTCGCACCCCGTAGAAGTAGTCGCACCCGAAGGCATCAAATTCGAATGCCCCAGCTTGACGGAGATCAACGTTTCCGGTATCAATAAAGAGCTGGTCGGACAGACGGCGGCGAATATCAGAAAGATCAGAGAACCCGAACCTTATCACGGCTACGGTATCCGCTATAAGGGCGAGAACGTAGAGCACAAGGAAGGAAAGACTTCCGGTAAAGGTAAGAAATAAGGAGCGTTAAAGTATGATCACGAAAATCGATAAAAATGCAGTCAGACAAAAACGCCACGCGCGCGTCAGAAAGACGATCACGGGTACTGCGGAAACGCCCCGTATGAACGTTTACAGAAGTCTTAACCACATTTACGTACAAGTAATCGACGACAGACCCGGCGACGCGAAAGGCGGCGTTACGATCGCGGCGGCGTCCACGATGGACAAAGCGGTGAAAGAGAAGATCGCGGGTCTGAGCAAGACGGACGCGGCGAAGGTAGTCGGCACGGTCGCGGCGGAAAGAGCGATGGCGAAAGGCGTTCAGGCAGTCGTATTCGACAGAGGGGGCTACCTCTATACGGGACGCGTAAAAGCGGTTGCAGACGGCGCGAGAGAAGCCGGACTTAAATTCTAAGGAGTGGGCATTATGGCAGACGAAAAAAGAGAAAGAAGACCTCAAAGAAGACAAGCGGAAGACGACGGTCTTATTAAAAAGCTCATCGAAGTAAACCGCGTAACGAAGGTTGTAAAGGGCGGTAAGAATATGCGTTTTGCGGCGCTCGTCATCGTCGGTGACGGGAACGGCAAGATCGGCGTAGCTACCGGTAAGGCGAAGGAAGTCCCCGAGGCAATCGAGAAAGCTACTTTGAGAGCGAAAAAGAATATGGTTTCCGTTTCCATCGTGGATAACACCATTCCCCACCAGGTGATCGGTAAATTCGGTCGCGGCGCGGTGCTTATGATGCCGGCTGCCGAAGGTACTGGCGTTATCGCGGGCGGTCCCGTCCGTGCGGTAATGGAGGCCGTAGGTATTAAGAACATCAGAACGAAATCTCACGGAACGCAAAACCCCGGCAACTGCGTAAAAGCGGCGATCGAAGGTTTGAAAGAGCTTAAATCCGTCGAACAGGTCGCTGCCCTTCGCGGCAAGACCGTAGAAGAAATTCTGAGCTGAGAACACGGAGGAACAAGACAATGGCTAAAATCAGAGTAACGCTTGTAAAGAGCACGATCGGACAGGTCGCATCGGTAAAAGGTACGGTTGCGGCGCTTGGCTTGAAGAAGATCCGTTCTTCCAAAGAACTTGACGATACTCCCGCAGTACAGGGAATGATCTCGAAAGTACGGCACCTCGTCAAGGTAGAAAACGTTTAAGGAGATTATCAATGAGAATAGATACTCTTTCTCCCGCAGAGGGAGCAGTAAAAGCGCCGAAAAGACTCGGTCGCGGTATCGGTTCCGGTACGGGTAAGACCTCCGGTAAGGGTCACAAAGGACAATGGGCTCGTTCCGGCGGCGGCGTACGTCCCGGATTTGAGGGCGGTCAGATGCCTATCGCGCGTCGCGTGCCCAAGAGAGGATTCAACCATAACGGCAAGAAAGAATACGTCATCGTAAATCTTTCCACCCTTGCGGAACTTCCCGAAGGGACGGTAGTAGACTACGGCTACGTTATGGAAAACGGTCTTGCGAAAGCCGTTAAGAACAACTGCGGGCTTAAAGTTCTCGGTGCCGGCGAACTCAACGTAGCGCTCACCGTGAAAGCGGCGAAGTTCTCCGCGTCCGCAAAAGCGGCCATCGAGGCTGCCAAGGGTACGGCGGAGACCCTGTAACCGATAAAACCGTAACGCGGAAAATCGCCGAAAAGCGGTTTTCCGTGGTTCGCGTTATTTCTCCCCGATATGCGCGAGCATATCCGTCGGCTCGGGCGTTTGAAAGAACGCTCCGTTCCGATCAGAAATCCAAACACGGAGAAAAAAATGTTAAAAACACTTATCAATGCTTTCAAAGTAAAGGAGATCAGACATAAGGTCTATATGATGCTCCTTCTGCTGTTGGTGTTCCGTATCGGTTGTTTCATTCCCGTTCCGGGGCTGTTGAGGAGCGAATTCTCGGAGGCTGTGAGCGGAAACGATTTCCTCACGCTGATGAGCAGCATCACGGGCGGCGCGCTTTCCCAAGGTACGGTCTTTGCGCTCGGTATCGGACCCTACATCAACGCGTCGATCATCATGCAGCTTTTGAGCGTCGGTATTCCCGCGCTGGAAAGACTCTCCAAACAGGGTGAAGAAGGACGTAAAAAGATCGCGCAATATACGCGTTACGTCACCATTCTTCTGGCAATTATTCAATCGATCGGTATCATCGTAAGTTTCGGCGGCGACAACGGCGCGATCCAGACCGAACTGTTCTTCGGACAGGAATGGCTGGCGGGCGTGTTTATGACCGTCGTGTATACGGCGGGCGCGTTCATCGTTATGTGGCTTGGCGAACGGATCACCGATTACGGCGTAGGCAACGGTCAATCTATGATCATCTTCGCCGGTATCCTTGCGACGGCGGGCAACTCCCTCGTCGGTAAGTTCGAAGAAGTCTTCGGCGGCGATACGGCGGCGATCTGGGAGCTTGTTGCGTTTGCGCTTGTCAGCGCGGTCGTTTTCTTTGCGATCATCTACGTAGATCTTTCGGAAAGAAAGGTACCCGTACAGTATGCGAAACAGATCAAGGGCAGAAAAATGTACGGCGGTCAGTCGTCGTCCATTCCCATCCGTATCAGCGGCGGCGGCGTTATGCCTCTCATCTTCGCGTTCTCGATTTTGAGTTTCCCGCAGATGATCGGCAGCCTTATCAACAACGGCGACAACGCGTTCAACACTTGGTGGACGAACTGGATGTCGGCGTCGGCGGAAGGCTGGGGCGCGGTCGTGTACTCGTTGGTGCTCTGCATACTCATCTTCGCATTCTCGTTCTTCTACGCGCAGATGCAGTTCAATCCGGAGGACGTGTCCAAGAGTATTCAGCAAAACGGCGGCTTTATTCAGGGTATTCGTCCCGGTAAAGCGACGGAGGCGTATCTGAAAAAGATCTCCAACCGTATCACGTTGTTCGGCGCCATCTATCTGTCGTTGGTCGCGTTTATCCCGTCCGTTGCGTTCGCGTGGGCGTCCCTCGATCTCGTTAACGTATTCTCGACGACCGGTATTCTGATCGTCGTATCGGTGGCGATGGAATTCGAGAAACAGCTCCAAGCGCAGTTGATGATGAAGAATTACAAAGGATTTTTGAAATAACAAACAACCCTGCTCGGACGTTCCGTTTCGAAACGGAACGTCGGGCGAAAAGGGGAATTATTTCCCCGCGTACGTAATTTTTCAAAAGGAGATAGGATATGAACATCATTTTACTCGGCGCGCCGGGTGCGGGAAAAGGCACGCAGGCGACCAGGATCTCGGACGGATACGGTTTACCCCATATCTCGACGGGCGACATTTTCAGAGAAAACATCAAAAATCAGACGGAGATCGGCTTGCTTGCCAAATCGTATATCGATAAAGGTCAGCTCGTTCCCGACGAAGTTACTTGCAAGATCGTAGAGGAGCGTATCCAAAGACCGGACTGCAAGAACGGGTATATGTTGGACGGTTTCCCCCGTACGATCGCGCAGGCGGAGGCGCTCGATAAGATCACCAAGATCGACTTGGTCATCAATATCGACGTGGACTTCTCCCTTCTTATGGACAGACTTTGCGGCAGACGCGTCTGCAAGGATTGCGGCGAAAGCTATCATACGTCCAGACTGAACGGCGCGACGACCTGTTCGCGTTGCGGCGGCGAATTGTATCAAAGAAAAGACGACAATCCCGAAACGGTACAGAGCCGTCTTGACGTATACAACGCGCAGACCGCTCCGCTCATCGCATATTATACGGAGAAAGGGTTGCTTTTCAACGTCGTGGGCAATACGACGCCCGAGGACGTATACGAAAAGGTATCGGAAAAGCTCGACTCCCTTCGTAAATAACAACGGATTATGATTCACGTAAAAAGCGAAAAAGAGATAGATCTGATGCGCGAACCGTGCAAGATCGTTCGGGACACCCTCGAATTCGTCGGTTCGAAGATCGCGGCGGGTATGAGCACCAAAGAGGTGGACGAACTCGTGGAACGGTATATCCGTAGCGCGGGCGCGTATCCTTCCTGTCTTGGCTACGGCGGGTTTCCCGCCTCGGCGTGCGTTTCCGTCAACGAGATGGTGGTGCACGGCATACCCGATACGCAGACCGTTTTAAAAGACGGCGACATCGTCAGCGTGGATCTTTGCGCGTATAAAAACGGCTATCACGGCGACGCGTGCCGAACGTTCCGTATCGGCAAAGTCGCGCCCGAGATCGACAAACTCGTGACCGTCACGGAGGAATGTTTCTTCAAAGGGATCGAGGGATTGAAAGCGGGTACGCCGCTGTTCGACATCGGGTACAAAGTGCAAAAGCACGCGGAATCGCACGGGTACGGCGTTATCCGTTCGTACACGGGACACGGTATCGGCAAAGAGATGCACGAAGACCCTTCCGTTCCGAACTTCGGACGGCTGGGGACGGGCGTGCGGCTCAGAGCGGGAACGGTCCTTTGCGTAGAGCCGATGATCGCGTTGGGCAGTTGGCGGGTACGCCTGCTCGACGACGGTTGGGGCGCGGTGACGGCGGACGGCAAATGCGCGGCGCATTACGAGAACACGTTGGTAGTGCGCGAGGACGGCGTCGAGATACTGACGCTGTAAGCGAGTACAATAAAAAAATGCGGACGGCGCGTTGCGCCCCGCCGATAAAAAATTCGGAGGAAATTTCTGTGTCCAAAGACGACGTAATCGAAGCGGAAGGAAAGGTTGTCGAAGCGTTGCCGAACGCGACCTTCAAGGTACAACTTTCCAACGGTCACACTATCACGGCGTATATTTCCGGTAAGCTCAGAATGAACTATATCAGGATCATCGAGGGCGATACGGTAAAATTGGAAATGAGCCCGTACGATCTGACGAAAGGCAGGATCACGTGGCGTAGCAAGTCGTAAGAAACAAACGACGTAAAAGAGTTTAATCAACAAGGAGAAAATACAATGAAAGTCAGACCTTCTGTAAAACCTATGTGCGACAAGTGCAAAGTAATCAAGAGAAACGGCAGAGTTATGGTCATCTGCTCCAAGAGCAAGAGCCATAAGCAAAGACAAGGCTAAAAAAAAGTTAAAAATTCCCAAAAAATCGCTTGACAGACTTGAAAACGGTATGATATAATAATATATGCCGCAATTTGGGGAATGTTATAGCAATTTGGCAATTTTCCAAGGCAAAAATATGCGATCAAGCTGAATTTCCGTAAGCTATTGCGGAAACTCAGTTTTGTTGCGTGTTAGCGCGCGCATATACGTACGCGCGTGAAAAGGTAAAAGCAAAAACAATACGGCGGGTCGGACAAGGCATTTTCCACTGCAAAGTCGGACGCGTACGTTGGCGATAAATATCAAAAAAGAACAAACACATTAAAAAACGGAGGACAGAAATCAATGGCACGTATTGCCGGTGTAGATTTACCCAGAGAAAAGAGAGTGGAAATCGGCCTTACCTACATTTACGGTATCGGACTTACGACTTCCAAGAAGATTCTCGCGGAAACGGGCATCAATCCCGATACGAGAGTGAAAGATCTCGACGAGAACGACGTTTCCAAATTGAGAGAATATATCGACCACAACCTGAGAGTGGAAGGCGAACTTCGCAGCGAAGTTTCCCTGAACATCAAGCGCCTTATGGAAATCGGATGTTACAGAGGCATCCGTCACAGAAAAGGTTTGCCCGTACGCGGACAGAGTACGAAGAGAAACGCTCGTACGCGTAAAGGACCTGCGCGCGCGATCGCAGGCAAGAAGAAGTAAGACAGGAGGACGATAGAAAATGGCAGAAATGAAAAAGAAAGTCGTTTCCCGTAAGCGCAAAGAACTTAAAAAAGTCGACAAAGGACAAGTCCACATTCAGTCGACCTTCAACAATACGATCGTAACCGTTACGGATATGAACGGTAACGCGATCTCCCAGTCGAGCGCGGGCGCGCTTGGCTACAAGGGCAGCCGTAAGGGTACGCCGTTCGCGGCGCAGATGGCGGCTGAAACGGCGGCTAAGGTCGCGAAAGAGCACGGACTTCGCAGCGTAGAAGTATTCGTAAAGGGACCGGGTGCAGGCAGAGAATCCGCGATTCGCGCGCTTTCCGCTTGCGAACTCGAGATCACGTTGATCTCCGACGTTTCCCCCATTCCCCACAACGGATGCAGACCCCCCAAGCGTCGTAGAGTTTAATCAGGAGGCAGTAGAAAGTTATGGCAAGATACAGAGAGGCTAAATGTAAGCTTTGCAGAAGAGAAGGCGCGAAGTTGTTCTTAAAGGGCGACAAGTGCTATATGGAAAAATGTCCGTTCAACAAGCGTCCGGTTGCTCCCGGTCAGCACGGTGCGGACAGAAAGAAAGTTTCCGAATACGGAATGCAGTTGCGTGAAAAGCAAAAGACGAAGAGAATTTACGGCGTACAGGAAGGTCAGTTCCGTAAGTATTACGAAATGGCGGACCGTATGAAAGGCGTAACGGGTGAAAACATGCTTTCCTTGTTGGAAAGACGTCTTGACAACGTTGTGTTCAGAATGGGCATTGCGTCTTCGAGAACGCTCGCTCGTCAGATCGTAAGCCACGCGCATTTGTCCGTAAACGGCAAGACGGTAACGATCCCTTCGTATATCGTAAAAGCGGGCGACGTGATCGTCGTTAAAGAAAACAGAAAGGGCAATAAATATTTCACCGCTCTCAAAGAGACGAAAGAAAGCAACAGTCTTGTAAAATGGGTGGAGTTTGACAGAGAAAAACTTGAAGGAAAGGTATTAGATCTTCCCACGAGAGAAGATATCGACAGCCAGATTGCGGAGCATATGATTGTCGAATTGTACTCCAAATAATTGAAAAATATCAGGAGGTAAAACAATGATCGAAATGGATATGCCAAAACTCGAAGTGCTTGAAAACGACGATTTCTATGCGAAGGTCGTTTGCGAGCCTTTGGAGAAAGGTTTCGGTCTTACCATTGGAAACTGCCTTAGACGTATTCTTCTCGCCGCTTTGCCCGGTGCGGCGGTCGAGGGGATCAAGTTTCTTGACGGCAGCGTAAAGCACGAGTTTTCCGCAGTCGCGGGCGTGAGAGAGGACGTTACGGAGATCATCCTGAACCTCAAAACGTTGGCGATCAAAACGAAAGTGATCGACAAGGATTACGAAAAGGTCCTGCACATCTGCAAAGAGGGTCCCGCCGTTCTTACGGGTAAAGACCTCAACGTAGACGCGGAGATCGAAGTGATCAACGGCGATCAGTATATCTGCACGATCGACGAAGGCGCCAAACTCGACGTCGAGATCACGGTCGGCAGAGGCAGAGGATATAAGCCTGCGAAAGAGAACAAAAAACCCGTGATCGATTATATCGCGGTGGATTCCATCTATACGCCCGTTCAGAGAGTCAACTACACGGTCGAGCCTACGCGCGTAGGTCAGGCGGTGGACTACGACAAACTGACGCTCGAAGTATGGACGGACGGCACGTTCTCCGGCAAAGAGATCATCTCGCTTGCGGCGAAGATCATGCAGGACCATATCAATCTTTTCGTCAACCTTAGCGAAACGATCAAGGGTATGGATATCCTTGTCAAGACGGAAGACGACAAACAGCAACAGATTCTCAAAATGGTAATTGAAGAGATGGACCTTTCCGTCCGTTCCTACAACTGCTTAAAGAGAGCGAACATTCACACGGTCGAAGATCTTACGAAAAAGACGGAAGACGATATGTTGAAGGTGAGAAACCTCGGCAGAAAGTCGCTTGACGAAGTCATTCAGAAGTTGGAATCTTACGGCCTTGCATTAAGAGAACAGGAGGATTAAAATTATGCCCGGAAAATTGGGAAGAACGTCCAAAGAAAGAAACGCGCTTTTGAGAGGGCTTGCGTCGCAACTTCTTTGGTATGGAAAAATCGAAACGACCGCTGCGAAAGCGAAACAGCTCCGTCCCTACGTGGAAAAGCTGATCACCAAAGCGGTGAATACGTATGACGATAACATCGAATTCGAAGTTACGAAGAAGGACAGCAAAGGCAAGGAAACCACCGTTACGAACGTAAAAGACGGCGCGAAGAAACTTGCGGCTCGCCGTGCGATCATGGCGAAGACCTACGATCTGCAAGAGATCAAAGCTTTCCAGGAAAAGAAGAGCGAGTTCAAGGCGAGAACGGCTGACGTTCAGCACCCCTTGATGGACAAACTTTTCAACGAGATCGCGCCCAAGTACGCGGCTCGTAAGGAAGAGCTTGGTCAAGGCGGCGGTTATACGAGAATTTACCTTCTCGGCGAACGTCGCGGCGACGCGTCCGAAATGGCTGTTATCGAATTAGTATAATCGATAGGTCGTTTACACACAGAAAACACGTCCGTGGAAATATCCGCGGGCGTTTTTTTGCCGTCCGAAAAAATTCTTTGTGAAATTTTCGATTTATGCGTAAATACGTTCTTTCGAAAATTGACAAAGCGCGTCGAATATGATAAAATAATGATAAGTTCGTTATAAGCGAACGAAAAATATATGTTAGAAGGAGTGTTTTTATGTCTAAGTTTGGCAAACTTTTGGGGTATGACCCCGAGGCGAAACAAACGAACGTCAAAACGGAGATCGTTGCGGGTATCGTCACCTTCCTTGCAATGTGCTACATTTTGACGGTCAACCCGAACCAGATCCTGTACGCGGGTACGGCGGATCCCAGATGGTCGTCGCTGTTTATCGCGACCGCGCTCGGCGCGATCGTCGGTACGCTGTTGATGGCGTTCCTCGCGAAAATGCCGTTGGCGCAAGCGTCGGGTATGGGTCTGAACTCGTTGCTCGGAACGGTCATCGGCGGCGGAGTCGGTGCGTTCAGTACGTACGTGTTCGAGTTTACGATCGGACAAGCTTTGATGATGGTACTCATTTCGGGTATCGTATTCCTGTTGCTTTCCACGGTCAAGATCGCGGGCAAGAGTATCCGTGAGCTTATCTTCGAGGGTATGCCCGCGGCGGTAAGAACGGCTATTTCGGTCGGTATCGGTCTGTTCATCGCGTTTATCGGTTTCCAGAACGCGGGCGTTATCGTCGCTAATCAATATACGCTCGTCGATCTCGTTACGTTTTCGAACTACGACGCGACGACGGCAAGCGCGGCGGTATGTCTGTTCGGGCTTATCCTCATCACCATTCTCGACCAACTGAAAGTAAAAGGTTCGGTCATCATCGGTATTTTGGGCGCAACGATTTTGGGTATTCCTCTCGGCGTTACGAATATCGAGATCATCACGGGCAGCGTGGACGGCGTGTCCTGGAAGTTCTGGGAGAATTTCAAAGGATTCTTCTCCGTTGGCGAAAACAGCGTGTTCGGCTCGTTTACGAGCGTGTTCAAAGACGGATTCCCGTCCGGTTCGTTGTTCACCGTTATTATGCTCATCATCACGATGTGCATGATCGATATGTTCGACACGATGGGAACGATCGTCGGTTGCTGCGGCGGTAACAGAGTTCTGTCCGACGAAAACGACAAACCGCATAACTATGACAAGATCATGATGTCGGACTCGATCGCGACCTGCGCGGGCGCGATGCTGGGTACTTCGACGGTCACCACGTTCGTGGAATCGGGCGCGGGCGTATCTGCCGGCGGACGTACGGGTCTTACGGCTCTGACCACGGCGGTGATGTTCTTCCTTTCGATGTTTGCGTTGCCTTTGTTCGCAACGATACCTTCCGCGGCGGCGGCGTCCGCACTCGTATACGTGGGCGTGCTTATGATGAAGAACAACGTCAAGAATATCGACTTCTCCGACGCGATCAACGCGACGAGCGCGTTTTTGACGGTTGCCGTTATGGTGCTTTCCTATTCGATCACCAAAGGTATCGGTATCGGTATGGTAATGTACACGTTGCTTTCCGTCGTCGCTTACGTTGTGAAAGCGATCGCATACGCTTGCAAGAAAGATAAAGAGAACGCGGAGAAACCCGTTTGGAACGTACATATCGTTACGATCATCGTCACCGTGTTGTTCCTCGTTTACTTCCTTGTTCCCGCTACCCTTTAAAAACCAAGGCGTTTGTTGTGACATCGCCTAAATCAAAAACCGAAAAAGAAGATCGCGTCGCAAAACTGCGGCGCGATCTTTTCTACTCGTTTTTTTGTTATTTCACGATACGCATACAGGACAGCGATATCGCTTGCGGACCCGTGTGGCAGGCTATGCTCAACGAAATGGGATCGTTCCAAAGAATAGGCACGTTCGGGATACGCTTTTCCACCTCTTCGCGGAATGCGAATGCGTCTTCGGCGTTGTTCGCATACGCGATACAAAGCCGCATTTCGCCCTTTTCCAAGGACTCCTTGTATTTCCCCGCGAGATCGTCGAGGATCGCTTTGAGCATCAGTTCCTTGGCTTTTACGAGCGTACGGGGCAATGCGAATTTTTCCAGCTTATCCCCGCACAAACGGAGCACGGGACGGAGTTTGAGCATAGACCCGATCGCCGCGGCGGCGGGGGAAACGCGGCCGCCTTTTTTGAGGTATTTCATCGTTTCGATAGAAACGTAAACGGAATAGTCCGTCCGCATATCTTCCAAGACCGTCTGTATCTCCTCGGCGCTCTTGCCCTGTTCCCGTAACGCTACGGCGTCGAATACGCTCGCTTTTAAAGCGATGGAAATACGGCGGTTATCCACCACGCGTACCTTACCGCCGAACTCTTTCGAGAGGTTCAAAGCCGTCGCGTAAGAGTTGCTCAGAACGGAGGAGGTGGGGATATGTACGACTTCGTCGTACGTTTTCAGAATTTCCGTCCAGAACTCCGTCAGCTCGCCCACGCTGGGTTGGGAGGTGGAAATATCGGCGTCGGAAATAAGTTTCTCATAAAAATCGTCCCGTGAAAGCTCGACGCTTTCCAGTTGCGAAACGCCGTCTACGATAAAGGGCATCGGCAGAACGAATATTCCCTCCGCCTCGTGTTCGCGGGGCATCATACCGCTGTTCGTGTCCGTTGCGATCGCTATTTTCTTTACAGTTTCCATAAGTTCTCCTTATCTGCTTTTATGATAGCAAATTTTACAAAACTTGTCAATGAAAGTTAAGCTGGTAAACGAAAGTTTCACAAAACGAACACTTACGTTCCGTAATAGCATACGCCGAAAGGACGAAAAAAATACCCTTTGCAAGATTCTTGCAAAGGGTAGATTATATTTCGGATCATTTCACGAACTTCGCGCAAGCGACCGCAAGCGAGCCGGGGCCGATATGGCAGGAAACGCTGAGCGAAAGGGGATCGCAGTACGTTACGGGGATATTCGGGAACAAGGCTTTGAGTTCTTCGGCGAACTTTTGCGCCTCCGCGCCGTTGTTCGTATGCGCGACGTATAACGCCATTTCGCCGTTTTCGACGTATTGCGCGAACTTGGTTTCCATATCCTTTTTCATCGCCGCTTTCATTTCTTCCTTGGCTTTGAGGATCCCGCGCGGCAGAGCGAATTTATCGAGTTTCGCGCCGTGTATCTGCAATACGGGTTTGAGTTTGAGGATAGTGCCGATCATCGCGGCGGCGGGGGTCACGCGGCCGCCTTTTTTGAGATATTTCATCGTGTCTACGGCGATATAGATAGACGAACAAGCCGCCGTTTCTTCGAGGTATTCTTTGATCTCGATTGCCGAGCGACCGTTATCGCGCAACTTTGCGGCGTCGTAAACGCTCTCTTTCATCGTAACGGAAATACGGCGATTGTCCACGACCAGAACTTTGCCGTTAAAGTCGGCGGCGAGCGCCGTCGCCGTGGCGCAGGACTGGCTAAGCCCCGAGGACATCGGGATATGCACGATCTCGTCGTACGTTTTCAAAATATCCGTCCAGAACTCCGTCAGCTCGCCCACGCTGGGTTGGGAAGTGGAAACTTCCGCGTTCTGCGCGAGTTTTTCATAGAACTGTTCCTGTGAAAAGTTTACGTTCTCGAAATAACATTCTCCATCGATAAGAAAGGGCATCGGTAAAACGAAAATGCCTTTATCCTTACACTCCGCGTTCAAAATACCGCTGTTGCTGTCCGTCGTTATGGCGATCTTCTTGCTCTCACTCACGATCCGTTCTCTCCTCCGATAGTATACTATGCTCTTACAACATTTATTATCATAGCAAATTTTGTTGGTTTTGTCAACAAACTCAGAGCGGTATTTATAAAATAGTCATAAAAAATTATGACAAACGCGAAGATCGTCGAAAAAAGTGCGGAAGATAGCGCGGAAGGGTTGTCCGTTCGTTTTACAAATTTTTCCGCGTGTGTTATAATAGAGCGTAGGAAGAAGGAGTAACGATATGAAATTTGCTGTGTACGGGATATGGGAAGAGGAACGCGCGAAGTTGGAGGAACTCTCCAAAGCGTACGCGTTCGAATACGTAGCGACGGAAGAGCCGATCGGGCTTTCGAACGTGGAATTTTGCCGCGGCGCGGACGGCGTGTCGAGCTTGGGCAGAGTGAACGCGGACGAGGCGTTGTTGACCGCGCTCAAAAACGCGGGGATAAAGTATTTTTCCACGCGGACGGTCGGGTATAACCATATCGATCTCGCGGCGGCGAAACGGTTGGGGATCAAGGTCTGCAATTCGAGCTATCCGCCCGATTCGGTGGCGGAGTTCGCCGTGATGCTGATCTTGCTTACCCTGCGCAAGTACAAGCAAACGCTGTGGCGGCAACAGGTGAACGATTATTCCCTCGTGGGCTTGCGCGGCGAGACCCTTTCGGGTATGACCGTCGGGGTCTTGGGCGGCGGTAAGATCGGCGGTAAGGTGATAGAGATCCTCAAAGGATTCGGGTGTCGGGTATTGTGTTGTTCTCCGTCGCGGCGGGAGGAGATCGCGGCGATCGCCGAATACGCAGACGAGGCTACCGTGTACGCGTTGAGTGATATTATCACCTACCACGTACCCTCTCTTCCGACGACAAGACATATGCTGAACGCGGATACGCTGTCGAAGATGAAAGACGGCGTGATACTCGTCAACACGGCGCGGGGCGACCTGTTCGACATCGCCGCGCTGACGGAGGGGATCGAGAGCAAGAAGATCGGCGCGCTCGCCATGGACGTGTTCGAGGGCGAGGACGGGATCTATCACGAAAACCGCGTAGCCGATATTTTAAGCAATCGGGATATGGCGTACCTGCGCCAGTTCCCCAACGTTATTTTAACGCCGCACATGGCGTTTTACACGCAGTTGAGTATGGATTCGATGATGCAGACGAGTATGGAAAACCTGCTCGAATTCAACCGCACGGGCAAGGCGAAAAATCAGGTCGGGGAGTAACGGAAGATGGGTATGAGATCGCTGAAAGAGCTTTACAGGATAGGCAAAGGTCCGTCGTCGTCGCATACGATCGGACCCGAACGGGCTTGCAAGCTGTTTTTGAAAGAGAACCCGACCGCGGACGGGTTCAAGGTCGTTTTGTACGGTTCGCTTGCCAAGACGGGCAAGGGTCACGGTACGGAAAAGGTGATCGAAAGCGTGCTCGCGCCCGTGACGGTGGAGTGCGATACGCAAACGCCGACGGCGCACCCGAATACGATGGATATGACCGCGTATGAAAGCGGCCGCGAGATAGCGTGTATGCGCGTATACAGCGTGGGCGGCGGAGCTATCCGTATCGAGGGCAGAACGGACTCGGAGGGCGCGGAAGTGTATCCGCACGATACGTTGTCCGATATCCGCGCGTATTGCGAAAAGAGGGGTATGCGGCTTTGCGATTACGTGTTCGAATACGAGGGCGAAGATTTGCGGGCGTATCTCGGCGAGGTTTGGGAAACGATGAAAAACGCGGTCGCGCGCGGGGTCGCGGGCGAGGGCGTTTTGCCTGGCGGATTGGAGGTCGAGCGGCGGGCGAAAATTTTGTATAGCGGCGAGGCCGACGGGGAGAGCGCGGAAACGCGGGAGAACCGTCTGGTGTGCGCGTACGCGTTCGCGGTGAGCGAGGAGAACGCGGCGGGCGGTACGATCGTCACAGCGCCCACGTGCGGAGCGTGCGGGGTCGTGCCTGCGGTGCTGAAATATTCGCAAGAGCGGAAAGGATATACGGACGAGGAGATCGTGCGCGCGTTGGCGACGGCGGGACTGATCGGGAACTTGATCAAGACCAACGCCTCTATTTCGGGCGCGGAGTGCGGTTGTCAGGCGGAGATCGGCAGCGCCTGCTGTATGGCTACGGCGGCGCTTGGGGAGTTGCAGGGGCTGAAACTCGGTCAGATCGAGTACGCGGCGGAAGTGGCGATGGAGCATCATTTGGGGCTTACCTGCGATCCTATATGCGGTCTGGTGCAGATACCGTGTATCGAACGGAACGCGGTAGCGGCTATGCGTGCGATCAACGCGGCGTCGCTGGCGTACTTTTTGACGGATAGCAGAAAGATCTCGTTTGATTTGGTCATCAAGACGATGTATGAAACGGGACGGGATCTGAACCGTTCGTATAGAGAGACGGCGGAAGGGGGACTGGCGAAACTGTATAAGAAGTAAAACGGACGGGGCAGGGACGAGACGAAAGGGAGAAAAAATTTTTAAAAATTTTGCGAAAAAAGACGAGAAAAACGCTTGACAAATATTTTCAAATAGAGTATTATATACAGGCACTGTTTGAGTGCGCGTAAATTTATGGCCCAGTAGCTCAGTTGGTTAGAGCGCCAGCCTGTCACGCTGGAGGTCGACGGTTCGAGCCCGTTCTGGGTCGCCATAAATGCCTTGGTAGCTCAGTCGGTAGAGCAGCAGACTGAAAATCTGCCTGTCGGTGGTTCGATTCCGCCCCAAGGCACCACACGCCGGTGTAGCTCAATTGGCAGAGCAGCTGATTTGTAATCAGCAGGTTGTGGGTTCGAGTCCAATCACCGGCTCCACAACGAAACAAAGCTACACCTATATAACACGGGCAGATTCCAGAGCGGCCAAATGGATCAGACTGTAAATCTGACGTCTTCGACTTCGGTGGTTCGAATCCACCTCTGCCCACCAAAAACGAGTATTTATGCAAAAAACTATGTATAAATGCTCGTTTTTCTTGTATATTTGCATAAATATTCTCCCAATTTTGCGTTTTTGGTAGGGTTTGGCGAAAGATTTGGCGAAAGATTTTGCCGTTTTTGCCTTTATTTTCAAGGGGTTAAAGTGGGAAGTTTACCAAGTCCATTTGCTCTCGCATAAACTTGTCGGAGAAATGCGTATATACTCTTCCAACAAGTCGATCGGGGCTGTCACCCATGCAAATATCGACGATATCAGGACGAACGTATTGCTGGCATATCGTTGCGAACGTATGCCGTAAACAATAAGCAGTTTTGTCTGCAAGCAATTCTTTCATAATATCATTGATTTTTAATCGGTGTAAGTCAGCCGTTAAAGGTTTATCCCAGTCAATCAATCCCTGTGCCTGCGTAGGTATAGGGATTTTCTTATACTCGATTTTCCCGTTCTTACGTTTGCGGTTACGAGCGATAAGGAACTCGCCTTCGCGGTGCGTTTCTTCATCAATTTCGCAAGGGCGTAAACCGAAGAAATAAAGCGTATAAGCAAACTGTCTTACATTATTATATTTTACGTCTTTAATACGCTCTAAAAACGCTTTAATTTCATCTTCGGATAAACATTCGCGGTTTTGTCTTTCGGCGCGTTTGAACTTGATTAAAGCCACAGGATTGTTTTGTATAACACCCGTTGCGGTTGCGTATTTGAAAATGCCGTTGAAAAGGGTACGTAATTCTTCGTATTTACGCGGTTGGACGTCTTTCATTATAGCGTCTAAATCCACGGCTCGAATTTCGGTGATAGGGGTATATCGTAATTCTTCGGGTAGGTTATTAAAGTTTGTTTCAAAACGTTTAATTTCTTTATCTAAAATTGTTCCTTTTTTCAAGGAAAGCCATTCGTTGAACAGTATGTGTAAAGCATACTTTTCGTTGCGCTTGCACGATACGTCTTTTGCTTTATATTTTTCAATTTCTTTCGGAGTGGTTTTCTCTAAAAATTTTGCTTTGGCTTTTTGTAAGTCGGTTGATGAGGTTCTGATGTCAAATCCGTTTGCACGATAACGAATTTCATAGGAAAAAGTATTTTTCCCGCAGGGCTTTTTGAGTACGTGTGCAACGAGTCCGTTTGCAATAAATTGTTTCTTAAAAGTTGTTGCCATTTTTTCTATCTCCTTTTGTGTAAAAGTTATAGACGTGGAAATCGTTTGGCTGTTTGAATTTGATTGCACGTCAAAATTATCTTTTTGTGGATAACTCGCAAAAAGATTAGTAAGTAGAAGTTTAATTTTTTCTTCGGCGTTCGGTTGATTAGCCAAAGCCATAATGCAGGTTGTTGTTACGTTGATTTCATTTTCATTCATTATTCTCCTTTTTGAAAATTTCGGTCAGTCGCCCCGTCGAGCGACATAAACGCGTTCACTTTTACCTGATTTTCGTGTCGTGCCGTATAGCACA
>JBGVLV010000025.1:0-41837 GCA_045124465.1 Candidatus Scatosoma sp.
CCCGACTTGGGATAAGTCGGGCGGTCGTTCTTTTTTTGGGGAATTATTCGTTTTCTTCGGCGAGAAGGTCTTTCATCTCGTACCTGCCCGCGCCTTTTCCGCGTAAGAATTTCGCCGCGCGGATCGCTCCCGCCGCGAAAACGCGTTTACTTCTCGCGCTGTGCGAGATGGTGACGATCTCGTCCTCGCCCGCGAACATCACTTCGTGTTCGCCGACGATCGTTCCGCCGCGCACGGCGTGAATACCGATCTCGTCCTTTTCGCGCGCGCCGACGATCCCTTCGCGGCCGTTCACGTAGCGTTTTTTACCCTCGAACGCCTCGTTGATCGTGTCCGCGAGCATGAGCGCCGTTCCCGAAGGGGCGTCCTTTTTCAGGTTGTGGTGGCGTTCGACGATCTCCACGTCGAATCCGTCGCCGAGAACTTGCGCCGCCGCTTTGCAGAGCGCTTGCATAAGGTTGACCCCCAAGGACAGGTTCGCCGTCTTGAAAACGGCGATCTCTTTTGCGTACTCGTCGATCGTTTGGAGATCGGCGGGGGAAAAGCCCGTCGAGGCGAGTACGATCCCAAGGTTATGGGTCTTAGCGTATTCGAGCCGTTCGCGGAGGTTTTCCGCCGAGGAAAAGTCGATGATGACGTCGGCGGTCTCTTTGATCTCCGCAAACGTTTTATAGACGGGTATGCCGATCTCTTTGGGGTAGAGATCGACCCCGCAGACCGCCGTAGCGGTTTCGTCCGCGCTTAAAAGGGAGAGGACGTTGCCGCCCATTTTCCCGCACGCGCCGCAAAGGATTATCTTCGTTTTCATCACGCTTTTATCTCCACGCCGAAAGCTTTCATCGCCGCGACCAGTTTTTCGCGGTTCGCGTCCTCGATCTTCGTCAAAGGCGCTCTGGGTACGCCCGCGTCGTAGCCCATAACGTTCATCGCCTCTTTTACGGGGATCGGATTGACCTCCACGAAACAAGCGTTCGCAAGGGGTAGAAGTTTGTCGTTTTGCGCCGCCGCCTCCGCGAGTTTGCCCGCTTTGACGAGGGTGTACAGCTTTTTCACTTCCGCGGGAACGATATTCGAAAGCACGGAAATAACGCCCGCGCCGCCGCAAGCGAGAATGGGGAAGTTGAGCGCGTCCTCGCCCGAGTACACGTCGCACTTTTCACGGACAAGACGGAACGTTTCCATCGTGTGCGCCATATTTCCCGCCGCGTCTTTGATACCCGCTATGTTGGGGATCTCCGCGATCTTCGCCATCGTCGCGGGAAGTATCTCCACGCCCGTACGACCGGGAACGCTGTACGCGATGACGGGAATACTCACCGCCTCGCAGATCGCTTTATAGTACGCGACAAGCCCGTTTTGCGTGCATTTGTTGTAGTAGGGGGTGACGGCAAGCAGACCGTCCGCGCCGAACGATTCCGCTTTCTTAGCCGACATCACCGCGTCCGCGGTGCAGTTACTGCCGCAACCGAAGATGACCTTGCATCTTCCGTTCACTTTTTTCACGGCGTACTCCATAAGCACGTGTTCTTCCTCGAACGTCATCGTGGAAGGCTCGCCCGTCGTGCCGAGGAACACGATCGCGTCCGTACCGCCCGCGATCTGGTGTTCGATAAGCTGACCGAGGACTTCGTAGTTTACGCCCGTTTCGTTGAACGGAGTGATGAGCGCCGTAGCGCTACCGTTGAAAAATCCCTTCATATTTTTATTCTCCCTGATTTATACTACGCCGCGCGTAGATTTTTTTGTGATTAGTCGAAGTATCCCTTCGCCGCCAGAAGTTCGGCAAGGAGCACCGCGCCGCCCGCCGCGCCGCGGAGGGTGTTGTGGGAAAGCCCGACGAATTTATAGTCGAACACGTTATCCTCGCGGAGTCTGCCCGCCGTTACGCTCATGCCGCTTCCTTCCATTCTGTCCAGTTTCGCCTGCGGACGGTTATCCTCTTCGAAGTAACGGATAAACTGCGCGGGAGCGGAGGGGAGTTCGAGCGCTTGCGGCTCGCCCGAGAAGTTCGCCCACGCGGAGAGGATCTCCTCCTTCGTCGGCTTTTTCTCAAAGCTTACGAACACCGCCGCCGTATGACCGTCGGACACGGGCACGCGCAGACATTGCGCCGTGATCGCGGGTCCGTCCGCGGGTACGATCTCGCCGTTTTTCACTTGACCCCAGATTTTAAGCGGTTCTTTTTCGCTCTTTTCTTCTTCGCCGCCGATGTAGGGGATCACGTTGTCGAGGATCTCGGGCATCGTCTTGAACGTCTTGCCCGCGCCGGAGATCGCCTGATAGGTGCAGACCGCCGCCTGTTTGATCCCGAACGCTTTCAAGGGGTGCAGAAGGGGAACGTACGATTGCAAAGAACAGTTGGACTTGACCGCGATAAATCCGCGCTTTGTCCCAAGTCGCGCTCTTTGCGCGGCGATGACCGCGATATGATCGGCGTTGATCTCGGGAATGACCATCGGGACGTCCGAAGTGAAACGGTGCGCGGAGTTGTTGGAAACGACGGGCACTTCTTTTTTCGCGTACGCCTCTTCGAGCGCGCGGATCTTCGCTTTGTCCATAGTGACGGCGCAGAACACGAAGTCTACGCTCGCCGCGATCTTATCCATATCCGCCTCGGCGTCGAGGACGGTCATCTTACGGTATTTTTCGGGCATAGCGCATTCGAACGCCCATTTCTCGCCCACCGCGTCCTCGTACGTTTTGCCTGCGCTGCGCGCGGACGCCGCGAGGACTTTTACGTTGAACCAAGGGTGGTTTTCGAGCAAGAGCATAAATCTTTGTCCGACCATACCGGTGGCGCCGATGACGCCGACGTTGAATTGTTTCATAATAGTATTTCTCCTTTGAAAAAAGTGTCGTGTCGAGCAAAATAAAAGACGGGAAGTCCCGTCCGAAAAAGCCCGTCGAAATTCCGCCGAAAAGATCGGGGTGGAAAATTTTCCGTAAATAGCTCTTCACAAACGGTGACAGTCATACGAGTATTCTCCCGTATGCCCAGCGCGAAACGGACGGGGTCGCGCTTCGGCGGCGATACCCTTTCCCGACCCCGCTTTTTTGTTGCAGACCGTCCTCGTCTGCTTGGCGATAGGGGGTACTCTTGTTCGTCCGCTCCTCTATTTAGCGTATTCATTGTAGCACATTAAAAGACAAATGTCAAAGATTTTTGGCAAGTTGTAAATTTTATTTCGAATTTTTCCTAAAATTCCTTGAAATAATCACAAATTTGTAGTAAAATAGAAAAGCGGTCGCAAGATCGGAGGGATATTTTTCCGTTTTCGGCGTTTGAAAGCCGGAAAAAGGTGGTATATATCATCGATACGTTTATTATCCCGTAAACGAAGAATAAGAAACACGGAGTTTTTCAATGGCACAACAAAAGAAGGGGTTCGTCGCCCGCCTTCTCGAAGGAAAGGAAAGAAGTGAAGAATACGCAAGGAGCACGTTGCCTACCAACCGCTGGCAGCTCTTTTGGGATATTTTCAAAGGCAATTTCGGCAAGATCGTCAAGGTCAACCTTTTGACCCTTATCTTCTTTATTCCGCTCATTCTCGTCATCGTCTATTACTCGCTCGTCGTAAAGAGCAACGGTATCATTTATCCGTTCGGCGCGAACCTCGGCGTCGGCTATCCCGCCGTACCCGGTCAGCAAGGCCTTGCCGAACTCATCTCTTTGCAGAGCAGTATTTTTTTGTATCTCGGCGTCGCGGTTTCCTGTATCATAGCGGCGATAGGTCTTTCGGGCGGTATGTACGTCGTCAGAAATATGGTCTGGACGGAGGGTATCTTCGTCACCAACGATTTTTGGCGCGGGATAAAACTCAACTATAAAAACGCGTTGCAAACGGCTCTGTTCTTCTGTTTGACCCTGTTCGTTTGCGGCTCGCTGTTGCAGGTAGCCGATTTCACGCTCGCGACCTCGCAGCTGAGCAAAGGGCAAAACGTATGGATGCGTATTTCGCAGGGTACGAGCTACGTGTTCCTCGTGCTCGCCGCGATGATGTCCCTTTGGATGATCGCGCTCGGGGTCAACTATAAGCTCAAATTCTTCGTTATGCTCAAAAACTCCTTTTTGATGACCATCGGCACGCTGCCGCAGACGATCTTCTTCGGTCTGATCGCGTTGTTGCCCTTCCTTTTGTTGCTCATCAACAGCACGATCACGCTCTTGATCGCGATCGTCGTCATTCTTTTGTTCGGGCTTTCCTACGCGCTCCTCGTTTGGTTGGATTTCGCGCAATGGGTGTTCGACAAATATATCAACCCGAAGATCGAGGGTGCGAAAGTGGGCAGAGGTATCTACAACAAGGACGGTTCGTCTGCGCTCACGGGTAACGACAGCGCGGCGGCGGTGGAGTATCAGCGCGTGATCCTCGCGCACGGCAAGTCCCGTTTGGTGGCGCGGCCCATCAAGCCCATCGACGATTCCTTGCAGGTCTACGAACTGCCTACGTCGTTCTCGCGCGAGGACTTGAAACGGCTCCGCGAAAGCAAACAGAACATCATCGACGACACCGAGGCGTATGCGGAAGAGCATAAGAACGACCTTCGGTACGTGGAATACAACAAACAGTTCGAGGAACGCGAAAAGGCGTTGCAGGACGAGGGCAAGCGGAAGAAACGCAAACCGCCGAAAATGTTGGGCGAATAAGAGTTCTTCTTTCCGCGAGGTATCACAATGGAAAAGAAAGCGGCGTACGCAAATCTTGCAAAGTGGTTCGAATATCTCAACGACGACTGCGGCTATGAAAAGTGGTCGCAGTATTTAATTTCGAAACTCGAAGGCTACTCCGTCCGCGAGGGCTTGGACGTGGGTTGCGGCGGCGGTTGGTTCACCCGCGCGTTCCGAAAGCACGGCTATACGGCGACGGGAATGGACGTTTCGCCCGAAATGCTCGACTACGCGCAGGAACAGGCGATGAAAGAGGGCGTGCGCGGGGAGTATATCCTCGGCGACATCGCCGCGAAACGCCCGCAAAAGAAATTCGATTTCGTCACGGCGATCAACGATTGCGTGAATTATATCCCCAAAACGAAACTGGACGCGGCGTTCAAAAACGTCAACGGTGCGCTCAAAAAAGGCGGGATATTTTTATTCGATATCAGTTCCGAACGCAAATTTATCCGAAAGATCGCCGATACTGTAAGCGCGGACGACCGCGACGACGTGACCTATCTTTCCTTTAACCGTATGGACGGGGACAGGGTGACGATGGACGTGACGTTGTTCGTAAAACGCAAGGACGGCGCGTTCGACAGACTGGACGAAACGCATACCCAGTACGTATATACGGAAACGGAGATCGCGGACGCTCTGCAAAGGAACGGGTTCGTTCTCCTCTCCGTCGAGGGGCATTTGGGCGAGGACAAAAATACGAGCGACCGTATTTGCTTTACGGCGCGAAAGGAGGCGGGCAGATGAAAAATACCGTACGCACGCTCGTGTTCGGCGGGCAGGTATCTCTGACCATTGCGGATACGACGGAAATGGCGCGGGAGGCGATCCGCCGCCACCGTCTGCAAAAAACTTCCGCGACCGTCCTTTGCAAAGCCCTTTCCGCCATGACCTTTATGAGCGCGTGCTTAAAAGAAAAAACGGGGGAGATCTCCCTCACGCTGCAATGCGACGGCGCGGGCGGCGGCGCGGGCGTTTCGGGAAACGGAGATCTGTATCTCCGCGGCTATATCGAAAATCCCGATTGCGGGGCAGACTGCGGCGAACGCGCCTGTCTTGGCGATAACGGCGCGTTGACCATCGTGCGCGACGACGGGTATAACCGTCCGTTCGTGGGAACTTGCGCCCTGCCGCAAACGGGGGGCGTGGACGAGGCGTTCGAGGAATATTTCCGTATCAGCGAACAGCTCCCCACTCGTATCCGCACGGCCGTGGAATTCGACGAAAAGGGCGAGTGCGTGTTCGCGGGCGTAGCGGCGTTGCAGCCGCTCCCGTTCGCCGACGGGGACGCGCTCGAAAAAACGCGGGAAACCGACCTGGAAAACGTGCTTTCGTCCGTCCGCGAAAAAGGGGTCGAAGAAACCGTGAACGCGCGTTTTTCGCCCGATAAAGAGGCGTACGAGGCGCGGGAGGCGGTATATAGATGCAACTGTTCGCGGGAGTATCTTTCGCGGGTGCTGGTCACGCTCGGCGAGGAGCAGCTCAGGCGGATACTCGAAGAGGACGGGAAGATCAAAGTGCATTGCCACTATTGCAATACCGATTACGAATTTACCGAGGAGGACGCGGACAGGTTGTTCGCGAAGGCTTGAAACGAGCGGGAGAGATATGAAAGAACGCAAGACGATGAAGATCGATTACAGCAGAAAACGTCTGGGCGACCAAGCGGATAAATACTACAACGAGGGGAACTATCTCGCCGCGTTGCGTTTGGCGTACAGACAATACGAACTGTATGCGGGCGTCGGCGACGACGGGGATATCTTTACGCGGCTCTCGGATATTTACGAGGGTATGGGGCTGTATTCCTCCGCGATCAACTGGTGGTTCCGTTTCCTCGATATTGCGGAAGAAGAGGACTTGCCCGACATTTACGAGGGACTTGCGGTCAACTATCTGAATATGGGTAACGAAACGCAGTCGGCGTACTATTACAATCGGCTCATCGACGCGGACGAAACGCTGCCGGAAGAAACGAAAATGGACATCATCGACGCGTTTTCCAAGGACAAACGCTCGCGGTTCCGTTTCGTGTACCCCCCTCGGCTCGCCGACTATTCCAAGGAACTCGACCTCGGTTCCCGCGCGCTCAAAGCGGGGGATTGCAAGAACGCGATCCAAACGCTCGAACGGGTCGAGAAAGGCTCGCGCGACTACCCCGCGGCGAAGGAGATGCAGGCGGTGGCGCACTTGCTTGCGGGCGAGATCGACGACGCGGAACGGATATGCCTCGAACTCCTCGAAGAAACGCCGGACGACGTGCGCGTGTTGGCTACGCTCGCCGCCGCGTATCTCGAACAGGGCAAGACGGAGGAGAGCCGTGAGCTTGCGTTAAAGCTCTACGATATGCCGCAAGAGGATACGGACGATCTGTACAAGGTCGCGACCGTCTGTTGCGAGAACGGTCTGCACGAACAGGCGTACCGCAAGTTCTGTCAGCTCGAAGAAAAGCTCCCTTACGACGGGAGAATGTTGTATTTCAAAGCGGTGTCGGCGTATAAATGCGGGTTACTGGACGAGGCGGAACGCGCGTTCGACGTGCTTTGCACGGTCTATCCCGACGCGGAGGTGGGGAAATACTATCTCAAAGCCTTGCGGCTCCGCGGCGAAGGGGGCGAGGACGGAAAGCCGACCGAAGAACCGAATTATTTCTATCATTTGCCGCAAGAGGAGCGGGAGGCGCGTTGCCGTTCGCTGTTGCATATCGTGAATTGCGCGAAAGACGAGGCGCAGCTTTTCGGGCTGGTCGCGTTGCACGACGGGTATTTCCGTTGGTGTTTCGACGAGCTGGACGGATCGGATCACGACCTGCAATTTTTGGCGCTCACGACCGCAGAACACGTGCGGGCGGACGAGTTTATCCGCGAGGTGATGCTCGATCCCGAAGTGCTGGACGTACTGAAAATAGAAACGCTGCGGCTATTGTTTATGCGGAACGAGGATATGGAGATCGGCGTGGTGCTTTGCCATATCTACCGTCGGCTGTTCCTTTCCCGTATTTGTATCGGTAGGAAAAAGCGCAAACGGTTTTTGGAAGGGTACGCGAAGATCGCCTCCAAATTCGTCGTCGTCAGCGACGGGTACGGCAAGCGTATCAAGGCGGCGGCGGAGAGCTTGTACCGCGCTCTCGAAACGTATAATTCTCTCGATCTCGTCCAAAGCTCGGACGATTGCGCGTGCGCGATATTCCTGTTGTCGGGCTTGAAGGAGCTTGGCAGGGATATCGACTCGATCGCCTCGGCGTTCGACGCCGATCCCGCGCGGGTGCGCGTGCTGTTGACGACGGTCGCGAGCGACAAATACGGAGAGAAGAAAGAAACGCAAAATAACGGAAGTGACGAAAAAGAGGAAAAGACGAATGAAATTGATTGATTTCGACGGGCTGTTCGACGAGAAACTGACCAAGTTTATGGAAGAGAACAAGAACAAATACACCGAAAAGCAATGGGAGGATATCATTCCCAAGCTGTATAAAAAATTCGGGGATACGTACGTGGCGAAAGTGAAATGCACGCCCAAGGAATATTACGCGAAGATGTCGGACAAAGAACTCGCCGACGCGCTTTGCGAACACATACGCACGGACGTACCCGCGCCCGAATTCTTATGCGCGGAGATCGAATCGCGCGGCGCGGTGGAAACGCTTATGCCCCTGCTTTTCGATCCGAACCCGCAAACGGCGGCGTACGCGCTCAATCTCATCGGCGACGACGAGCGGGCGTTCGACAGTTATTTCAAGATCCTCGAAAGCGAAAACGCGGACGGGGAACTGAAAAACGACGCGACGGATATTCTCAAAACGCACGCGGACGAAGTGAAAACGCAGGCGCTCGGACTGTATAAAAAGGGCGTGGCGCAAGAGGCGACGCTCGAAATCCTCTCCCGCGTAAAAGCGCGCGAGGAGGAGATATACGGTATTCTCACCGCCGCGTTCTTATCGGGCGAGAACGTGCCTATGCACGCGAGCTATCTGGCGGCGTACGGCGACGAACGCGCGTTGCCGTTGCTTACGGCGCGTATCGAGGACAGAACGATCGGGTTCGTGGAATTTCAGGAACTCAAATACGCGATCGAGGCGCTCGGCGGCGAGTACGACGAACCGCGCGATTTCACCGACGATAAGGACTACATCGCCGTAGAGGCGGCGACCGCGCGAAGGGCGGCGGACGGGGGCGACGGGCCGCGTAGCTGAAAAAATTCCCGTGCAAAAGCTTTCATAAAGGAAAATTTCTCCGCATATAGTAAACCGTAAGGTTTGCCTGCGGAGATTTTTTATAAGCGGTTATAAAAGAGAAAACATATTTCCGCGCAATCACGATGGGAGGTCGTTGATGGAAAATTACAGCGTATATGAAGACATTGCAAATCGCACGGGCGGGGATATTTATATAGGCGTCGTCGGTCCCGTGCGTACGGGGAAATCCACGTTCATCAAGCGTTTTATGGAAACGCTCGTTCTGCCCCAAGCCACGGGCGAGGCGCTCAGAGTGATGACGGACGAACTGCCGCAGTCGGCGGCGGGACGGACGGTGATGACCACCGAACCCAAATTCGTCCCCGCGAAAGCGGCGAAAATATCCGTTGCAAAAGGCGCGGAGGCGTCGGTGCGGCTCGTCGATTGCGTAGGGTTCGCCGTAGAGGGCGCGAGCGGGTTCGAAGAAGAAGGCTCGCCGCGGCTCGTAAAGACCCCTTGGCGGGAAACGCCTATGCCCTTCGAACAGGCGGCGGCGTTCGGTACGGAAAAGGTCATTCGCGAACATTCCACGATCGGCGTGCTCGTCACGACGGACGGCAGTATCACCGATATACCGCGCAGCGGCTACGTGGCGGCGGAGGAACGCGCCGTGGCGGAATTGAAAGCGCTCGAAAAGCCTTTCGTCATCGTGCTCAACTGCAAAGACCCGTCCGCGCAGTCGGCGCTTAGAAAAGCGTTGGAGGAGAAATACGGCGCACCCGTGTGCGCGGTGAACGCCGAAACGATGGGCGAGGAAGAGATCTGCGAGATATTGCAAAAAGCGCTTTTCGAGTTCCCGCTCGCCTGTATCGATATTTTCATACCGCAATGGTTACAGTCCTTCCCCGAAAGCAACCGCGTCGTCGCGGGGCTTATGGAACGGCTCAGACAGGTCGCGCCGAATATCTGTAAAATGCGGGATTGTTTCCAGCTTGAAAACATGTTCGGCGAGGACGCGGACTTCCTCAACCCCGACGAGATCAGAATGGACCTCGGCAGGGGCAGAGCGGAAATTTCGCTCGGCGTGCGGGAGGAGCTTTTCTACCGCGTCGTCAGCGAGGAGTGCGGCGAGGAGATAGAAAACGAACTGGGGCTTATGCAATATGTCCGCGCGCTCGCCGACACCAAACGCGAATACGACAAGATCAAGGACGCGTTCGGAGAGGCGCGGAAAAACGGGTACGGGATCGTCTATCCCACCGAAACGGATTACGAGCTTGAAAAGCCGCAGCTCATCAAAAAGAGCGCGGGTTACGGCGTTCGGTTCAAGGCGAACGCGACGAGCTACCATATCGTGAAAGTGGATATCAGCGGTTCGGTAAATCCCATCATCGGTACGAAACAGCAGGGCGAAGATTTCATCGGCGAAACGCTGAAAACGTACGAGGCGGGCACGGGCGAGGTCTGGGAAACGAATATCTTCGGCAAGTCGTTGCGCGCGTTGGTGGGCGACGAGCTGGCGGGGAAAACGAACGCTATGCCCGTGGAACTGCGGAGAAAAATGCGGCGGACGATGACGAGGATCGTCAATGATGGAAAGAATAACTTTATCTGTTTATTATTTTAGGCTCTGTCGCAACACTCGGTTGCTTTTAGACGGAAAAACGCTGTGAAATACGGCGCGTTACTCTCGGTTACAGACCGCAGAGGGTATGCGCCCTCGAATAACGCTTGTCTTTCTTGCGTTTTTCTCGTCGAACCGTGAAAAATGAATTTTTCACTAATCAACCGTTTGTTGTGCCATCGCCTTGTTTTAAAAGCTCGGAATAAAAACCGAGGGAAAAGGGCATACTTTTTTACAAATTCCGAGCGGAGGATTTTGTATGAGTAGATCGTCGAAAAACAAGAAAAGCAAAGTGCCGAAAATCACGGAGGAGGAATACGCGGCGTATCTCACCGCCTTGAAATCGCCGACCCCGCCGTCGGCAACCCAACCCACCTGCGCGAGCGCGCTCGAAAACAACGTGCGCGGCGTTGCGGAAGTCCGAAAGCCATGATCCATACAAAAAAAATAGACGGACGTCGTTCCTTTTCGGGACGGCGTTCGCCGTTTTTGCGCCCGTCGCGACTAAAAACGCGATAAGAGGTCAACACTAACCATAGAAGAAAAAGGGAGAGGAACAGGTTTTATGAACTGGAACAAAGACGGTTTTTTGAAAGAATTCGATTATCTTTTACGCGCGGCGGGAACGCGCGCGGATACGGCGAGCGGGAAAGAACTGTATAACGCTCTGTCCAAAACGGTGATGGCGAACGTTTGCGAGGACTGGGAAAAGAGCGGAAAAACGCATAAGAAACGTTGCGGGTATTTTTCCGCGGAATTCCTCATCGGCCGCGCGGTGTTTTCCAACCTCTTGAACCTCGGCATTTTGGACGAAACGCGCGCGGCGCTCAAAGAACGGGGCGTGGAGCTGTACGACTTCGAAGAGGTAGAGGACGCCGCGCTCGGCAACGGCGGTCTTGGACGGCTCGCCGCTTGCTTTTTGGACAGCGCGGCGACGCACGATATTCCGCTCGACGGGTACGGTCTGCGCTACCGTTACGGTCTGTTCAAGCAACGGTTCGAGAACGGTTTTCAGCGCGAGGAGGGGGACGACTGGCTTGCGTTCGGCGATCCTTGGAGCGTGCGTAAGGAAACGGAAAAGGTCGCGGTCGCGTTCGCGGACTATTCGGTGTACGCCGTGCCGTACGATACCCCCGTTATCGGGTATAAAAACGGCGTGATCAACACTTTGCGGTTATGGCAGAGCGAGCCGATCGAGAAGTTCGATTTCACCGCGTTCGACGAGATGCGGGGAGAGGAAACGGCGAAACGCAATTTCGCGGCGACGAGCATAACCGAAGTCCTCTATCCCAACGACAATTCCGAGGCGGGGAAACTTCTGCGCTTGCGCCAACAGTATTTTATGGTGTCGGCGTCCTTGCAGGATATCCTCGCCAAGCAAAAGGCGGGGGGCAGGGATCTGACGAAACTGTACGAAAGTCGGGTCTTACAGCTCAACGACACCCATCCCGTACTCGCCGTTCCGGAGCTTATCAGACTGCTCGAAAAGGAGGGGATCGCGTTCGAGGAGGCGTTCGGGATATGCCGCAAGACCTTCCATTTCACCAACCATACCATTCTCGGCGAGGCGCTCGAAAGATGGCGCGGGGAGATGGTGCGGAAGATACTGCCCGAGATCTGGACGGTCATAGAACGGATACAGGAACGGATCGGGAAAGAGGGACTGGACGGGGAGAAATATTTCGTCGTCAAGGACGACGTGGCGTATATGGCGAATCTCGCTATTTACGCGAGCGCCCGCGTCAACGGCGTGGCGGAGATACACACGGGCATACTTCGGAAAGATACGTTTCGGGACTGGTACGGGCTGTACCCCGATAAGTTCGTCAACGTGACGAACGGTATCACGCCGCGCAGATGGTTTTTGCTGAATAACCCGCTGATGGCGAAAGAGATCTCCGCGCGTATCGGCGATAAGTGGGAGATCGACTTGACGGAGATCGCGAAGATAAGACCGTATATCGACGACGAAAATTTCCGCCGTCGGTTCGAGGAGATCAAGCTGGGCAACAAACGCCGTCTGGCGGCGTATATCCAAGCCCGCGAGGGGATAGAACTGCCCGCGCATTTCATCTTCGACGTGCAGATAAAGCGTTTGCACGAATACAAGCGGCAACTGATGAACGCGCTGTCGATCTTATATATTTATAACGGTTTGAAAGACGGAAGTATCGCCGATTTCAAGCCTACCGCGTTCATTTTCGGCGCGAAAGCCGCGCCGGGGTATTACACGGCGAAAGCGATCATCAAGTTCATCAACGAGATCGCGAAAACGGTGAACGAGGATAAGACGGTAGCCGATAAGCTCCGCGTGGCGTTCGTGCAGAATTACAACGTTTCGTACGCCGAAAAGATCGTGTGCGCCGCCGACGTTTCCGAACAGATCTCGATGGCGGGAATGGAGGCGAGCGGAACGGGGAATATGAAACTTATGCTCAACGGCACGGTCACGCTCGGTACGCTCGACGGCGCGAACGTGGAAATTTGCGAAGAGGCGGGCAGGGAGAACAATTATATCTTCGGCGCGACGGTGGAGGAAGTGGCGGCGGTCGTGTTCGTCATCGGCGTGCTGTTCTGCTGCTCGATGTCGATGGGGCTTAACGGATTGAGCTGGCTCATCGGGTTCAGCTTGATGGTGGCGGGGATTCTCTATTTCGTCAATTCGATCGCGCACAAAAAGGCGCTCGCGACGATGGAAGGGGTCATGGGAGCGGCGATATTCGCGTTCGGTATCTTTTTCATTGCCAACGGTTTAGCGGGACTTATCATGGCGTATATCCCTTGGCTGTTGATGTCGCTCGGCGCGGTGGTCGTGATCGACGCGTTTTTGAAGAAGTTCGTACGGAAAGAGGATAACGTTTCCAAATTCGTGGTCGAATTGCTGTTCGGCGCGGCGTGCTTGGCGCTCGGTCTTTGCTTGCGGTTCGTGAACGGTTTCGGCGATTTCACGGCGCTCGTGCTGGGGATCGTGATGATCGTTTACGCGGTGTTCCTCGTGTTCGGCGTGTATACGAAAAAGGACGTCGTTGCGGAAATAACGGTCGTTTCGGTCCAACCCGTCGAGGGGATCGGGGAAGTCGAGGAAGTCGCGGCGACCGAAGTTCAAACGGAGAAAGAGCCCGAAAAAGCGGCGAAAAAGAAAACTTCGGCAAAGACGGGAACGGCGAAAACGACCTCCAAGACTTCGACGAAAACGACGGCGAAAAAGAACGGTACGACGGCAAACGGCGGGAAGAAGAAAGGAAGTTCGGGGAAATAACCGACCGGCTTGGAAAAAATTTACCAAAACACCGAAAAAACAGTTGCAAATCGGAAAGTTTAATGGTATAATAAGTATGCTTAATCATTCAGTTACTGAGTATTGAGAGTGGCTTGCCACTCTCAATATTTACTATGTGGGAGGCGGTTATATGAAAATAAAACCTATCGAAGAGATCGTTTCCGCGTTGTCGCCCATCGCGGAGGAACTGAATATCGAGATCGTGGAAGTGGAGTTCAAACAGGGCAGATCGCCCGCGCTCACCGTGTATATCGACACGGAAAGCGGGGTGGACCTCGACACTTGCGAGAAGTTCCACCGCGCCATCGACCCCGTACTCGACGAGCTTGACCCGACGTTCGGGCAGGCGTATACGCTCAACGTTTCCAGCCCCGGTCTGGACCGACCGTTGAAAACGGAACGGGATTTCAAAAAGTGTATGGGCGAGCGCGTAGAAGTCAAGCTGTTCGCGCCGATGAAGGGCAAGAAGTTTTTCGAGGCGACGCTCGTCGGATACGACGAGAACTGCGTGGAGCTTGACGACGGGAAGGAAAAGTTCAAGTTGGAGAAGTCCAAAATAGCGAAGATATGCCGCGCGATCGATTTCAGCGGCTTGGAATAAAAAATCATAAAAAACAGATATAGCACGAAAAAACCAAACAGGAGATTACAACAATGGAAAACAAGGAGTTTTTTGCGGCGCTTACCGATTTGGTAAGAGAAAAGGGGATCAGTCAGGACGCGTTCATCGAAACGCTGGAAAACGCGCTTGCGTCGGCGTATAAAAAGCAGTACGACGGCGGTGCGGAGATCACCGTTTCCCTCGACGCGGAAAAAGGTACGATCGAATTCAAGGCGACCCGTTACGTCGTAGAAGAAGTGACGGACAAAGACAAGGAGATTTCGTTGGAGGACGCGCAGGAACTCGATCCCGCGCATCAGGTCGGCGACGCGATCGTAAAAGTGTTCGTACCCAAAGACTTCGGCCGTATCGCGGCGCAGACGGCGAAACAGGTCATTTTGCAGAAACTGCACGAAACGGAGCGCGACAACACCTTCTCCGAATTCTCGGATAAGGAAGGCGAGCTTATGGAAGGCGTTATCCGCAAGATCGACGAACGCAACGTATACGTGGAACTGGGCGACAAGAAGATCGAAGGCGTTATGCCCGCGCAGGACAGAGTGCCTACGGAGAAATACAACGTCGGCGACAAGATCAAAGTGTTCGTAAAGCGCGTAAAGAGCGGCGGCAGAAACTCGCAGATACTCGTATCGCGCGCGGCGGCGGGGCTGGTCAAAAAACTGTTTGAAGAACAAGTACCCGAGATCGGGCAAGGTATCGTCGAGATAAAGGAGATCGCGCGCGAGGCGGGACACCGTACGAAGATGGCGATCGTATCCAACGATACGCGGGTAGACGCGGTCGGCGCGTGCGTAGGCAACCGCGGCGCGAGAGTCAACGCGGTCGTGGAAGAACTCGGCGGCGAGAAGATCGACATCATTCTTTGGAGCGAAGACCCGCTCGCGTTCATCTATAAGGCGCTTTCGCCTGCGACGGTGCTTTCGGTGACGGCGCGCGGCGAGCGTAGCGCGATGGCGATCGTACCCGACGAAAAACTTTCGCTCGCGATCGGCAGGGACGGTCAGAACGCGCGTTTGGCGGCTCGGTTGACGGGTTGGAAGATCGACGTAAAGAGCGCGTCCTCGCCCGAGGCGGCGGAAGTACTTGCCGCGATGGAGAACGAAGAGGACTACGAAGACGAGCTTGACGAAACGCAGGCGGAAGAAACGGAGCAAGAATAATGGCGAAAACGAGATCCGTACCGCTGAGAATGTGCATAGCCTGCCGCGAGATGAAACCGAAAAAGGAAATGTTCCGCGTCGTGAAGAACGCGGACGGGGAGATATTCGTGGACGTTACGGGCAAGGCGGCGGGCAGAGGCGCGTACGTGTGCAACGCGGAGGCGTGCCAAAAAAAGCTTGCGGATAAAAAGCTGCTGCACAAGGCGTTTTCCGCGGAAGTGCCCCAGACGGTGTATCGGGGCGTAGAGGAGGAAGTCCTTGGAAAAAAGTAAAATAGAAACGTACCTCGGATTCTGTATCCGCGCGCGGAAGATCGCGCTCGGAACGGACGACGTAGAGAAACAGCGCAAGAACGTTTTTCTGTTGATATCCGACGGTTCGCTTGGGCAAAGCTCTTGGAAAGTTATGCTCAAAGCGCAAGAGAAGTTCGCCTGTCCGTTGCTTGTGAGCGACGCAGGGATACTCGGCGAACGGTTGCATCGACCCGCCGTAAAAGCGGCGGCGATCAAAGACGAACACCTCGCTTTGGCGATACTTTCCGCCGCCGAGAGCGAGCCGCAATTCAAATTATATTCGGGAGGAACCAACTGAACCTATGGCAAAGAAATACGAAAACGTGGAGAAGATTCTGGATTTACTGGGAGAGGATCGGATCGCGGGCGTGCAGAAACGCCTTTCGTCCACGGAAAAAGATCTTTCGGAAATTTTAAAGAAACTTTCCGTAATGGAAACGGAGAAAGCGGAACGCGAGGCAGCCGAGGCAGCCGCGAGAGCGGAGGAAGAGGCGCGCGTAGCCGCGGAGCTTGCGGCGAAAGCCGCTGCCGCCGTCGCCGCGGAAAAAGAGAAGGCTCTTCCCGAACAAACGGAATCTGCGCCCGCGCAAGAGGACGACGCGCGTATAAATACGGCGGAAAAGACGGAAGATAAGAAAGCGAAGAAAGCGAAAAAAGAAACTCCCGCGGCGGAAACGGAAACCGTTCCCGCTCCCGAAAAAGAAGAACCTATCGCGGAAGAAAGCCCCGAACCCAAACTCCGCAAAGAAGTAAAAGAGGTCAAGTCGGAGCCTGCTCCCGCGCAAAAGACCTATGCGCCCAAGCCCGCGGCGGCTACGCCCAGCGCGCCCCGCGCGCCGCGGTATTTCCGCAACGGTCAGGAACAGGGCGTTTACGTGGCGAAACCCGGCGTGGAAACGACCCCGAGCGGCGGTTACGGCTCGACGTACCGTCCCCGTCCGCAGGGCGACAGACCCGCCCGTCCGCAAGGCTCGACCTTCGGCGGCGCAAGACCCGCGACTTCGGCCCGTCCTCCCCGTATCGGCGGCGGTGCGGTAAGCGCGCCCATAATGCCCGCGAAGGATACCAAGACCTTCGCCGCGCCCGCGAAGAAAAAGACGTTCGAAAAGACGTATACGGAGAAGAAGGCGTTGTCCAAGCGCGCGCTCGTCAAGCAACAGGGTATGACGGTAGAGGATTTCGACGAGGATAAGTCGGGATACAGAAAGATGCGTTCGCCCAAGAAACAGAAACGTCAAGAGATACCCACCATCAAGATCGAACACGCGGTCGTCACCACGCAGGACATTCCCTTGAAGGTCCTGTCCGAGAAACTCGGCGTTTCGGCGGTGGAGATCACCAAACGCCTGTTCAAAGACGGTATTATGAAGGGGATCAACGATTCCATCGACTATGAAACGGCGGCGCTGATGGCGGCGGATATGGGTATCGACCTCGAATACAAACCCGAAAAGACGGCGGAAGAAGTGCTGATGGCGGCGACGGCGGCGGAGGACGAGAGCAAGCTCGTCACGCGCGCGCCCGTCGTTACGGTAATGGGTCACGTAGACCACGGTAAGACCTCCTTGCTCGATAAGATCCGCGCCACGAGCGTAACGAGCGGCGAGGCGGGCGGTATCACGCAGAGCATCGGCGCGTACACGGTCACGGCGAAAGGCAAACAGATCACGTTCATCGATACGCCCGGTCACGCGGCGTTCACGGCGATGCGTGCGCGCGGCGCGCAGGTAACGGATATCGTTATTCTGGTCGTAGCGGCGGACGACGGCATTATGCCGCAGACGGTGGAGGCGATCAATCACGCGAAAGCGGCGAACGTGCCCATCATCGTCGCGATGAACAAAATGGATAAATACGAGATCAACCCCGACCGCGTAAAGCAAGGGCTTGTGGAGAACGAACTCGTACCCGAAGAATGGGGCGGCGAAACGATGATCGTACCCGTTTCCGCAAAGACGGGTATGGGTATCGACGAACTGCTCGACGCGATCAATCTCGTCGCGGAAATGCAAGAACTCAAAGCCGACCCCGACCGTCAGGCGAAAGGCACGATCATCGAGGCGAAACTCGATAAGGGCAAAGGTCCCGTGGCGAGCATCATCGTGCAGACGGGTACGCTCAAAACGGGCGACAATATCCTGTCGGGTACGACGATGGGGCGCGTCCGCGCGATGTTCGACGACAAGGGCAGAGCGGTGAAGTCGGCGGGACCGTCCATGGCGGTGTCCATTCTCGGCTTGGAGGACGTACCCAACGCGGGCGACAGCATTATGGCGGTCGATCAGGCGTTGATGAAACAGGTACAGGAAGAAAGAAAGAACAAGCAACGCGAAAGCATGATCAAAGAACAGAGCCGCGTAACGCTCGACGACGTGTTCGCGCAGGTGGAAGAGGGCAAGATGAAGAACCTCAACCTCATCGTGAAGGGCGACGTGCAGGGCAGCGTGGAGGCGGTCAAACAGTCGCTTGAAAAGCTGTCCAACGAAGAAGTGCGCGTGAAGGTCATTCACGCGGCGGCGGGCGCGATCAACGAAGGCGACGTTATGCTTGCCGACAGCGCGAACGCGATCATCATCGGGTTCAACGTCCGTCCCGACGCAAAGGCGAAGAAACTCGCCGAGACTTCGAAGGTGGACGTGAGAAGTTACCGTATCATTTACGAGCTTATCGACGATATGGAGGCGGCGCTCAAAGGTATGCTCGCGCCGAAGATCAAGGAAACGCTTTCGGGCAAATGCGAAGTCCGTCAAACGTTCAATATCACGGGCGTGGGTACGATCGCGGGTTGCTACGTTACGGAAGGCAAGATCGTCCGCGGCGGCAAGTTGAGAATCTACCGCGAAGACATTATGATCTGCGAAGGCGGCGTGAAACAGCTCAAACGTTTCAAAGACGACGTCAAGGAAGTCAACTACGGCTACGAATGCGGTTGCGCCATCGACGGATTTAACGAGATCCGCGTGGGCGATATTATCGAGTGTTACGTTACGGAGGAGATCAAAGCGTAATGAAAGTATCGAGAACGTCGCGGCTTAACGGCGAATATCAAAAGGAGATCAGCGCGATACTTCCGCGCGTAAAGGATAAGAACCCCGACTTAAAGGGACTTATCTCCGTTACGGAAACGGACGTCGCGCCCGATCTCAAAACGGCGTACGTGTACGTGAGCATTTACGGCGTGAACGAGGAACAGACGGCGAATACGTTCGCGCTCTTGCAAGAGAACGCGGGCTTTATCCGTCACGAACTCGCGCAGGTAATGCGTATGCGTACCGTTCCCGCGCTTACCTTCCGTATGGATAAGAGTATGAGCTACGGCGCGAAGATGGACGAGCTGTTCAAAAAAATTCAGGTAAGACCCACGGACGACGAGGAATAACCGAATGGACTGCACTTTGGAAGAGATCGCGGCAAGGATAAAACGCGCGAAACGTATCGCGATATTCACGCACATGCGCCCCGACGGCGACGCGTTCGGGAGCGCGCTTTCGCTCGCGGCCGCGCTCGAATATCTGGGCTTGGAAACGGAAGTCTGCGTGGAAACGGAGATCCCGTCCAACCTCGCTTTTATTTCCGGGATCGACAGGGTGAAGAAAGCGCCGCAAGAGGAATACGACCTTTTGATCACGGTGGATTGCAGCGACATCGCAAGGCTCGGCGTTTTGTCCGACGAATTTTTGAACGCGGCGAGGAAGAGGATAGATACGGTAAACGTCGATCACCATATCTCGAATCCCCGTTATGCGAAGATGAATTTCGTGCGCGAATGTTCGGCGAATTGTATGAACGTTGCGAAACTCATCGAATACCTGGGCGTGCCGTTTGACAAAAAGATCGCGGAATACCTGCTTATCGGTCTGCTTACCGATTCGGGGAATTTCTCGCATGACGACGTGACGGAAGAAACGTTGGCTTTGGCGGCGAAACTCGTCGGCGCGGGCGCGGATATCCGTTATTATAATTATAATCTGTTCAAGAAACAACCCAAAGCGCGCGCGGCGTTGTACGCGTTGACGATGAGCGGCATACGCTACTATCACGACGATCGGTTCGCGCTCATCACGATTACGCAAGACGCGATGAAAAAGTGCCGCGCGGACAACGGAATGACGGAAGGGTTCGTGGATTTCCCGCTCAACGTCGAGGGCGTAGAGGTCGCGGCGTCGGTGATGGAAGTCAAATACCGTCAGTATAAGATCTCCTTGCGTTCCAAGGAATACGCGGACGTGAACAAGATCGCGGGTACGTTCGGCGGCGGCGGACACGTTCGGGCGGCGGGCTGTATGCTGTTCGGGGATTTGGAGGACGTCGTAGACAGACTGTCTTACGCCGTGTCGCAATATTTGGAAGATTGAGAAAAACGTAAGAAATAAATCCCGCGCCGCGTTGAAAAACGCGGCGCGGAATTTTTGGCTCTGTCGCAACACTCGGTTGATTTTAGACGGGAAACCGCTACGAAATACGGCGCGTTATTCTCGGTTACAGACGGCAGAGAGTCTGCGCCCTCGAAAAACGCTTGTCTTTCTTGCGTTTTCCTCGTCAAACCGTGAAAAATAGATTTTTCACTAATCAACCGTTTGTTGTGCCATCGCCAACTTTAAAAACTCGCGCGGGAAATTTCGGGGAAACGGCGGCGGGAAGTTGCTTTTTTTCACGGGTTTGTGTATAATAGAGAGGAAAAAATACGTTCGCGCCGTCGCGGCGTTAGCGGAGAGGTATATGGCACAAAAAACGAAAAAATGGGAAGAGTGGCTTTCGCTCAGCGGGGAAACGGTCAAAGTCGTTTCCTACGCCGATTATTTCGCGCAAAGACCGCTGTTTTCCGCGTTACAAGTGAAGAATACGGGCGAAGAACTCGTCGACGATCTCACGCTCGCCGTCACGAACGAGAACGGTATGCTGATCGGGGTCGAGAAAACGCTCGAAGAGATCCCGTTTGAAAGCGTCGTGCAAGTGGAGCTTGGCAACGTGCTTTCGCCTCTGTATTTTTCCAACGCCGACGAGGTGCGGGAAGAACGTATCGAGGCGACCTTAAAAAAGGATAAACGCATCGTCGCGACGGCGGAATGGACGGTGACGACCCTGCCTTTCGATTTTTGGCAGGGTACGGACGGCGATCCCGAACTGTTGGCGGCGTTCGTAAGACCCCGCCTTGCCGATTGCGCGAGGGTGCAAACGGAAGTGGACGCGCAGCTTAAAAAATGGGGCGCGGACTGCGAACTAGGCGGGTACGTCGGGAACGACAAAAACGCCGTTCGGCGCACGGCGGCGGCGTTGTACGCGACTTTGCGTAAATACGCGGTCGCGAGAAAAGAGGCGGACATTTCCCGACCCGTCGAGGCGGGCGCGGGCGTTAAGATCTTGTCCGACAGAAAGGCAAGCCCGCTCGAAATGGCGTTGTTCGCCGCGGCGTGCTTGGAGAATATGGGCTTAAACCCCGTACTCGTGTTCGGGGAACGGGAGATAACCTGCGGCGTATGGCTGTACGAGAGTTGTTTCCTCGACACAGTTTCCGACGATATTCCCCGTCTTGGCGCGTACGTTTCGGACGGTATCAATAATCTGAGCTGTTTCGACGTGGAGGACCTGTTCGGCGACAAGAATTTCGCGTACACCACTTCCGAGGCGCATTTCAAGGAAAAGGCGGAGGCGGGCAGATACGAACGCTACGTGGACGTACGCCGTTGCCGTATCTCGCACGTTCTGCCCCTGCCTTTGCGCGCCCGTAATTTGAAAGGGTTCGAGATCCTCTCCGAAGAGGCGGCGTCGCCGTTCATCGCGCCCGCGGACATCAAGACCCCGCAAAAGCTCTCGCTTGAAAACGAACTGACGAAAGATAAGCTCTGGGAACGCAGACTGCTCGATCTTTCGATGAAAAACACCCTGCTCAACTTCTCGCCCGTCAAGACGGTCGCGCATCTGCTTTCCTGCGACCTCGACTCGACGTTCGACGCGATTTCTTCGTCGGGGGAACTTATTCTCGCTCCCGCGGCGGGCGAAACGCTCGAAATCGCGCGGCGGAACGTGCGGTTCGGCGCGAGCGCGGAAGTCAAGGGTATGCGCGAGCTGATCGCGCTCGAAAACCGTTCGGGGATATTGCGTACCTATTCAGACGAGAGGTCGCTGGCGGAAACGGTGACGCGGCTCATCAAGAAGAACAAAGAGGCAGACGAGGAATCGGGGACGAAGATACTCTATCTCGCGCTCGGATTTTTGAAATGGTATTCCCGCGAGGACGGCGAAGAACACTACGCGCCGCTTGCCCTGCAACCCGTCGTACTCAAAAAGAGTAAGGGCGGCGCGGGGTACGCCGTGGCAATGACGGACGAGGATATTTCCGTCAATTCCACCCTTTTGGAATACCTCAAACAGGAATTCAATATCGATATCCGCGGTTTGGACGGCGCGACGCACGGCTTGAAAATATCCGAAATACTCGCTATGGTCCGTATGGAAGTGGTCGGTATGCGGAACTGGGAAGTGTTCGACGACGCCTATCTTGCGGCGTTCTCGTTCGCGCGCTATCAGATGTGGTACGACCTCCGTCAGAATATCGGCGAATTTTCCAAAAACGAGATCGTCAAAGCGTTTTTGAACAATTCCGTTATGCTCGGCGGCGCGGACGACCGTTTCAACGAAGACGAGGCTCGACCCGAAAACACGCTCACGCCTCTGCCTGCGGACGCGTCGCAATGGGAGGCGATCGCGCAGTCGCAGACGGGCAAGAGTTTCGTTTTGCACGGACCTCCGGGAACGGGTAAATCGCAGACCATTACGAATATTATCGCCAACGCCTTGAACGAGGGCAAACGCGTACTGTTCGTCGCCGAGAAACAGGCGGCGCTCTCCGTCGTCAAAAAACGTTTGGACGCGCTCGGACTGGGGGATTTTTGCTTGGAACTCCATTCCAACAAGACGAACAAGACGGACGTGCTCCAAAAACTTTCCTCTACGCTCGCGCTCGCGGGCGGGCAGGAACGGGTGAGCCTGTCCGAAAAGTCCGGCTCGATCTTACAGCTGAAAGAGGATCTGTCCGAGCCGCTCGCCGCGCTCCATAAAAAACGCAGACTGGGCGTGTCCGTTTACGAGGCGTTGCTCGTGTGTTTGCGGAACAAGAACGCGCCCGATATAATGAATATCGAAAGCACGTTCTACGACGGTCTGACCAAGGAAAAGATCGACGCGTACGAACGAATGATGGTGCAGGCGGCCGCCGCGGCGAAGGAGTGCGGCGGTGTGCATAATTCGCCGTTTGCAAACGTCAATCTCACCGAATACGATCTTCCCACGCGCGATTCGCTCTATTGCGCCTCCGAGGTCGTCATCGCGGAGATCAAGCATTTAAAGAACTATATCGCGTTGTTCTTGGAACTGTACAGACAGAAGATAAGCACGCTCACGCGTAAAAAGCTCGACGCGCTTTACGAGATCGCGGGTATGCTTTCGGGCGGCGCGCTGAACAAGTACTATAAGGAAAACGAGGAAGAATTTTACGCCTTTTTCAATGCGAATCGGCGTTTGGATTCCTGTTTGGAAAAGTATTTCAAGCATTTCAGAAAGCTCGTCGATATTTCCAAGGAGTACAAGGAACTCGGCAAATGGCTAGAAGAGGGCGGCAGCGATTACCGCCAAAACAAGCTCGTCAGATCCGTCGTCAAAAAGCTCTCGAAAACGGCTTTGCAGTCGATGAAAGAGGAGGAGATCGCGGGTCAGCTCGATACCCTTTACGCTATCTACGAGGCGATGGAGCGTATCCGCGGCGCGACGGGACTTTCGCAATATTTTACGTTCGCGTTCGGTCGGGTGGACTATTTCGACGCGCGCAAACATTTCCTCGAAGATCTGTATAAGCTCCACGAGCTTTGCGCGTCCGTATTTATGGACTATAACCCCGACAGTTTCAACAGTATGTGTATCCGCGCGGCGAGCGGGTATTCCCAGCCCGTGTTAAAGGGACTGACGAGTTCGCTCGATTCCTTCCGCGTGGCGGAGGAGAGTTTCCTCGCCGTCACCGCCGCCGATAAGACGAAAACGCCCGAAGAGGACGTACTCGATTATTACACGGCGAAAGCGGGTGCGCTCATCGAAAATATCGATATGCTCGCGCCTTGGTGTATGTATAAAAAGACGGCGAAAGCGCTCGACGAATCGGGTCTTACGTTCATCACCGACGCGCTCGAAAACGGCAGCGTTACGAGCGAAAACATCATCGACAGTTTCGAAAAGAACATCTACAAAAACTTCTTGCAGACGAATATCCCGCTCGATCCCGTGCTGGCGCGGTTCTCCGCGGCGGTGTCCGAGGAGAAGTCGGAAAGTCTGCGCTTGATGACGGAGGAGTTCGCGCGGTTGACCAAAGACGCGATACGCTCCAACCTCATCTCCCGCCTGCCGACCGCCTCGACGGAAGGAAGTCTGAGCCTCGAAGTCGCCAACTTCGCTCGGCTCGCGAAATCCAACCTGCGCGGTATGGGACTTCGCAAACTGTTCGAGGAAATACCGGAGCTTATCAAACGGATCGCGCCGTGTATGCTGATGAGTCCGATCACCGTTTCGCAGTACCTGCAAGCGGAGAACGGTCTGTTCGATCTCGTCATCTTCGACGAGGCGTCGCAGATCCCGACGGCGGAGGCGATCTGTTCGCTCGCGCGCGGTAAAGCGGCGATCGTCGTGGGCGATCCCAAGCAGTTGCCGCCCACCACGTTCTTCCACGTCAACGCCGTGGACGAGGATAACCTCGAAAACGAGGATATGGAAAGCGTGCTCGACGACTGTCTTGCCATCAATATGCCGCAACGGCACCTTACGTGGCATTACCGCAGTAAACACGAAAGTCTTATCGCGTTCTCCAACGCGACCTATTACGAAAACCGTCTTTGCACCTTCCCTTCTCCCGACGCGCTCAACAGCAAGGTCAGGTTCGTGCTTGTCGAGGACGGTACGTACGACCGCGGTCTGACCAAGAAAAACAAAGCGGAGGGCGACGCGCTCGTAGACGAAGTAATACGTCGTCTGACCGATCCCACGCTCAAAAGATCGAGTATGGGTATCGTCACGTTCAGCAACGTGCAAAAGGACTATATCGAACGCAGACTCTCGGCGGCGATCGCCGAAAAGCGGTTGGAACGGGAGGCGTACGAGCGGGAAGAACCCGTGTTCGTCAAGAACCTCGAAAACGTGCAGGGCGACGAACGCGACGTCATACTGTTCTCCGTTTGTTACGGTCCCGACCGTCTGGGCAGGATCTCGCTCAATTTCGGTCCGCTCAATCAGGCGGGCGGTTGGCGGCGGCTCAACGTCGCGGTGTCGCGCGCGAGAGAGGAAATGGTGGTGTTCGCCTCGATGACGGGCGCGATGATCGATCTTTCCAAGACGAATTCCAAGGGCGTCGCGGGCTTGAAAGCGTTCCTCGACTTCGCGGAAAAGGGCAGGACGAATCTCGCGATCTCGTCCAACGACCTTGTGGCGAAGAAACCGGGGATCGGCAAATATATCGCGGAGGAGCTTGCGGCGTACGGGTACGAATGCCGTTACGACGTCGGCGCGTCCGGGTTCAAGATCGACGTGGCGGTGGTCGATCCGAAGAACAGGCATAAATTCATTCTGGCGATCATGTGCGATACGCCCAACCGTTTCTCCGTCAAGGATCGGAACGTGTTGCAGATACAGACCCTCAAACGCAATAACTGGAACGTGATACGGCTGTTCTCGGTCAATTACTACAACAATCCCAAACGCGAGATCAAGAAGATAAAAGACCTGCTCGACAAACTGACGGGCGCGGACAAAAAGGGCGGCGCGGAGCTTAACCGCAGTAAGAAACCGTATAAGGCGGCGGTACTCGAAACGCGGTTCGAGAACGCGACCTACGTCACTTCGGGCGAGAACGACAAAGAGATACTCGCGCGGCTCAAAGCCATCGTGACCGTGGAAGAACCCATTTCCTACGACTTCCTCGTACGCAGGTGCTTGGCGAGCTTGGGGATCTTGAAGTACGGTTCGAAGGTCGAAACGCGTATGCAGGCGCTCATCGCGCTTTGCGGGTTCAAGTACGAACGCGTTTTTGGCACGGCGTTCTATCGGAAAACGGATAAGACGGTCGGGTTCGACAAATACCGCGTGGAAACGGGCGAACCGCTCCGTCGGCACGAATACGACTACACGCCGTACGAGATCGTCGCGATCGTGCGCGGCGCGCTCGAAGATAAGGTCGCGCTGTATATGGACGAGATACAGACCATCGTAGCCTCCGTATTCCGTATCGCGCGCCCGACGGATAAATTCGTCGCGTACGTCAACGACTGCGTGACCCTCGGCGAGGAGAAAGGGCTGTTCGTACGATCGGTGTCCGACCGTATCTCGCTCGCTTGACAAAAGAAAAAAACGGGGCGTTCGTGTATGCAAGACCCTGCGAAAAAACCGAATACGCAAACGGCGGCGGATAAGCTTTTCAACTTCCGTCCCGTTTTGTTCGCGGCGATATTTCTCGCGCTCGGTATCCTTTTCGCCTATTTTCATGACCTTTACGGCGTTTCCGCTCGGTGGGCGTTTTGTCTGTTGCCCGCGGCGGCGACGCCGTTTTTCTTTTGCCGCTCGAAAAACGCGTTTTTCAAGACCTTGCTTTCCGAACTCGCGCTCGCGCTTTGTTTCGGCGCGGGCGTAACGGCGTTTTCCCGACAAGTAGAGGACTACCGTTCCTGCGGGCAATACGACGGGGAGTATTCCGTACTCGGTCGGGTGGTGGATTATAAGGAAACGGATTACGGTCTGCGCGTTACGTTCGACGAACTCATCGTGGGCACGACGGAGGAGGAAGGACGGCTCGTCGCATACCTGCCCGCCTCTTTTTCCGATTCGATCCGACTTTCCGACGAAATATTGTTATATGGTCACGTGTACACGCAAACGGAAGTTTTCGACGAGTACGGATTTTGCGCGCGGGACATCGACGACGGACTTCGGTTTTTTATGCGGACGGAGAGCTGTTCGACGACGGGTCGGAGATTCGACGCCTTTTTATATCTTCGGGAACGGATAAAGGACGTCGTGTACGCGGGTATGGACGAAACTTCCGCCGCCGTTACGATGGCGGTGTTGACGGGGGACACTTCGGGGATGGACGGCGACCTGCTCGAAAACGTGCGGCGGGGCGGTATCGCGCATATTTTCGCCGTTTCGGGTCTGCATATCGGCGCGCTGTACGCGTTCTGTCTTTGGCTTATCAAGAAAACGCGGCTTAAAACGGTCGCCAAACCCGTTCGGTTCGCGTTCACGGCGTGTATGCTCCTGTTTTACGGCGGTGTGTGCGGGTATTCCGATTCCGTCGTCCGCGCGATCGCGATGTGTTTGACCGTCTACGCCTCGGCTTTGAGCGGTATCGCCGTAGACCCGCTCGAACGGGTGGGGCTTGCCGCGGGGATCGTTCTGCTGATCTCGCCCGTTTCGTTGTTCGAGGTCGGCTTTCAGCTCTCTTTCGTCGCGTGTTTGGGTATCGTACTCCTTGCGAAACGGCTGTCGCGGCTCGTCGATCTCCTTTTGAAAAAGTTCGTCGGGCTGTTCGTCGAACCGAAACCCGAAGTCAAAACGCCGCTCTATCGGGACGGCGATCCTTTGACGGTCGGACAGAGGGTATACGGGAACTGTATCTCCTTTCTCGGCGTTACGCTGTCGGCGCAGATCGCGACCGCGCCCGTGTGTTTGTATGCGTTCGGGTACGTTTCGGGCTGGGCGTTTTTGCTCAACTGCCTGTTCGTGCCGCTCATAAGCGCGGCGTTCTCGGCGCTCTTGCTGTTCGTGACCGCGGCTTGCGCGTTGCCGATCGCGGCGAGTAAGGTCGTGTTGTACGCGCCCGCCGCGTGTTGGTCGGCGGCGTTGCTCGTGTTCGAGGTTGCGGACTTTTCGGGGTTTGCGATAAGCGGGATAACGCCGAACTGGCAATTTTTCGTCTGTTACTACGCGGGACTGCTGTTCGCGACGGATAAATGGAACGCGCCGAGGTGGGTCAGGTATTCCCTCTGTCTTATCTGTATGGCGGCGACGGCGGGGATCGGGATAACGTGCGCGGGATAGAAAGGCGGGAAAAGGCGGGAAAATGCAATGCGTATTCCCTTGCTTTTTCTTGCGGAATATGGTATAATACCGAGTGAGAAAAAGCGGAGAGGAGGTATGCGCGAATGAAATACGTAGAGTTCAGAAAGTTCACGGACGAGAACGGCGCGCAACCGATCTACCTTTTCGAGGGCGAAGAGGGGTATTTCCGCGAAAAGGGCGAACAGCTTTTAAAGACCCGTTTCGTGCAAGAACCTACGCTCGATTATATCTCCTTCGACGGCGGAACGCTCAAGGGCGAGGGACTGAAAGCGTTGGCGGACGCGTTGAACTGTTTCCCGTTCGTCAGCGAAAAACGGGTGGTGCGGGTGACGGAGTTCTATCCCACGGAAAAGGATTACGATACCTATTTGAAACCCGTTTTCGAGAACCCGCCGACGGACGGACTGCTTATGATCGTCAACGCCTCGAAACCGAAAACGGGGAACGCGGCGCTCGCCAAGAAACCCAACGTGACCTACGTCGATTGCGGGAAATCGGACGAAGAAACCATCAAAAAATGGATCTACGTGACCTGTAAACGGGAGGGCGTGTTCGCGGACGGCGTGACCTGCGGAACGTTGGCGGCGTACTGCAACTACGATATGTCGCGGGTATCCAAGGAAACGGAAAAACTGCTCTGTTACTGTCAGGCGACGGGCGCGGAGCGGCTGACGGACGAACTCGTGGACGAACTCGTGTATCCCGATACGGAGTATAAAATTTACGAGCTTGCCAACGCGCTTTCGCGCAAGAACTATTCGGCGTTCGTGAAGATCATGAACGAATTGCAGACCAAGGGGTTCAACGAGATCACGCTGTTGTCCTCGCTCGCCTCCTATTTTCGGGGACTGTACGAAACTTCCCTCTGCCGCGGCGGCGATCGGGAAGTGGCGGCGACCTTGGGCATAAAGGAGTTTGCGGCGAAGAAGAACCGCGAACAGGCGGCGAAACTCGGCAAAAAGCGGGTCGAGAGCCTGTATAAGAGCGTTTACGGCGCGATCAGCGATATAAAATGCGGAAAAACGACCCCGAATTCGGCGTTGAAAACGGTCACGGCAAAGCTATTTTTCGAAAATTCGTAAAAAGGTTGGAAAAAAGCTTTATTTTTCGACGAATATTTTATATAATATATAAAGACAGACCGTTTCCGCTGTGCGGAACGGCGTAACGGAGGAACTATGGGAATACGACTTCTGACGGTCGCGGATAGACTGTCGCAGATCAAGAACGGGTTCGTGGATTTCTTCACCCATTTTCAGGTAATGTTCGGCGTGGAGATATTCTTCTTTTTCGTGCTGATCTTTTACGTTTCCAAGATATTGCGCGACAACGACGCGACCAAGCTTATGCTTTTGTACTGGGTCCTCATCGTCGTGGGCGGCGCGCTCAACGTGTTCGCGGAAGAACTCGTCGATCAAAGGTTTTTCCTGTTCTACGTGATCCTCGTTTCGGCGTTTATGCTGATACTGTTCAACGTGGAAGTGAAAAAGAGTCTTTGGGACGTTCATTCGGCGAAAGAAAGCTCGTCGGAGAAGATCACGGGCGGCAACGCGGAAATACGCCCGCAAGCGGACACCGAACGCTGTATCGCGAATATCATCAAGGCGCTCCAAAATATGTCCAAAAACAACGTCGGCGCGCTCGTCGTTTTGTCCAAGGGCAGCCTGCCCAAACAGGTGCTCCAAAGCGGCGTGGAGATAGACGCGGAAATATCCACCCAGCTCATCGAGGGGGTATTCTTCCCCAAAGCGCCTTTGCACGACGGCGCGATGATCATTCACGGTCATAAGATACAGGCGGCGGGTTGTTTCCTGCCCCTGACCCAAAAAACGAGCTATCCCAAGGAATACGGCACGCGGCACCGTGCGGCGATCGGGATCACGGAGGTGGCGAACGTTATTTCGCTCGTCGTTTCGGAGGAAACGGGGATCATCTCCATCGTAAAACAGGGCAACGTAACGCGTTACGCCGACTACGATATGCTCGTGGACGCGCTCAAAGATTACTACTGGCAGGAAATGCCGTTGACGGATAGAAAACGTACGGGAGGTCTGAAATGAAATTCGTTCAGTTTCTGAAAAAAGTATTCGTTTCCAAGTTCTGGATAAAGGCGATATCTTTGGCGTTGGCGTTCCTCGTCGTCATATTATTGAACATTTAACAGGGATAGGAACGAGATAAATACGGGAGAAAACGAGAGGAAATTCAATCCCCGACCTAACCGTCGGGCTTTGGACGGCGTCGTCCGAAGGAAAAGGAGTATTTGTTATGGCAATCAAGGTATGTAAATTCGGCGGCACGTCTATGGCGGACGGTAACGTCATTCTCTCCGCGGCAAAGATCGTAAGATCGGACGCCGAACGTCGGTACGTGGTCGTTTCCGCACCCGGTAAACGGTTCGGCGGCGACATTAAAGTCACCGACCTTTTGTATAAATGCTCGGACGCGGCGGCGACGGGCGACAGGGCGGCTTTCGACGAAACGTTCGGTAAGATCCGCACCCGTTTTCTCAATATCGAAAAAGAAATAGGCAAAGACCTCGGCATCGGAGCGGCGCTCGACGAAGTAGCGGAAAAGGTGCTTGCGGGCGCGGGCAGCGACTATTGCGCCTCGCGCGGGGAATACCTCGCGGCGAAGATCATGGCGGCGGTACTCGAAGTACCGTTCGTGGACGCGACGGAATTTATCCGTTTCAACGACGAGGGCGTACTCAGCGAGGAAACGTTCGAGCTTGGCAAGAAAGTGCTTTCGCAGTATCATAGCGCGGTCGTACCCGGATTTTACGGGCTTGGCGCGGACGGGAAGGTAAAAACGTTTTCGCGCGGCGGCGGCGACATTTCGGGCGCAATCGTGGCTCGGTCGGTGATGGCGTCCCTGTACGAGAACTGGACGGACGTGAGTGGGTTCTACGCTTGCGATCCCCGTATCGTCAACTCCCCCAAATGGATATCCGAGCTTTCCTATCGAGAACTTCGCGAGCTTTCGTATATGGGTGCGAACGTATTACATAGCGAATCCATTTTTCCCGTCCGCAGCGCGGGTATTCCCATTCGTATCTGCAATACCTTCCGTCCCGAGGACGCGGGCACGTATATCGTCAAGACCTCTACGCGCAAAATGAACGACCGTATCGTCACGGGCGTTGCGGGTAAGAAGGGATTTACCGTCATCACTTTGGAAAAATCGCTTATGAACTCCGAGATCGGGTTCGCGCAGAAAGTACTCGCCATCATCGGAAAATATAACATTTCGTTCGAGCATTTGCCTTCGAGTATCGATACCATGTCTTTGGTCATCGACAGCGAATACCTGAAAAACGGTATGTTGGAAAAGATCACCGAGGAAATGCGCGAGGCGGTTTCGCCCGACAAGATCTACACGCACGACGACGTTGCGCTCGTCGCGACGGTGGGACACGGTATGGCGCATAGCGTAGGTACGGCGGCAAGACTGTTCAAGGCGCTCTACGAGGCGGGGATCAACGTGAATATGATCGACCAGGGCGCGCGCGAAGAAAACATCATCGTCGGCGTGGCGAACGAGGATTGCGCCGCTTGTATACGCGCTATCTACGCCGAATTTTTCAACTGAAAATAAAAGGTATCGAGGTATAACGAAATGAGAACTTACGAAGTAGACCTTGCGAAAGAATATAACGTGCAAGGCGGCACGCTCAAATGCATTTTGGCGGACGAACCGCACGATCAACACGACCCGAACTGGAAACGCCCTGCGGTCGTCGTCGTACCCGGCGGCGGTTACGCAATGGTCAGTATACGCGAGGGCGAACCGGTCGCTTTCGAGTTTTTGGCGCGCGGATTCCAGACGTTCGTGCTCACCTACCTTGTCGGCGGCGAGAACGGCTTTTCCTATCCTGAACAGCTTTTGGAGCTGTCCTCGGCGATGGACTACGTAAAGAAGAACGCGAAAGAGCTTGGCGTGAATGAGAAGGAAGTGTTCGTCGTGGGCTTTTCCGCAGGCGGACATCTTGTGGGCGACCTTGCCGTGGAATGTGACGACGTTCCGCAAAAGGCGGGCAGAGATCTCGATTGCAGACCGACGGCGGTCGGGCTTTGCTATCCCGTCATCTCTCATATCCACGGACATCAAGGCTCGTATGACAATTTACTGTACGGGTATTCGGACGAGGCGAAAGGGGAACTGCTCAAAACGCTTTCCCTCGATCGGGCGGTAAAAGAAACCACGCCCCCCGCGTTCATTTGGGCGTTGACGAAAGACGGTTGCGTACCCGTAGACAACGCGCTCCGCTACGCGCAGGCTTGTTCGGATAAAAACGTGAACTTCGAATTGCACGTATATCCCGGCGACGCGCACGGAACTTCGACGGGTGCGTTGGAAATAAACGTACCGCGCGATTTCTTGCCGAAGTCGCGGGCTTGGCTGGAAGATTGCGCGTCCTTCTTCCGTTTGTACGTCGAAGAAAAATTCTGAAAACGATCGAAATAAAAAAACGGAACGCCGTCGGGCGTTCCGTTTTGCGTTGTGATCCGATTAGTCTGCGAAATCCGCGGATACAAGCTCGTATACGAGCGTTCCGAGGTTGTACGAAACGGGACATTCCATACGCAGGATAACGTTGCGGTAGTCGTTGGCAGTCGCGCTCACCGTTTCCGCGATCCAGATGGTCTGCGACGCGCCGGGCGAGGAAGAATCGATCGCGACGGTCACGGGATAGTAGTTGACCGCGCGCTTGGTTTTTTCCGTTTCATCGTCCTTTTTAAAGCTGAATTCCGTTCCCTCGACCTTTGTTCCGAAACTCGTGGTAATGCCCTGCACGTCGTTCGTGAACGGCGCGTAGACGAGAAAGCTGGGTGCGGAATAGGTGGAAGGATTTACGCCGCGGAGCGCGAACAGGAGCTGTTCGTTGTCGAGATAGGTGTATTTTTTCGTTTCGATCTCGAACGTTTGCGTCGTTTCGTTGTCCTCCGTTTTGGAACGGTTGGTAAGCACGCTCGTGCCGCCGTCGCAAGCGGAGTTATAGGTCGTGTGTACGGAGTAGTCCTGTTTGAGACTGTCCACCGAGGAGATAGACCCGTTTATCGGCGAATGGCAGACGAACTCTTTATGCGAAACGGTAGGCGTGAGCGAAGTGGTCTGCGCGAACTCGACGTACGAGGTCAGCGTGTCTTGCCTTGTTTCCGTACCGTTGTTCGTCGTGTACGAAACGTCCATTACAAGGCTCGTTTCGTAACGGTAAAGGGCGTTGCCGTTCTCGTCCGTTTTCGTCGTAAGGGTCGTGGTATACGTGCCGTTATAATCGACGGTATAGTCGTTGGAAAGTCCGTCGCCCGCCTGGAAGGACACGTCGTAAACGAGCTGTTCCAAAGTGGTTTCGGGGGCTACGTTGTACGTTTTGTACCAGTAGGGGGAGAAGGATACTTTTTGGCTCGTGCTCGTGCAAGCGGTCAAAACAGACGCGCCGAGCATAAGCGAAGTGATAGAGAGGAGCGTTTTACGTTTCATAATAAAATATCGCCTTTTCGTCGAAAAATTTATTCTTCCGTATTATTATAGCACATAATCTCCGATTTGTAAAAAACAAAATACGGATTTTCCGAAATTTGTTGTGAAAAAAAGCTGAAATTTTCATAGGAGATATGGTATAATGGATAGGAAAAGAAAAAAGGAGGAACGCGATGACCACGGTACTCAAAGCCTATACCCTGTCCGAATGTATGGAAACGATGACCGAGTACGCCGCGGCGTACGAAAGTCAGGGCGGGAAAAACCTCGTCTTTTGCGAGGACCGTCTGACCCTCATCGCCGAACGTGCGCTCGCCGCTCGGCTCGGAGGAACGTTCGAAACGACCGTTTCCACGTTCGCGCGGTTTTTGAAAACGGGAGAACGTACGCTGAGCAAACAGGGTTCGGTGATGGCGGTAGGGGAGATTATGACGAGACTGCAACGCGAAAACGCTTTGCAATGTTTCACGACCAACGCGGGCGCGGGCAATAACGCCAAATGTATCTACGAAACGTTGGCACAGTTTTCCGCGTCGGAAATAACGCCCGAAACGCTCCGCGAGGGTCTTGCGCTCCTGCCCGACGATACGTTGAAGAAAAAGACGGCGGACCTCGCGCTTATCTACGAGGGGTATACGCGGTTCTTGCGGGAAAACGCTTATCTTGACGAGGGCAAATATCTTTCCCTGTTGCCCGAGCGGATCCGCGCCGACGAAACGTTGAAAGATACCAACGTGTTCTTCCTTTGCTTTACCTCGTTCACGGCGCAAGCGGCGCAAACGATCCGCGCCGCGCTCGAACGCGCGAAGAACGTGGTGGGGATATTCTGCGCGGGCGAGGAGGAGATCTATACGAACCGCGCGGTAAATACATTCGTACGGGTATGCGGGGAATACGGCAAAACGCGGGTACTCGACGTGGGCAGAGCGTTGGAAGGCGAGGCGGAGATCTTGCGGAAAAGTTTGTTCGATCCCGAACGCGTAGGCAAATCGCGCGTAAAAACGGATAAGATACGTATTTTCGAGGCGGAGGACAAGACGGGCGAGGCGGAATATATCGCCGTGCAGATACGGCGCGCGCTTGCCGAGGATAAGACCTTGCGCTATCGCGACGTCGCGGTGCTTGTGCCAAATATCGCCGCGTACGCCCTGCCGCTTAAACGTGCGCTCGGCGATTACGATCTGCCCTGTTTCCTCGACGAGAAAAAGTCCTTGAAATGTCACCCGCTCGGTCGGTTTTTGCTCGACTGTTTCAAGACGGTGCGCGAACGGTTTTCGCCGTCCGCCGTACATTCGCTCGCACAGAACGTATTTTTCGGCGAGAGCGACGAATACCGCAACTATCTTCTGAAATTCGCCAACTACCGCGGCGGCGGGAAACGGGAGGTCAAGACGGGCGCGGCGGTGGAAGAACTGTTCGATATAGAGAAAGTGCGCTTGGGCAGAGAACGGTTGCTTTTGGCGACGAAAAACATAAAAAACAGGGCGAAAGGCAGGGAGTATTGCGCCGCCGTGCGGAAGATACTCGAAGATTTCGACGCGGAGAAAAGGCTCGAACAACTCGAAGAGGAGATCGACGATCTCTCGCAAAAGGGGTACTTGGCGCAGATCTACGCCGCGCTCGAACGGGTGCTTGCGGAGGCGGAACTTCTGACGGGCGACGCGGAAATGAGCGTTTCGGAATTTGCCGCCGTGTTGCAGGACGGACTGGACGCGACGGAAATCTCCCTTATCCCGTTGAAATCGGACGCGGTGTTCATCGGCGACGTCACCGACAGCCGTATCGAAAAGGTGCGCGTGTTGTTCGCGGCGGGTATGACGGAGGACGTTCCCCGCTCGTCGGGCGATACCGCGATCGTTTCGGACAAGGAGATCGCAAGGCTCGCCGAGGTCAAAACGTTGCTCGAACCCACGGTCGCGGAAGTCAATCTCCGCGCCCGCGAAAGCGCGTGCCTTAACCTTTGCACGTTTTTGGACGAATTGCACCTTTCGTACGCGCTCGGCGCGGACGGGAACGAACCTGCGGTCAGCGACGTTTTCCGCTATATCGACGCGGCGTTTTGCGACAAAGAGGGCAAGGATATACCGAGGGAAAAGAAACTCCGCGAGGAGGAGTTTTCGTACCGTTGCGGCTCCGCCGCGCCCGCCGTGCGGCAGTTACTGATCGAAAAGAGCGAATACGAGCGTTGCCGCGAAGATACGCGGCGGGAATATTCGTCGCTGTACACCGCGCTCGACAAACTCGGCGTGCAGGAAAAGGACGACTATTTACAAGAATACAAGGGGCAGGTATGCGTTGAACGCGGCGAAGAACTGTTCTTCCGCGACGGGAAGATCTCCCCGACCGCGCTCGAAGGCTACTTTTCCTGTCCTTTCCGCAATTTTGTAGAACGGGGTCTGAAACTCAAAGACCGCGAGGAAACCGCCGTGCTTGCGGTGGATTCGGGTAACTTTGTCCACGAGCTTTTGGAAACGGCGGCGAAGAAGTTTTCCGAGCTGAAAACGGAGGAGGAGATGCGCACGTTCGCAATGCAAGCGGGCACGGAGATATTGAAAAGACCCGTCTACGCCGCGCAGTCGGACACCGCGTCGGGGTTGTTCTTCTCCGACAAGTTGCTTGCCGAGGGCGCGGAAGTGGCGGTCGCGGCGTTCCGTCAGGTCAAGAACTCCGAGTTCGTCGTAGAGGAAACGGAAAGGTCGGTGAAAACGGACGCGTTCGTGGGCAAGATAGACCGCGTGGACGGAACGGAAAAATACGTTAGGGTCATTGATTACAAAACGGGCGCGATCGACGACACCGCCGTATCTTATTACACGGGCAGGAAGTTGCAGATGCAGTTGTATATGTCCGCGATCAAGGGCGAACGGATCCCCGCGGGCGTGTTTTACTTCCCCGCCTCCGTCGATTACGGCGATGAGGAAACGGGTAAATTCCGAATGAAAGGCTTTTTAAACGGCGACGAGGAGGCGCTGCGTTGCGGCGACAACGCGATCGCGGAGGACAAGCAGAGCGAGTATTTCCCCGCCGCGCTCAAAAACGCGCGCAGTAAGCGGGTGATGGACGAAAGCACCTTCCGAGATTTCCTCGACTATTCGGTGTTTGTGGCAAGGCAGGGCTGTAAAGAACTCAAAGACGGGTACATTGCGCCTTCGCCGTACGGGAAGAGTTGCGAGTATTGCAAGTACGGCGGTATGTGCGGGTTCAACCGCGATACGTGTTCGACGCGCGTAGAGGCGAGCATAGACCCCGCCGCGATCGCGGAAATAGCCCGCGAAACGCGCGAGGGAAAGGAGGACTGATATGAGCGACAGATTTACCGCGGAACAGCGCGCGGCGATAGATTCGACGGGCAGGACGATCGTTTCCGCGTCGGCGGGCAGCGGCAAGACGACGGTGATGATCGAGAAGATCATACGCCTTATCAGATCGGGAACGGACGTGAGCGAGATCCTCGCCGTAACGTTCACGAAAAAGGCGGCGTCGCAGATGAAAGAAAAGCTGTCCAAAGCGCTCATCGCGGCGATCAACGATCCAAACGTTACGCCCGCACGGCGTACCGCGCTCAAAAAACAGCTCGGCGAAGTGCCCAACGCGGACATTTCGACGATACATTCGTTCTGTTCAAGACTGATACGCGCCCACTTTTACGCGGCGGGCGTGGATAATGCTTTCCGCGTGATCGGCGGCGACGACGCCGAGGGAATGGCGATGAAAAGCGAGGCGCTCGACGAACTTTTGGACGAGGGCTACGAAACCAAGGACGAGAAATTCCTGCGGCTGCTGTCGGCGTACTGGCGTAAAAAGAGCGATAACGCGTTGCGGAAGATATTCCTTACGACCTACGAGGAATTACGCAACCGCGCCGACTACCGCGACTATCTCGCGCGTTCGGGCGGGTACGACGAAAAAACGTTCGACGGCGTTTGCGCCGATCTGCATACGCTCGTAAAAGAGAAGTGTGCGTACTATTTGCAGTTCGTGCAAGCGGAAAAAGCGTATTTCGAGGAAACGGGCGGCGACGCGCAGATCGCGCTCGCGGGAGAGCTTTCGGACGCGCTCGAAAACGTTCTGAAAACGGAAGATTATTTTGCGGCGTGCGCGCTTTCAAAACCCGCGTTCACGGCGAAACGGACGAGTAAAAAGGACTCCGACGAGAAAAAAGCGCATATCGAACGGCTTGCCGCGCTCAAAGCGAAGACGGTCAAAATTTACGATGAGGAGTTCGCCGAAACGCTGACGAGGTCGGAAGAACTTGAAAAATTCCTCGCCTCGGGCGAGCTGGCGGCGGCGCTCGGCGCGTATCTTCTTAAATTCGACGAGAAATATTCCGCATTGAAAACGGAACGTGGGGTACTCGACTACGCCGATCTCGAACACATTGCGCTCGGACTTTTGAAAGACGAGGAGATCGCCGCCGAAACGCGCGGAAAATACCGTTACGTATTCGTAGACGAGTATCAGGACGTCAACCCCGTACAGGAGGCGATCCTCTCCCGCGTGGCGGGGGAGAACGTGTTCCTCGTCGGCGACGTGAAACAGTCCATTTACGGGTTCAGAGGCAGTAAGTCCAAGTTCTTCGCCGAAAAGCAAAAGGCGTTCGAGGACGGCGAGGGCGAAAGCTTGGTGATGAAACGCAATTTCCGTAGCGCGGACGCCGTGCTCGACGCCGTGAATACGCAGTTCTCGTTGTTGATGACGAAGGAAACTTCGACGGTGGATTACGCGCGGGATTCGTATATGGAGAGAGGGGGCAGGTATGCGTTGAACGACGGAAAAGTACGTATACACCTGCTCGGCGACGAGGAAAAAGAGGAGAAGAAAAAACGCGGCGTGTATTCCGTGCGCGAGCGTTCGGGCGCGAAGGTATCGGAAGATAGCCTTTCCGCCAAGACCATTCGGAAGATCATCGAAGAAGAACGCGGTTCGACGTGGTACGACGCGGACTTGGGCGAATACAGGCGGGTAAAATATTCGGACATCGCCGTGCTTTCGCGGAAAAAACAGGGGCAGATCGCGGCGACGGTCGCGGCGCTTGCCGCGGAGGGCGTCCCCGTTACGGCGGCGTCGGCGGTGAATATCTGCGACTATGCGGAGATAAAAACGCTGATCGATATCCTTTCCCTGCTCGACAACGCGGAACAGGACGTGCCGCTTTGCAGCGCGTTGCTTTCGGCTATGGGCGAGCTGACGGCGGACGAGCTGTCCGCTATCCGTTTGGCGTATAACGGCGAGAAGTTTTTCCGAACCGCCTGTAAGCGTTACGCCGAGGAACAAAACGATCGTACGGCGCATAAGTTACGGGAATTTTACGGGAAATTCGACGGGTATCGGAAACAGTCTTTCGTTTTGGACGCGGGGGAATTGCTTTCGAAGATCGTCGCGGAAACGCGTATGGAGGCGCGACTTCTTTCCCGCGACAACGGCGTGGCGTGTTTGAAACGCATACATCGGTTCATCGAGGAAACTTCGACGGCGGAACCGCTGTCCGTGCACGGGTTCTTGGAACGGCTCAAAGACCTCGACTATAAGATAGAATACAGCGAGAGCGGCGGCGAGGATTCGGTGCGGGTGCTCACGATGCATTCGTCCAAAGGGTTGGAATATCCCGTCGTCATTCTCGACGATCTGAGCGCGCCCTTCCGCGGCGTGGGCGGCGACGAGGTGTTCGTCGAGGAGAAATACGGGCTTGCGCCCCGCGCGTTCGATTCCGAGAAAATGCTCAAACGGGACACGTTGCTCCGTCGCCTGCACGAGAAACGGGAGGCGGAAAGCTCGACCGCGGACGAACTCAATCTCTACTACGTCGCGCTTACCCGCGCGAAATATTCCCTGCACTTGCTTTTCAAAAAGCCGAGCCTGTTTCCCGACGCGAAGTACGCGAAGTCGTTTGCCGAATTCACCGATTTTTCCGTTTGGGAAAAATATATAGTCAAGGACGAGCTTTTCGATATCCCCAAACAGGAGAGAACGGCGTTCGTGTTCCGACCGGACGAGGAGCTGGCGCGGGAAATTATGCGCGCGTTCACGTGGCGGTACGGTTATGCGGGCGGCGAGAACTTGCCCGTGAAAAGCTCGGCGACCCAACTTTTGTCGGACGGAACGCCGCCTATACAAACGGAAGAGGAGAGCGTAGACGAAACGGAAACGTACGGCACGGGCGATACGGGCAAAGAGGCGGGCATAGCCTATCACGCGTTTTTGGAAACGTTCGATTTCTCGCTTTTGTACGGCGAGGACGGCGAACGGATAGATACGACCGCGTTAAAGGAACTCGTGCTTTGCGCGTTGGCGGACTTGGAGAAAGACGGGAACGTGCAAACGGAGCTGCTCTCCGCGGAGAAACTGACGGAGATACTTTCTAATCCCGTGTTCTATACGTTGCGGGATATGCGGTTGTATAAGGAAAGGCAATTCCTCGTCGCGTTGCCCGTTCGGGATACGTACGCGAAAAAGTCGGGCGCGGACGAGCGGTTGCACGACTTTGACGAGCGCGAGGAGATATTGTTCCAGGGCGCGATAGACTTGATGGCGGTGGGGGATGGCGAAGTCCGTATCATCGATTATAAATACTCCGTCAAAGATCCCGCCTATCTTAAAGAACATTATCGCCCCCAACTCGATCTGTATAAGCGCGCGGCGGCGAAGATATTGAAGATACCACTTGAACGGATACGTTGTTCGATCGTGAATATCTATCGCGGTTTTCAAGTGGATATGGATTGAAAATCGACGAAAAAGCCGATAAAAAGACGAAAATATAAAAAAAGCGAGCCTCGCTTTCGGGCATAGTCAACGTGTGCGAAAGGAGGCTTGTTTTTTATGCGGTTTGTCGGTTTGTGGAAAGAGGTATCGGACGGAGCGTTTTTCTCGGATACGCTCTTTCTCATCGTGTTCGCCGTCGGAGCGGCGGTATTGCTCCTGTCGGCGGTACTCGGTCTTGTTTTGAAAAGTACGGGAATATTCGCGGCGCTTTTCGCTTTGGTCGGCGGCGTCTCGTGGCTTACGCTGTCTTTCTGCGGTCGGGAAACGTTCGTTTTGATACGGTGCGCGGCGTTGCTTTCGACGGCGGGCGGGGGATTGTATCTGATCCTTTGGGGAACGCTTACGGCGCAAAAGAAATTCGCCGAACGGAAAGCGGCGCGCGCGGAGATAGAACGCAAATTGCAGTATACCCTCCCGCAACGTGAGAACGCGTTCGTGCGGGCGCGGCTGAATACCGTTTTGCAAGTACCGAAAAACGGAGAGAACGCCGAGGAAGTCCTCGACCAAACGAACGCGGAAGAACTTTGTCGGCTCTCGCACGCGCAGAAATTGTTGCTTAAAGTCAAGGCGGCGAAACTGACGACGGCGGACCGCTTGTCCACGGAGGAGCTGACCGCCGTTTTCGGCGCGTATCTGAAAAAGGAAAAACTGACGGCGGGGGATCTGCGGCTTTTGAACGACGCGTTCTCCGACCTTTTGAAACTTTCCGCAAAATACTCGGTCTAACGGCTTTTGCGCTCCTCTTTTTCGAACGGGGCGAGGGAGAGCGTGAGCTTGATAAGCGAACGTTTTTCGATCGCTTTGCGGAGCGTGGCTTTGGTCACGACGGGTTCGTTTTTGTCAAAGATGTCCAAAACGACGGGGGCAGGTATGCGTTGACCGAGGGGGTAGGGCTGCTCCTTGCGTAATATCACGGCGTCGGAGAAAGCGGCGACGGCGGTAAGGGGATAGGCGGCGTTTTGATCGGTCAGGAGTTTTGTGGCGGTAAGGTCGTGGATTTCGAGGTCGGACACGTGACCGAGAAAAACGCCCTCGTTGGAATAGACGGGTCTGCCGATGAAAATTTTCGCGCAATTTTTGGGTAAAACGGGACGAAGACGGGAAAGGACGATCGCCGTTTCGTCGAGGGACTGGATAGCGGACGCGTTGACGGCGAAATCGGTGCGGGGACAAAGGGGAGTGTGGGTGGCGGCGTCGGCGCAGAGCAGATATTTGACGGCGAAAGATTTGAGGGAAACGCCCACGCCAAGACAAACGCCGCGTACGGTTTTGCCTACGCAAACGTTAAGGGAAGTGATTTTGCTTAGTAACATAAGGACCTCCAAAAGGTGGATTTTCTTCATCATAAAACGGAAAGACGGGGTGAAAAATAAGAGCGTGCGATTTTTTTTGCCGAATTTTGAAAAAAGTTTATAAAAGGTGGTAAAAACGCTTGCCAAAAACGAAAAAGTTTGATAAAATAACGCAGGTAAATGCAAAAGGACGAGCGTTTACGAAAAGCATAATGGGGCGTCGCCAAGCGGTAAGGCAACGGACTCTGACTCCGTCATTCGGGTGTTCGAATCACTTCGCCCCAGCCATAAAGCGGCGATAAAAAAGATATCGCCCCGAAAAGCCTTGATTTTTCAAGGCTTTTTCGTTTTTTTAGGGCGAAATTTTTATGTTCGATTTTGAAG
>JBGVLV010000026.1:0-28087 GCA_045124465.1 Candidatus Scatosoma sp.
GCGAAGTCGCCGACGAGCATTTTGGTCTTGCCGTTCAGCATTTGGACTTCGCCGTTTTCGTCCACTATATAATCCTCGCCCTCGATACCGTAGCAAAGTGCGTCGAGAATATCGTTGCCGTCGCCGAATTTAAGGAACAGATCGCCCACGGTGGTGTTGAGAATACAGTCGTGGATATACTGGTTGATCTCGTTGATGGGGGTGTTCATGATCTGATGTTCTTCGTCGTACTCGAAATTGATACCGTACGCGTCCTTACCGCTTTCGATGAATTCCAACACTTTCGTTTCGATCAAAGGGGAGATCGCGGCGAGGTCGCCGAGCGTACCCGTACCGTCTTTAAAGCCGATGAGAACGTTCGCCGCCGTAAGAATGGCGTCGAGCAGGGTCTTCGAAGTGTATTCCGAGCTTATGTATTCGTTATAAAGGCTCTCGTTCACGTTTGCGTAGTCGAGCACTTCGTCTATCGTTTTTTTGGTGGCGAGGTAATAGCCAAGCCCCGCCGTACCGCCGAGCGCGCCGACCGCGCCGATGACGACGCCGAGCAGCAAGGACACGACTTTACCGAGAAGTCCGCCTTTTTTCTTGACGATCACTTCGGGTTCTTCGTCGAAATCTTCGTTATAAGACATAAATACCTCCTATAGGGTCAATCGTTGTTTTTACCGTCGAAAACGGGGATAGTGGCGAGATAGGTGACGTCCGCGCGGTCAGCCGCCTCGCCCTCGGCGAGAACGAACGCCTTTTTCACGATCGTGCCGCCCGCCTTTTCCACGAGCAGTTCAAGGCCCGCGAGCGACGCGCCCGTGGACACTACGTCGTCTACGATACCCACTTTTTTACCGTTCAAAAGATCGGCGTCGTGTTTGGACAGGTAGAGTTTTTGTTCTTTGCCCGTAGTGATAGAGGATTCGATCGTGATGGAGATCCCGTCCTGCATATACAGTTTTTTGCTTTTACGCGCTACGGCGTAGTATCTTTGACCGAGTTCTCTCGCGATACAATGGGTAAGTTGCAGACCTTTGGATTCCGCGGTGATGAGAACGTCGCAATCGCCGAGCTTTTCCGCCAGTTTTTTGGCGCAATGTTCGGTCATCACGCTGTCGCCGTGGAGATTGAAAAACGCGATACCGATACCGCTTGGAAGGTTTAAAATGGGAAGTTGGGCTTGCAGACCTGCGATATCGAGGGTATGATATTTCATATTCTATGTATCTCCTTTTCGCCGCTTTTTCGGCTCTCGATATTTATTGTATCATATTTTTCCGCAAAAGTAAATACATTACGGGAATAATTACGAGAAAATTCTTCGCCGCCCGACCGTTTTTTTTGCAATTTCGCGCGCGAAACGCGCGCGGGCGTTGACATTTTTCCCGAAAACGGGTATAATAGGAGAAGAAAAGGTAAAATTTGGAGGACGCTCGTGAACGAAATAACGGCGATCACGCCGCAGATCAAGGACAAAACGCGGTGCAATATCTACGTGGACGGTCGGTTTTGTCTGGGACTGAGCTTGGAAACGACGATAAAGAACCGTTTGAAGGTGGGGCAGACCGTCTCGCCCGAACGGTTATCCGAGATACAGCTCGAAAGCGAGAAGAACGCGGCGTTCGACAAGGCGCTGACGCATATTTCGGCGACGCGGAAAACGGAAAAACAGATACGGGAATTTTTGGCGAAAAAGGGCTACCTTCCCGCCGTGTGCGATTACGTTGTGGAGAAAATGCTCGGGTACGGGTTTTTGAACGACGGGGAATACGCGGAGGCGTACGTGGGGTTCGCGGCGGCGAGAAAGGGCAGTAAGCTCATTCGTATGGAACTTCGGCAAAAGGGGATCTCGGAAACGGAGATAGAAAACGCGCTCGGAACGCTTGATACGGAGTCGGAAGTATTTTCCGCGACGGCGATCCTGCAAAAATATATGCGCGGAAAGACCGCGGACAGGGAAACGCTGACGAAAGCGTTCCGATACCTGATGGGCAAAGGGTTCGACTACGAGATCGCGCGCGCCGCGCTGTCGGCGTTTGGGGAATGTGAAGAGGACTAAAACGAGCGGGGCAGGTATGCGATGAAAGAAGAAACGGGTTACGAACGGTTTGAAACGCTCCCCTCGACGAACGATTACGCATTGAAAAAGCGGGGCGAGGGAAAAAACCTGATCGTCGTCGCCAAGCGGCAGACGGGCGGCAGGGGTACGAAAGGCAGGAGCTTTGTTTCGGAAGAAGGGGGCGTGTATCTTTCCAAGCTCACGTTCTATAAGGACTTTCCCGTAAAGCGCGCGTTCGAGATCATGCAAGGCGCGGCGGCGGCGGTGTGCGAAACGCTGGAAAGCTATGGGCTTGTGCCGAAAATAAAATGGCCGAACGACGTGTACGTGAACGGGAAAAAGATATGCGGGATACTCATCGAGAACGCGTTTTCGGGCGGGAATATCGCCTCGTCCGTCGTGGGGATCGGCTTGAACGTATGCAATACGCTCCCCGCCGAACTGTCCGAGATCGCGACTTCGATCGGCGCGGAAACGGGGAAAACGGAGTCTGCGCCGAGCGCGGAGGAAGTGGAAAAACGGTTGCTATTTTCGCTTTGTAAAAAGGATATCCACAAAAAATACGGTCGGTATCTCGGTTGGATCGGGGAGAAGGTCGTGTTGATCGCGGGCGAGGAAAAACTGGCCGCGAAAATTCTTTCGGTCGAGGCGGACGGCGGTCTGCTTGCGGAAACGGAAACGGGAGTGAGAAAGTTCGCCTCGGCGGAGGTGTCGTTGCGGGCGATCGGGGAGGAAAGGCAATGAAATACGTATTGACGAACGAGCAGATGCGGACGGCGGACAAGTATACGATCGAGGAGCTGGGCGTGCCGAGCTTGGAGCTTATGGAACGCGCGGGTCGGGCTTTGGCGCGCGAGGCGGAGGATATGCTCGCGCTCGGCGGGAAAAAGATCCGCGAGCGGGTCTTATGCGTTTGCGGCGGCGGGAACAACGGCGGCGACGGGTTCGTATGCGCGAGGATATTGAACGGTCGGGGCGTGGAAACGGACGTCGTTTCCGTCGCGGAAAAGCGGAGCTTGGAATGTCGGGAGAATTACGAAAAATTCGTCGCGGCGGGGGGCAGGGTATTGACCAAATTGCCCGAAAGGGGGTACGCGGTGGTCGTGGACTGCCTGCTCGGCACGGGGTTTCACGGGGAACTTTGCGGGGAGCTTTTGCGCGCGGCGGAAGGGATAAACGCGTTAAAGGCGCAGGGCGCGAAAGTGCTGTCGGCGGATATTCCGTCGGGCGTGAACGGGGATAACGGCGAGGTCAAGACCGCCGTTATCGCGGACAGAACGCTGTGTATCGGCGAGCGGAAAGCGGGCGCGTATCTCGGCGACGGGATCGACTGTGCGGGCGAGATCGTGTGCGCGGACATCGGGATCAAGTTGCCCGATCGGGCGGAAAGTTATGCCCTTTTGACCGATCGGGAGAGCGTTGCCGCGCTCGTTGAAAAGCGTAAGCGCAATACGCATAAAGGCAGTTACGGCAGAGCGGCGATCGTGGCGGGGAGCGCGGCGTATACGGGCGCGGCGTATCTGGCTACGGCGGCGTGTCTGCGCGCGGGAGCGGGGTACACGGTGTTGTTCGCGCCCAAAGGCATACTGCCTTATTATATGTTGAAAGCGCCCGAGGCGTTGCTCGCGCCCATTTGCGAGGGGGAAAATATCCTGTTCGAAGAAAGCGGGTTCGGGAAATTGCTCGGTTACGATTCCGTCGCGTACGGTATGGGTTGCGGCGTTTCCCGCGCCGTTTCGGACGGTGCGAAATACCTGTTGAAGAACTACGCGGGGAAATTGATCCTCGACGCGGACGCGCTCAATTCGCTCGCGGCGTACGAAAAAGAAAATTTCGCCGAATTGTTCGGCGAAAAGAAATGCGATACGGCGATCACCCCGCATTGTAAAGAGTTCTCCCGTCTGACGGGCGAGAGCGTGGAAACGATCTTGAAAAACGGTCTTTCCGCGCCCGCGGCGTTCGCGAAAGAATACGGGGTCTGCGTGCTTTTGAAAAACGCCGTTTCCGTCTTGACGGACGGGGAAAGGACCGCCGTCAACGCCGCGGGTTGCGCGGGACAGGCGAAAGGGGGGAGCGGCGACGTGCTGTCGGGCGTTATCGCCTCGCTTTGCGCGAGCGGTCTGACCGCGTTCGACGGGGCGAGGGCGGGCGCGTATCTCGTCGGCAGAGCCGCCGAGCTTGCGGCGAAAGAGGTCGGGGAATATTCCCTCGTCGCCTCGGACGTCGTCGCGTACCTGGGTAGGGCGTTTTTGGAGTTGCGGGCGGATCAGGAATAACCGAAAATACGGATAAAGAGCGCGGCGAGGAGCATAAGCGAGCCGAAAACGAGGTAATAATAAGGGAAAGGGGTCAACAGCGAGGCGAGCAGTATAAGCGCGCCGCCGACGAAGAAACGTCGGCTGTTGGTTTTGGCGAAACAGAGCCGCAGCCGTCTTTTCTTTTTGCCCGTTTCTTCGCCGAGGTAGGCGGAGGGCAGGGCGTTACGGGCTTTGACGAACGCGTACACCTTTTCGCCCGTTTGGACCTCGACGCCGAGCTTGTCGCAAAGCGCCGCCGCGTCCTCGTCTATTTTGTCGCATAACAGGATCTTGCGCTTGGAAGTTTTAAGACGGGAAATATTCGCGATCTCGTCCGCGCAGACGGGCGCGAAACGGAACGCGAGGAAGTAAAATCCGTCCTCCGTTTGCAATCTCAATCTTCCGAACCGTTTCGCCCCGCCCTCCGTTTCGGCGGATAGGATACGGGAAAAGTAACGGGTCTTTTGTTCGTCGCTGAGAAGGGAAAGATGGGTGAGGAGTTTTTGTTTTTGCGCCTCGTCCGATTTTTTGAGGTAAAGATTTTTCCGTCGGCTTTGCAAGATCGCGCCCGCCGCGCCCGCGGCGAGGATACCGCAAAGCGCGGAAAGGACGGTCGCGGTGAAGAGGGTAAGACCGAGGTAGCGGAACAGGCAGAGGGTGAACAGCCAGACGAGGAAAAGGGTGAAAAGTATATCGGAAAAGAAAGCTGATTTTTTCATATTCTGATTTTTGACCGATTTTGTGCTTTTTAAACTTGAAAAAAACGGAAATATATAGTATAATGTAAGAAAGAAGGAGCGGGCTTGGTCAAAAGAGATGAGAATAGCCATTTTCGGCGGGTCGTTCGACCCCGTGCATACGGAACATATACGGTTCGCGCGTAAGGCGATAGAACAGTTAAATTTGGACAAACTGTTCGTAATGCCCGCCGCCGCGCCCCCGCATAAGCCGGGGAAGATACTCTCCTTGGACGGGGACAGGCTGGCAATGTGCCGTCTTGCTTTTGAAAACGAGCCGAAAGCGGAGGTCTGCGACTACGAGATCGCCCGCGGCGGAACGAGTTACACCTATCTCACCTGTCGGCATTTTCGGGAAACGTATCCGAGTTCGGAAATTTACTGGCTCGTAGGCACGGATATGCTCCGCGATTTCCCGACGTGGAAAGAACCGCTTTCCATTTTGAAAGACGTCACCCTCGCCGTTTGCGCGCGGGCAGAAGAAAACGGTTGGCTGGAACGGGAACGCGCGGCGTTTAAGGCAAAGTTCGAAACCGATTTCACGGTCGTGGATTATAACGGTCTGGACGTGTCGTCTACGAAGATACGCGTAACGGCGGGCGCGGGCGGGAACGTCGCCGAATACGTCGGGGAAAAGGTCGCCGAATATATCAAGGCGCGCGGACTGTACGAAATACCCGGCGCGAGCGCGGCGCTGGCGTTGGAAAAACCGAGCCGAAAAGCGCATACCCTGCGGGTAGCGGAAACGGCGGCGAAGAAAGCGGTGGAAATGCGGCTTTCCGAGCGGAAAGCGATCGCGGCGGCGCTCTTTCACGATTGCGCCAAGAACCTCGGCGCGGATTCCCCGTATTTGGACGGGTTCGTCTGCAAAGAGGAATGGGGGGAAGTTCCCCCGCCCGTGCTGCACCAGTTCACGGGCGCGTACGTAGCCGAGCGCGCGTTCGGCGTGACGGACGGGGAGATACTCGACGCGATCCGCTATCACACGAGCGGAAAACCGAATATGACGGAGCTTGGCAAGCTCGTGTTCCTCGCCGATATGATAGAGTACGGTCGGGAGTTCGAGGGCGTGGAAAAGCTGCGGTCGCTCTTTTGGGCGAAAAAGGGCGTCGGGGCGTTGGACGAATGTCTGATCGCGGCGTTGGAGCAAACGCTGTCGCACGTACGGGAAAAGGGTGAAAAAACATACCCGCTCACATTGCGGGCGTATGAATATTATAGGAGAGAAATTTATGACGAAAACAACGAGTAAAGAACTGGCATTGACGGTATGCAAAGCGCTTGCGGACAAGCGCGGCAAAGACATTATCACTTTATACGTGCGCGAAAAGACCGACCTTTGCGATTATTTCGTGATCGCGAGCGGTTCGAACGCGCCGCAGATCCGCGCGATGGGCGAGCGGGTGGAAGAACTGGTGGAAAAGGAACTGGGACTTGTTCCTTCCCGCACCGAGGGCGTGCGCGACGGGCGTTGGGCGGTGGTCGATTACGGCGACGTCATCGTGCATATTTTCAACGACGAAACGCGGCTTTTCTATCACCTCGAACGGCTTTGGACGGACGGGGGCAATCTCGAAAAGTTCAACGACAAGACGGGGGAGATGGAAAGCGTTTCCCACGCCGAATAAAGAGTAGACCTGTTCGCCTTTATGGCGAACGGATTTGCGCGTTATTTGAAACGGATCTGTTTCGGCTCGCCGAACGTGGTTTTTGCGCGCCGCTTTTTTTCGACGATATAGTATATAGGCTCTTGCGGCGCGTTTTGCGCGGGTTCCGCAGGGGCTTTTTTTTCGGGTTGTTCTTTTTTGACAGGCTCGTCCCGTTTTTCGCGGGGTTTGTCCGCGCTTTGGTATTTCCAACCGAATTTGACGAGGCGCGCGATATGTACGCAGAGGAAACACAACAAAAACAATACGACGGACCAGACCACGCCGAGGGCGGGGAGAGCGGATAATAGGCTGTTCATACGAGAAAGTATAAGACCTTGTTCTTGTCATAAAATGGCATAAAACGGAATAAACGCACTTGCTTTGTCGCATACTCAAAGTATGGAACAGAAAATGGAAAACAAAGCAATATCTACCAAAGACGGCGCGGCGGCGGGTACGCCCGTGCGCGGCGTGTTCCTCTCGCCCAAAGACGCCGAGGAATACCGCTTATACAGACGGCAGAAAAAGCTCGGCGAAATCGCGGCGGCGATCTCCGTTTCCGAAAGCCCGTTGCTTGGGAACGAGGATATTCAGCGCGTTTGCGAACGCGCCGCAAGGCTCAAACAGGCGGCGGTGAAATTGCCTCTTTCCAAGATGACGCAAGCGGCGTACTATCTCGCGGGCAGCCGCGTGGGTCTTGACTGCGTGATCGGCGGCACGGGCGAAACGCTCGCGAAGGTCAAGGCGTACGAGGCGCGGCAGGCGGTCAAGCGCAAGGCGCGGGAGATCACCGTTCCCGTCACGCCCTCGCTGATGGACGGCTGCCGTTACGGCGAGATCAAAAAGGAACTCCGCCGCGTTTCCCGCGCGGCGAAGAAAGCCAACCTCAAAGTACGGGTGGAGAACGTGCTTTCCGCGACCGCGCTTTCCCGCGTGGCGCGGCTTGCTTGCGAGGTGGGCGCGAAGTATTTCAGCGTTCCTTATTTCAAGGGTTGCGAACGGCTCAAACTCGACCTTACGAACGGTTGTAAACTCGAAGTGTCGGGCGTGGAAAAGACGGAGGATTTCAAACGCCTGATCGAGGCGGGCGTGGGGCGTATCGTCACCGACCGCGCGTGGGAGATCTATACGGAATGGAGCAAGGAGGCGGACGAAGAAACGCTGTCCTTATTTACCCAACCCGAACAAAAAGAAACGCCCAAGAGCCTGCCCGCGCCCGTGCAAACGGCGGAAGAAAAAACGCCCGCTTTGCCCGCGCCGAGCATATCGGGCGGGGATACGCCGCCCCGCGTAAGCGGCGGTTCGTTCGCCTCGAAGGGCGGTTCCGAAACGGAATACCGTTGCCGCTTGGAAGGGAAGGGATTGAAATTCTTTTAAGCAAACGGACGGGGCAGGTATGCGTTGAAATACCGTCGGGCTTGTCATATTTTTACGATGGATTGCATAAAATAGGGGTATGAAAAAGACTGTTTTGGCAATGTCGATGGCGGTGTTGATGGCGTTTATCGCCGCGGTGGGGTTATGTTTCAAGGCGTTGAGTATGCCGCAAGCGGTGTTCTCGTATGCGGATTCGGGTATGAAGATCGTGCTCGACGCCGGTCACGGCGGGATCGACGGCGGCGTGACGGGAAAGGTCACGGGAACGAAAGAGAGCGATATCAATCTCGCGATCACGACGAGGCTGTATCAAACGCTTTCGGATATGGGGTTCGAGGTCACGCTCACCCGTAAGACGGAGGCGGGGCTGTACGGCGCGGCGAAGAAAGGGTTCAAAAAACGGGATATGCAACGCAGAAAAGAGATCATCGAGGAAACGGACCCCTCTCTCGTTCTGTCCATTCATCAGAATTTCTATCCGTCCAAACGCTCGCGCGGGGCGCAGGTGTTCTATAAAAAAGAGGACGAGAACGCACTGAAATTCGCGTGCGCGTTGCAGGAAAAGCTCAACGCGCTGTACGCGACGGAGGGCGTGGCGGCGCGGAACGCGGCGACGGGGGATTACTTTATGCTCAAATGCTCCGACTGTCCGTCGGTCATCGTCGAGTGCGGGTTCCTCTCCAACGCCGCGGACGAAAAACTGCTGCTTAGCGAGGTTTGGCAGAAACAAATCGCGCAAAATATAGCCGAAGGGATCGTGGCGTATCTTTCGGACAGCGCGGCTTGAAAGTCGCGCGATAAAAGACCGTCGAATTGCTTGTATTTTTTCTCGGGGTGTGTTATAATATAAGGAAAGAAATAGGACGGTTTGATAAGTGCTGGACGAAGGAACGCCTTTGACGGAAACGGAGGCGGTACAATTCAATCCCGTAGTACTCGCGTTTTTGGGTGACGCGGTATATTCCCTCTGGGTACGGGAAAAGCTGGTACGCTCGGGCGCGGGAAAGGCGGCCGAGTTTCAGCGCGCCGCCGCCAAAGTAGAGTCCGCGCGCGGTCAGAGCGCGTTTTTGGAACGGGTATTCCCGCTGTTCACCGAACGCGAAGAAGAGATATACCGTCGGGGCAGGAACGCGAAAAAGGCGACGAAAAGCAAACACGCCACGCCCGCGGAATATAACCGTTCGACGGGGTTCGAGGCGGTACTGGGGTATCTGTATCTGACGGGCGATCAGGCTCGGATAGAAGAACTGCTCTCGCTCACGGACGAGGACGATCTCAAAGGACAAGCCGCGAGCGCGGCGTTCAAACCGTAAAGAGGAAAAGGAACGAACTTATGAAAACGGAAGGCAGAAACGCCGTCATCGAACTTTTGAAAACGGACAAGACCATCGACAAGTTATTGCTCGAAAAGGGCGCGCAAGGCTCGCTCGGGCTTATTTTCGCGGAGGCGAGAAAGAAAGGCGTGCGCGTGCAGTTCGTGGATAAACGCGCGTTGGATAAGGAAAGCGGATCGGGCAGACATCAGGGCGTGATCGCGTTCACCACCGACTACGTTTACTACGACCTCGACGAGATCATAGCCGAAAAGAAAAGCGAAAAAGGCGGTTTCGTCGTGCTTTGCGACGGGATCGAGGACGTGCATAACCTCGGCAGTATCATTCGAGTCGCGGAATGTGCGGGTGCGGACGGGGTCGTGATCCCCCGATCGGGCAGCGCGAGCGTGACGGACAGCGTGATACGTATTTCCGCGGGCGCGGCGGAACACATGAAAGTGGCGAAAGTCGGCAACCTCAACCAAGCCGTCGAGACCCTGCAAAAGAACGGGTACTGGGTGTACGCGTTGGAGGCGGGCGGCGAGGATATCTACGCGCAGAACTTCGACGGTAACGTAGCCCTCGTCGTCGGCGGCGAGGACAGCGGCGTGAAACGCCTCACGAAAGAAAAATGCGACAAGGTATTGTCTTTGCCCTTACAGGGTAAGGTCAATTCGTTGAACGCGTCGGTGGCGTTGGGGATAGCCGCCTACGAAGTTTTAAAATCCCGACTTAAATAAGAACGGTTTATATACTTCGTAATACATCGTTGCGCTACGTTTTCCTCACTCGTGTACTACACGTACATCTCCTATCGGAAAGCCTCGCGCGCCTTGTCTTACTCGCATCTAAACCGTTCGACGAGTAGCGTACTGTATCGAAATCTTTTAACGGGCGAGCGGAAATCTCCCGTCGGGAAATCCGCGTTCTTCTCGTCTTACTCGTATCTAAGCCTTTCGACGGGTGCGCTCTGTATCCAAACCTTTCTACAACCCAAAAACAGGAGTAAAAACTATGCGATCGACCACGCCGCAACGCACGGACGAAGAACTCGTTCTGCTTTCGCAAAACGGTGACAGACAGGCGATGGACGAGTTGGTGTTCCGTTACGCCGATCTCGTTCGGCGGCGCGCGCGCGGTTTTTTCCTGGTCGGTGGCGAAACGGAGGATCTCATACAGGAAGGCATGATGGGTCTGTTCCGTGCGATCGAGGATTACAAAAAGAAAGAGGACGGCAGGAGCTTTAAAAATTTCGCCTATCTTTGCGTGTCCCGCCGTATCATCGACGCGGTGAAAAAATCGACGAGCAAGAAGAACCGACCGTTGAACAACAGCGTGTCCTCGCAGATCGCCGATTTTCAGACCTCGCCCAACCCCAGTCCCGAGGACGAGATGATACTCGTGGACGAGAACAAAGAGTTCAGACAAAAGATGAGCGCGGCGCTGTCCGATTTCGAGTTCAAAATATTTACGATGTATATGGACGGTATGTCCTGCGCGGAGATATGCGAAACGACGGGCAAATCGGTCAAGAGCGTGGATAACGCCGTGCAGCGCAGTAAACGGAAACTTCTGCAACTCATCAAAAAATAACGAAAAAGACAAAGGAGAAAAAGATGGCGTATCTGGCGCTTTATCGTACGTTCCGACCCTCGACTTTAAACGACGTCGTAAGACAGGAACATATCGTCACCGTACTGAAAAATCAGATCGCGACGGGCAGGATCGGTCACGCGTACCTTTTCTGCGGACCGCGCGGAACGGGTAAAACGAGTATCGCGAAAATATTCGCGGCGGCGATCAACTGCGAAACGCCGCAAGACGGTTCGCCCTGCGGAAAATGCGCCGCGTGCCGCGCGCTCGCCGATCCGTCCAACCTCGATATTTCCGAGATAGACGCGGCGTCCAACAACGGCGTGGACGAAATGCGCGACCTGCGCGAAAAGGTGCAATATCCGCCCGTAGCGGGTAAATATAAGGTATATATCATCGACGAAGTGCATATGCTTTCGACGGGCGCGTTCAACGCGCTGTTGAAAACGTTGGAAGAACCGCCCGCGCACGCCGTGTTCATTCTCGCAACCACCGAATCCGCGAAGATCCCCGCGACCATTCTTTCGCGGTGTATGCGGTTCGATTTCAAACTTATCCCCCAAGCCGACCTTGAATCCCGTCTTAAATACGTGCTCGACAAGATCGGCAAAACGTACGAAGCGGAGGCGATCTCCGCGATCGCTCGCGCCGGCGCGGGGAGCGTGCGCGATATGCTCTCCATCGCCGACACCTGCGTGTCGTACACGAGCGGGAGACTCACCTACGCCGACGTGACTTCGGTGCTGGGCAGCGCCGATTTCGAGGGCGTAGCCACCCTTTGCGCGGCGGCGCTTGCGGGCGAGGCGGGCAAGGCGTTCGAAAAGGCGGAGGAATTCCTTGCCGCAGGCAAGAGCGTGGGTACGCTCGTCAAGGACGTGATGAATTTCTTCAATTCCTGTACGGTGGCAAAGACCTGCCGCGACGGGAAAAATATCCTCGCCCTGCCCGACGATACGTACGCGCGCGTGGAGAAGATCGCCCGCGCGACGGACGGTCACAGATTGCTCCGCGCGGCGGAGATATTCGCCGAGGTGGAACAAAATCTCAAATATTCCGCCTCCCCCCGTATCCTGTTCGAAACGGCGGTGATGAAAGCGAGTATGCCCCAAACCGATTACAATATCGAAACGCTCATCGCCCGTGTTGCGGAACTCGAAAAACGCTTGGAAAACGGCGTGGTCGTACAAAACGACGGGGGCAAGGTGGCGGCGAACAAAGAACCGCCCAAACCCGTAACGCCGACAACTCCCGTGGAAAAACCGTCCGTGGAAGAGCCGAACTACGACGAAGTCGCGCCCATAGCGCCTCCGCCCGACGAGGAAACGACGGGCGGGTACGCGTATTTCGATACGCCGCCCGCGCCCAAACGCGAGAGCGCGCCCGCAGCGGAAAAAGTTCCCGCGCCTACGCCCGCTCCAACGCCTGCGTCTGCGCCGAAAACGGTCAGACCTGCGGTGAAAGGGGACGCGAAAACCACGTTCGGAGCGTTCCTGCGTAGCCTTAGAAAAACGGGTAAGAGCGGGGTGGTGTTCACCATTTGTATGGATCTGGACAGCGCGTACGAGGGAGATACGTTCGTGTTATACACCGAGAGCGACACGATATACCGTTCCTTGACCAAACCCGAACACGCCGCGCTTTTGAAAGAGGCGTTCGCGGGGATAGGGATAAGCGAGGACGGGTACGAAGTAAAGCAGAGGGGGAAACAGTCGGACGATTTCAATAAAAGTCTGAACGAGATCAAAGAGACCTTTTCGGGCGTAAAGATCGAGATAAAATAAAAATCAAAAGATCAAAAAGATCGGAGGAAGATAAAAAAATGGCAGGATTTAAAGGCGGAAACAACAACATGCAAAATCTGATGCGCCAAGCGCAGAAGATGCAGGAAGAAATGGAAAAGACCGCGGAACTTTTGGACGACTGGGAGATCGTCGGAACGGCGGCGAGCGAGGCGGTGGTCGTGTATATGAACGCGAAAAAGATCATCAACGGCATCGAGCTTGACGAGAGCGTAGTCGATCCCACCGACGTCGAAATGCTCGAAGACCTGATTATGGCGGCGATCAACGACGGTTACGCAAAAGCGGACAAAGTCTATGAAGAGAAGATGGGGAAGTATGGGGATATGGGGTCCCTCGGCGGAATTCTTTAAGAACGCTTTATATACTTCGCAATACTTCGTCGAGCTTGCGTTTTCCCTCGGTCACGTACAGATAAGTACGCTCCCGTCGGGAAATCCGCGCTCTCCTTGTCTTGCTCGTATCTAACCCGTTCGACGGGCGGCGTACCGTATCGAACTTCGACGGGCGAGGGATACGACCGTTAAGGAAGAATAAAAAAATGGATATCTTTATAGAACCCATCGGGAAACTGGTGAACGAGTTTTCCAAATTGCCGGGGGTCGGCAAAAAAACGGCGCAACGTTACGCCTATAAGATCATCGATATGCCCGAATCGGAGGCGCGCGCGTTCGCGGACGCCATTTTGGGCGTAAAGAGAAAAGTAAAATACTGCAAGATATGCGGCAACTTCACCGAAGAGGACGAATGTGCGATCTGCCGCAGCCGCGAAAAGAGCGTGATCTGCGTAGTAAAAGAACCCAAGGACGTCGCGGCGATCGAAAAGCTCCGCGAGTTCAAGGGCGTTTACCACGTTCTGCACGGCGTTATCGATCCGCTTTCGGGGGTCGGTCCGAACGATATCCGTATCCGCGAACTGCTCGCGCGCATACAGGAGGGCGGCGTGAAAGAAGTGATCGTAGCGACGAACCCCGACGTATCGGGGGACGCGACGGCAATGTATCTTGCCAAACTCATCAAACCGCTCGACGTGACGGTGACGCGGCTTTCGCGCGGGATTCCCGTTGGGTCGGAAATAGAATACACCGACGACGTGACCTTGGCTCGCGCGTTCGTCGAAAGAAATAAGATATAAAAAGGAGAAAACAATTATGAAAATATCCGTACTCGGTTGCGGGCGTTGGGGCTCGTTCATCGCTTGGTACCTTTGCAATCACGGTCACGACGTGTACTCGTGGGGACCGGAGGAGGACTACTCGTATAAAGTTCTCAAAGAAACGGGCAAAAACGAATACGTCACTCTCGACGAAAGGATCCGCCTTACGTGCGATCTGCAAGAGGCGGTCGAACACGCGGAAGTGATCGTCATTTCCATTTCCTCGCAAGGTCTGCGCGGGTTTATGAAACGTATTCTCGCTTACGATGTTTCCGACAAAAATTTCGTGCTTTGTATGAAAGGCATCGAAGTGGATACGGGCTGTCGCCTGTCCGAAGTCCTCACCCAAAGCGGCGTGGATAAAAACCGTATCGCGGTCTGGGTAGGACCCGGGCATATACAGGCGTTCACGCAGGGCATACCCAACTGTATGGTCATCGACTCGGCGAACGAGGAACTCAAACGTAAACTCGCCGACAGCTTTAAAAGCGATCTTATCCGTTTCTATTACGGCGCGGATCTGATCGGAACGGAGATCGGCGCGGCGGCGAAGAACGTAATGGGTATCGTCGCGGGCGCGCTCGACGGTTGCGGCTACGTTTCCCTCAAAGGCTCGCTTATGTCCCGCGGCGCGCGCGAGGTCGCGCGGCTCATCAAAGCGATGGGCGGCAACGAGCTTTCCGCATACGGCTTGGCGCACTTGGGCGACTATGAGGCGACCCTGTTCAGCGAATATTCCCACAACAGAATGTACGGCGAAATGCTCGTCAAGGGCGAGAAATTCGCAAAACTCGCCGAGGGCGTACCTACGGCGGCGGCGATGAAAGCGCTGGGCGAAAAATATAACGTGGATCTGCCCATCACCTGCGCGGTGTATGAGATCTGCTACGGACAGGACGACGGCTTGTCCTGCCGCGAGCGTTGCGAAAAGGTGCTCGCGAAACTCTTCGCCCGCGATACCAAATCGGAATTTTATTCCTGATACCTAACCAGAATACATAGTAACTCCCGCCCCGTTCGCAGAACTTTGCGAACGGGGCGGGCTTGCGTTTATGGAAACTTTTCCTTGTCGGGCGGGTATAATTCCTTTCCGTTTTCGCCAAATTAAGGATAGAAAACGCGAGGGGGGAACGTAGCTATGCGACGGGAAGTATACGACGGCGACGGCAAAACGCGCGAGGAAAGGGAAACGGTCTTCCGCGCGCCGCGCGCGGAACAAAGAAACCGAACGAAGGGGGCAGGTATTCAATGACGGGGAAAAACAGACAGAATTATAATAAAAACTATATCGCTTACGTAAACTCGTTCGATCCGCCGACGAGCCATTTCAAAAACTGTTTCCGCGCCTTTATGATGGGCGGGTTCATCTGCTGTATCGGTCAGTTTTTTCGGGTCGTTCTCGAAGGCGCGTTCGGGCTTTCGGGCGACGAGCTTGCGGGCACGGTGAGCATTATCCTCATCTTCTTGGGCACGCTGTTGACGGGGCTTGGCGTGTACGACCGTATCGGGCGTAACGCGGGCGCGGGTTCTATCGTTCCCATAACGGGTTTTGCCAACAGCGTAGCCTCGCCCGCGATCGAGTTCAAGACGGAAGGGCTGGTGTACGGTATGGCGGCGAAAATGTTCATCGTCGCAGGCCCGATCATCGTGTTCGGCGTGCTGGCGGGTACGATCGTGGGTATCGTTTATTTGTTCTTGTAAGGAGAAAGTATGCAGACGATTTTTTTCAAAAACAAACCCCGTATCATCGCGACGGGCACGATCGCCGGACCGAAGGAAAGCGCGGGGATCGTGGGAAAATACGTGGATAAAACGTTGACGGACGATATGTTCGGCGAAAGTACGTACGAGAAAGCGGAGTGTAAAATGCTCACGTACGCCATCAATCAGGCGATCGCCAACGCGGGCGAAACGCAACAGAGCGTCGATCTGCTCGTGTCGGGCGACCTGCTCAATCAGATCATTTCCGCGTCTTTCGCCGCCCGCGACTTCGATTTCCCTTTCCTCGGCGTGTACGGCGCGTGTTCCACGCTCGCCGAGAGCTACGCCATCGCCGCCGCGCTCATCAACGCGGGGTACTATCAAAAGATCGTCGCCGCGACGGGCAGTCATTTCTCCTCTGCGGAACGCCAGTACCGATACCCTTTGGAACTCGGCTGTACCCGTCCTCCGCAGTCGCAATGGACGGTAACGGGCGCGGGCGGCGCGTTCATCGCAAGCGAGGGCAGTTCGCTCGCGATCACGGGCGCGACCCTCGGTAAGGTGGTCGATTTCGGTATCACCGACGTCAATAATATGGGCGCGGCAATGGCTCCCGCGGCGGCGGACACGATTTTGAACCACTTGCGGGACACGGGCAGGAACGCCGATTATTACGATCTCATCGTAACGGGCGATCTCGGCGCGCTCGGCAGTCGTATCGTCAAAGACCTTACGTGGGAAAAGGGCGTGGATATCGAGAAAAATCACGTGGACTGCGGGGAGATCGTGTATAAGGTCATCGAGGACGAATTCCAAGGCGGTAGCGGCGCGGGTTGCAGCGCGGTGGTGTTCAATTCGTATATCTACGACAAACTCAAAAAACGCGAACTCAACCGCGTTCTGCTCGCGGCGACGGGCGCGTTGCTCTCGACGGTTTCGAGCGGGCAGGGGGAAAGTATACCCTGTATCTGCCACGCAGTATCCATTGAAAACGTGTAAAACGCTTTATATACGTCGCAATACGTCGTTGCGCTACGTTTTCCTCACTCGTGTACTACACGTACATCTCCTGTCGGAAAGCCTCGCGCGCCTCGTCTTGCTCGTATCTAAACCGTTTTTATCTAAATCTTTTTAAAACCGTTTTAATAAGAAAGGGAGAAAGCAATAATGTTTGAACCGTATCTACAAATACTTTGGGGTTTTGCGAAAGCGTTCGCGGTGGGCGGACTTATCTGTATGATCGCGCAGATCGTGATCAATTTCACCGACCTGACGGCGGGCAAGATTTTGGTCATATTTATGCTCGCAGGGGTAGTGTTGCAAGGCTTGGGCTTGTATCAATACCTCGTGGATTTCGCGGGCGCGGGCGCGACGGTCCCCATCAGCGGCTTTGGCTACCTGTTGGCGAACGGCGCGATCAAAGGCGCGCAGAAAGGGCTGTTCGGCGCGTTCACGGGCGCGTTGAGCGCGGCGAGCGCGGGCGTAACGGCGGCGGTCATCTTCTCGTTCTTGATGGCGATGATCTTCAAATCGCATAGTAAAAAGAACTGAAATAGTACGCCGCAAGGCGTAATCGCAACGCAGTTGCGCGTTTGACCCAAGATCAAGCGATCGTAGACCACACCTAATACAAAGAGATCAAGGAATTTCTCCTTGATCTCTTTCGTTTTTTGTTCGGCTAAAAATCGTCTATTTTCTTCGTCGTAGTGGAGTATTTCGACCCGATCGATATGTCAAAACCTTAAAACCGAAGAACGGTTTTAAGGCGACAGGTCAGCTTTGTTGCCGAAAATATCCGATTGCAGATAGGCGTCGGGGATAGATCCCACGATGATGGATTCGCCTACGAGTATCTCCGTCGTCACCGCGAAATTCTCCGTCCGCGACGGCATAACGATACTGATGTCCGCGATGATGTTTAAGTAAATGCAATGCCGCGTCTGGTTTATCCCCACGCTCTCGAACGTGGACGAAAAGTCGCACGAAACGCTGCTTACGGGTATGATACGGAACTGTATGCTCGGTCCTAACCCCGCCAACGCCTCGATACCCGTCAACGCTCCGAGCGGAACGGGTATGCCGTTCAGGCTCAGATTTTTCAGGTTCGACTGGGAAATGGACGCGGTATCGCGGGCGATCTTATTCAGTTTCAACGGATTCGCGGTGACCGCGACGATATTCCCTTCGCCGTCGCGGGTAATGCTCACGAGATCCTCGTACCGCATTTCGTCCGATAACGTATAATACACCGCGTCGTTGACGGCGACCGTCGTACTCGCCCGCATCGTCGCCTCGCTGATGGAAATAAGCACCCGCGTTACGTTGCGCTGGAAATAAATAAACGCCCCGACCGCCGCCACGAGCAGAACGAGAAGTATGCACAAAAGCCGTTTCCGCCGCCGTTTCCGTCCGACCGTTTTCCCGCCCCGACCCTTTCTCCCGTTAGGCGGGGAATAGGCGGGCAGGTCGTATTCGTGGAACTTGCTCACTTTTTCCCGTTGATCGCGGCGCGTAACTCGCGCAGGATATTCGCGTTCCCGTGCGAAAGATCGGACTCGTACAGCCTCGCTTTCAACCCGTCGTCAAGCAACGTTTTCTCGATCTCGTCGGGCAATTTTTCTAGCTCCGTCTGCCGCAGAACGCGGCAAAGCCCCTTGGAACGGAAATACGCCGCGTTTTCCGACTGGTCGCCGCGGGTCTGCCCTTCGAGCGGTATGAACAGGGCGGGCTTTTTGAGCGCCAGTATCTCGAACACCGTCCCCGCGCCCGAACGCGCGACTACGACGTCGGCGGCGGCGTAGAGGGTACCCATGTCGTTGACGAACTCGAATTGCCGATAGTTTTTCACGTTGCTCTCGACCGCGTTCCCCTTGCCGCAAACGTGCAGAACGGTATATTTCTCCGTCAGCGTTTTCAAATTCTTCCGCACGGCGGCGTTGACGATCTCGCTCCCGCTCCCGCCCCCGAATACGAGCACGACCGTTTCCGAAAACCCGATCCCGAGCTTGATCCTCGACTCCGCGCGCGAGGCGGCGAGTACGCTCCTGCGGATAGGCGAGCCGCTGTATACGCCGCGTTTGACCCGTTTCGCCGTTTCGGGGAAAGAGGTGAACACGCACTTGCACGCCCGCGCCGAAAGCCTGTTCGCAAGCCCGGGCGAAAAATCGCTCTCGTGTGCGTAACAGGGTATGCCCAACTTCTTCGCGGCGATGACGACGGGCAGAGCCACGTACCCGCCCTTGGAAAACACGACGTCCGGTCTGAACGTTTCCAGACCCTCTTTCGCCCGTTTCACCGCGCGGCGAAAGGCTACGGGAATCTTGATGTTGTTTTTCAGAGCCGCAAACCCGCCGCCGCGGATAAGCTTGGGACATTCGATCTCGAAATAGGGGATCTTCCATTCGCTTACGATCCGTTTTTCTATCCCGCCCGAACCGATATAACAAACGTCCGCCTCGCCGTTTGAGAGAAGTTCCTCGATGATCGCGATATTCGGAACGACGTGACCCGCGCTCCCGCCGCCCGTAAATACTATTTTTTTCATACGCCGCCTACCTGTCTTTTATTCCGTATATTATTATAGACGGCGAACGGTCCGAATATTCTTATTCCCGATAGGAAAGCGCGATCTGTTTCAGCTCGGCGGCGACCCGCTCCCGCAACGATTGCGGCGACAAAACGGTGATCCCCGCGCCCAACCCGATGATCTTTTTCACAAGCGTTTCGTCGTCGGGCAGGGTCGCGTCCGCATACCATTTCCCGTCCGAAAACCGCAAACTCTCCACGCCCAACCAGTCCTGTGCGTCCGCGAACGCGCGCTCGGAGATCTCGAACCTCGCATCTACGCTCTTTGTGCCGTCGCTCCAAAATCCGAGCGGTATGTCCTCCCTCGAAAAGGGGCGTTTTTGAAACCGTTCTTCCGTTTTCAGAGCGGAAAACACCCTCCCCAAACGGAACAGACGGAACGCCCGTTGCTTGTGGCAGAACGCGTATACGTACCACACCGCCTGTTTGCAGACGAGCACGTGCGGTTCTATTTTCCGCGCCGTTTTCTCGCCCGTGCGCGAATGGTACTCGATTTCAAGCACCACCCGTTCCTTGATACATTCTTCGAATAGCCGTAACTTCTCCGAGAACGCCCGCGAGTCCCCCCAAGTCCCGCCGTCTACGAGGATCGAACCGATATCCCCCGACAACGCCGTATCCCGCGTTTCCGACTTCATTTGCGCGGATAACTTTCGTTTCGCCGCCAAAAACCGCTCCTCGGGCAGCTGCGAATACATAGCCGACAACGCCTCGATCGCCGCGTCGTATTCTTCTTTCGTCATAAACCCTACGGGCAGTTTGAAACTGTCCGATATACAAATGCCGCCGTCCCTGCCTTGCTTTACGTAGACGGGTACGCACATCGATAAAACGTCGATATACCGATACACCGTCCGCGTCGAGATACGGTGTTTCTCCGCAAAATACGCCGCCGTCGCTTTCCGCTTGGCTAATAACTCGAATAAAATGTCCAACAAAACGGCAAATTTCATAAAAAAATTTCCTCCTCAAAAAAATTTTTTAAAATTCCTGAAATTATTTTATCAAATATGACGGAAGCTGTCAAGTTTTATGTGGTATAATGCAAGCATAAAATAAAACGGAAGAGGAAAACGGCTATGAGATACACCAAATTCGACAACTATCTGGAACGAATGGAAACGAGACGCAAAGAGCGCAGCGAGGAAATGCTCGACTACGAACTTTTGACGAGCCTGAGAACGCGCACGAAAGAAGAGGTACTCGCGCAGCTGTACGAGGGTTTGACCTTCATCGCGGGCGTATCGACGGTGCTTTGCGCGCAAAAGACGGAGAAAACGCTTGTTTTTTAAGGCGTAGGGCGTAAAACGCTTGACAAGCGGGGGAAAAAGTTGTAAACTGAAACTATTATGAAAGGTTTTATGAGCGAAAACGGTCATTATGAAATTTACGCGTACGCCTACCGCACGGGTAGGGAACTTTAACGCGCATAAAACCGAACGATCGAAAAAGACAAAGAACGGTTTGCGCGGGCAGACCGTTTTTGATTTAAGGAGGCTACTTCAATGAAAAACGTAATGGATACGCTCAGGGAAAGAGGATTCGTCAAACAGACGGTGTTCGAGGACGAACTCTACGAAAAACTCGGCAAGGAGAGCGTTCCTTTCTATATCGGGTTCGACCCCACGGCGGACTCTTTGCACGTAGGTCACTTTATGCAGCTTATCGCCATGCACCACATGCAACAGGCGGGGCATAAGCCCGTGATCCTCATCGGCGGCGGCACGGCGATGGTCGGCGACCCTTCGGGCAGAACGGATATGCGTTCGATGATGACCAAGGAAACGATCCGCCATAACGTGGAATGTTTCAAAAAACAAATGTCCAAATTCGTCAGCTTTGAGGGCGAGAACGCCGCCGTCATCGTGGATAACGGCGACTGGTTGCTCGATCTGAACTATATCGACTTCCTGCGCGAGATCGGCGCGCATTTCTCCGTCAATAAAATGCTCACCGCCGAATGTTTCAAACAACGCCTCGACCGCGGTCTTTCTTTCCTCGAATTCAATTATATGCTTATGCAGGCGTACGACTTCCTCGTTCTCTACCGTAAATACGGTTGTTTGTTGGAGCTTGGCGGCGACGATCAATGGAGCAATATCCTCGCGGGCGCGAACCTTATCCGTATCAAGGAACAGAAAGCCGCGTTCGCAATGACGTTCACCCTGCTCACGACGAGCGACGGGAAAAAGATGGGCAAAACGGCGAAGGGCGCGGTGTGGCTCGACGAGAATAAGACCACCCCGTACGAGTTCTATCAGTACTGGCGCAACACCGCCGACGAGGACGTCGAGAAATGTATGAAACTCCTCACCTTCTTGCCCGTGTCCGAGATCGAAGAACTTTGCCGCTATAAAGACGAGCGTATGAACAAAGCCAAAGAGGTCCTCGCGTACGAGCTTACCAAAGAGGTCCACGGCGCGGAAAAAGCCGACCTCGCCCAAAGCCAGGCAAAAGCGGCGTTCGGCGGCGGCGACGCGGAACTTCTGACCAAGGAAGTGTCGAACGTTTCGACCGTCGTGGACGTAATGGTCGCGGCGGGGGTAGCCAAATCCAAGGGCGAGGCAAGACGGCTCGTCGAACAGGGCGGCGTGTCCGTCGGCGACGACAAAGTGTCCGACCCGAATATGCCCGTTCCGTCTAACGAGTTCGTACTCCATAAAGGCAAGAAAGTGCATTTGAAGATCGTTGTCAAATAATAAGAATTCAAAAAACCGCGTTGCGTTTTACGATCAGGTAGAACGCAACTTTTTTTGTGGAAAACTTCTTTTTTTATAGTAAATCCGTTGACGGAAAAAAGGACGGAGATTACTTCGCTCCGCTTGTTGACAAGGCTTTCCCCTTCGTGATATAATAAGAAAAAGGAGAATACGATGGAAAGACGGATACGCACGGTGTTTGCGCCTTGCGAGAGCGAAAAGATCATAGAACGTTCGCGGTTCATCACCTATTCCGCGCACGTGGAAAGCGAGGAAGAGGCGCGGGCGTTCGTGGCGGAGATCCGCAAAGAACATACCCTCGCCACGCACGTTTGTTACGCGTTCGTCGCCGATAAGACGGGGAATTTGCAACGCTTTTCCGACGACGGCGAACCGCAGGGTACGGCGGGCGTACCGATCCTCGAAGTCCTCAAAAACAAAAAACTGTTCGAAACCGCCGTCGCGGTCGTACGGTATTTCGGGGGCGTGAAACTGGGCGCGGGCGGGTTGGTGCGCGCATATTCCTCTTGCGCCGCGGAAAACCTCGACGGCGCGGATATCCGCGTTTTGGAAATGTGCTCGGAATACGGAGTGGAAGTGGAGTATACGGGTATCGACGGGGTGCAAAAATATATCTCGACGCATACCTGCTCCCTTCTTTCGACGGAATACGGCGAGCGGGTGCGGTTTTTGCTCGCGGTGAAAAGCGCGGAGGAAAAAGAGTTTATAAGCGGGCTGATCGACTATATGCAAGGCAGAGTGGAAACGGTCAAGGGCAAAGAATATTACGCGCCGTTCAAGGAATAACGCGGTTTTCGCATAAAAATTTACCGCTTTTGCGTATTGACAAATGCGGGCGGGTGTGTTATAATGAAAGAAAAAAGGGGTGTAAACAAATGGATCATTGTACCATTCGCGGCATGAACGCCTCCCGTATCGTTATGGGTTGTATGCGTATCGCCGACAAGACTTTTCAGGAACTGGAAACGCTGATCGTGCAAGCGGTGCAGTCGGGCGTGAATATGTTCGACCACGCGGCGTACTACGCCAAGGGCGATTGCGAGCGTATCTTCGGGGTCGCCGTCAAGGACATCGGTCTGGAACGGAAAGAGTATATCATACAGACCAAGTGCGGCATATCCCGTGGCGAGCGCGGGAACTGGTTCGACTTTTCGCGCGAGCATATCGTAGGCTCGGTGGAAAACAGTCTGAAACGGCTGAACACGGAATATATCGACGTATTGCTGTTGCACAGACCCGATACCCTCGTCGAGGCGGACGAGGTAGGCGAGGCGTTCGATAAGCTCAAAGCGGAAGGCAAGGTGCGCGCGTTCGGCGTGAGCAATTTCTCGGCTATGCAAATGGAATATCTGCGTGCGAACGGCGTAGAGATCGTCGCCAACCAAATGCAGTTCTCGCTCGGACATACGGCGCTCGTGGATACGGGCTTTAACGTGAATATGTATAAAGACGAATCGACGACGCGGGGCGGCGACACGCTCGAATACGCGCGCATACATAACATTGCGCTCCAAGCATGGTCGCCCGTGCAGTACGGATTTTTCGGCGGCGTGTTCGTCGGCAACGAGAAATTCCCCGAACTGAACGCGGCGCTTGACGCGCTCGCGCAGAAATATAACGCCACGCCCTCGGCGATCGCGGTCGCGTGGATATTGCGGCACCCCGCGTTCGCGCAGGTGATCACGGGCACGACCTCGCCCGCGCGTATGAAAGAGATGTGTATGGCGGCGGATATCCGTATCACCCGCGAAGAGTGGTACGATCTGTATATGGCGACGGGCAAACGCTTGCCTTGACAAAAATAAAAAAGCGCGGCGTTCGGAATTTTTCCGAACGCCGTTTTCGCGTTTTTTCGGCTTATAATTTCTCGCCGCCGTAAATACGGACGAGGTTTACGACGACCTGCACCGCCTTTTCCATCGAGGGCACGGGAATGAACTCGCGTACGGAATGAGCGTTCAGCCCGCCCGTGAAAAGGTTGGGGCAGGGCAGACCCATAAACGACAGCGTACAACCGTCCGTGCCGCCGCGTACGGGCATTTCTTTCGCGGTCACGCCCGCGCGCGCGTACGCGATACGCGCGTTTTCTATTAAGTGAAAATGTTCCTTGATCTTTTCGTAGCAGTTGTAATACTGGTCGCGGATTGAGCAGGTCACGGCGTTCTCGCCGTACTTTGCGGCAAGCCCGTCGCAAACGCTCTGTACGAACGCTTTGCGGTTTAAGAACGTTTGCATATCGTGGTCGCGGATGATGAGCTGGATAAAGCCCGTTTCCACCTCCGCTTTGACCTCGCAAACGTGGTAAAAGCCCTGTCTGCCCTCCGTGCGGGCGGGGATCTCGTTCTTGGGCAGGGCGGCTAAAAATTCGCCCGCGATCAGCGCGCAGTTTACCATTTTACCTTTCGCCGCGCCGGGGTGGATGTTCTTGCCCTTGAACGTTATTTTCGCTTCGGCGGCGTTGAAGGTCTCGTAACCGAGCTCGCCGAGCTCCTCGCCGTCTACGGTATAAGCGAAATCGCAACCAAACCTTTTGACGTCGAACAGCGACGCGCCCTCGCCGATCTCCTCGTCGGGCGTGAACGCGACCCCGATCTTGCCGTGTTTGATCTCGGAGTGCGCGAGCAGGTATTCGACCGCCGTCATAATTTCGGCTACGCCCGCTTTGTCGTCCGCGCCGAGCAGGGTAGTCCCGTCCGTAACGATCAGTTCCTGACCGATATAGTTCTCGAGCACGGGGAACTCGGCGGGGGAAAGGACAACGCCGTTTCCAAGCGCGATATCCCCGCCCGCATATTGCACGCATCGGGGAGCTACGTTTTTACCCGAACAAACGGGTTCGGTATCGAGGTGCGCGATAAACCCGATCGCGGGCAGGTTTTCGGCGTTGGCGGGCAGGTATGCGTATACGTAACAATGCTCGTCGCAAAACGCGTTGGCAACGCCGAGTGCGTGAAGCTCGTCCACAAGCAGACGGGCAAGGTCGAACTGCTTTTCCGTAGACGGGTGCGCGCCCGTTTCGGGGTCGGATTGCGTGTCGATACGTACGTACCTTATAAATCTTTCTTTGACGGACATAATACTGTCTCCTTTTAACGATACCGTTATTATAAATCGCGCGCGAGAAAAAAGTCAAGCGTTTGTCGGAAAGGTTTTTAAAAGCCCGCAACGACTCTTAGAGGAAAAGTATAAAGATCGGTGTAAAAAACCGCAGGGCTTTTTGTCTTGAATACGTAAATTTTCTATGATATAATAGCTATAGTAAAATATTTCCTCGGAGGGGAAGGGTATGAAACACTTGAAAAAATTTCTGTTGACAGGATTGCTTTGTGTAACTGCGGGTCTGACCGCGGGCGTGTTCACCGCCTGCGACGAAGAACCGTCCGATTCGGGCAATACTCCCGGCTGGACGATGGAAACCGTGTACGCGCAAGCGCAGGAGCTCGGTTATAAGGGCACGTTGGAAGAGTTCCGCGCGGAGCTCAAAGGCACGAACGGGAAAGACGGCGTGGGTATCGCCGACGTGACGGTAAGCGCGGACGGAAAAATGACGGTGACGCTGTCGCAGGGCGAGCCGAAAATATTCGATTTCAGCGCGCTGTTGAATTGCGATCACGACTACGGCGGTTGGACGACGGGACTTTCCGCGACCTGTACTTCGATCGGTTACGATACGCGCGTTTGCTCGAACTGCGGCGACGTGGACTATCGGTTTATCGCGGCGACGGGTCACGACTACGGCGAAGCGGTATGCATTGGGGCTATCGGCGATCAAGACGTAATGGCGAAAACCTGCGACGGTTGCGGCGACGTACATACCGAGTATTTGGCGCACAGCTACGAAAAGGGTAATTGTATCTATTGCAAAGCCCCGCAAACGCAAGGGCTTTCCTATACCTTGAACGATGAACGTACCGCCTATTCGGTAGGTATCGGCGATTGCATGGATACGGAGGCCTATATTCCGAGCAAATATAACGGCCTGCCCGTGACGGGCGTTGCATTTTACAATGCAACGCAGGTAACGAGTGTGACGATCTACGATAGCGTGACGCGCGTTGCGTTCAATGGTTGTACGAGTTTGACAAGTATAGAAGTATCGAGCGAAAATACCGCATATAAGTCGATTGACGGCAATGTATACACGAAAGACGGCACGGAGCTGGTACGATACGCACAAGGCAAAACCGCAACTTCTTTCACGATCCCCAATAGCGTAACGAGTATCGGGGACAGGGCGTTCAGCGGTTGTGAGGGTTTGACGGGTATAACGATCCCCAACAGTGTGACGAGCATCGGGAACAGTGCGTTCAGCGGTTGTATGGGCTTAAAGGGCGTATATATTACGGATATGACGGCTTGGTGCAATATCGTGTTTGCCGATGGGTTTTATATTTCCAGGCCGTATGAAGATATATCCAATTTTGCGACGGCGAATCCTTTGTTTTATGCGCGTGATCTATATTTAAACGGCAATTTGGTGACCGAACTGACGATCCCCGACGACGTGACAAGCGTCGGAGTGCGTGCTTTCTACGGTTGTAGAAGCTTGACGAGCGTAACGATACCCAATAGCGTTACGAGCATTGGCGCGTATGCGTTCTACGGTTGTTGCAGCTTGGTTGAGATCTATAATAAATCTTCGCTTGCGATAACGGCAGGCGGGGTGGATAACGGTTACGTAGGATATTATGCGAAAGCGATATATACCGAGCCGTATACGAGCAAGGTGTCGACGGACGCAAACGGATACGTTCTTTATACGGACGGCGCGGACGTGATCTTGCTTGGTTACACGGGTACGGAAACGGCGCTTACGTTGCCGAGCACGGTCACGGCGATCAATAATTATGCGTTCTATAATTGTACGAATTTGACAAGTATAACGATACCCAACAGCGTGACGAGTATCGGAAACGGTGCGTTCGAATTGTGTACGGGATTGACAAGTATAACGATACCCGATAGTGTGACGCATATCGGAGCTTATGCGTTCCTGAATTGTCATAATGATTTGTCGGAAGTGACGTTTGAAAATACGAGCGGCTGGCAGGTTTCCACAGACACGGAGCCCACAAGCATAAGTATTGACGTAACCGACAAATCGCAGGCGGCAACGTATTTGACGTGGCAATACAGTAATTATTATTGGAATCGCAGCGAATAAAGGAACGGAAAAGAGCGGGGCGAAAACCCCGCTCTTCATTTGGTCGCGGAAGGGGGAAATATGGGAGAAACGGGCGGCGGCGAGGAAAAATATCAAAACTTGTGCAAAGTATACAATAGGGCGGGACAACTTTGTTGATTTTGCCTATTGTAATTTTTGCGTAAATGTAGTAAAATAGAAATATCTAAAATATATGTCATTCCATTTTGGAGGAAAAAGATTATGTCAGGACTTTTGCTGAAAGGCATTAACAAAGTGTACCCCTCCGGCGTACAAGCGGTATTCGATTTTTGTTTGGATATCAGAGATAAAGAATTCATCGTTCTCGTAGGACCTTCCGGTTGCGGTAAATCCACCACGCTCCGTATGATCGCGGGACTTGAAGAAATTTCTTCGGGCGAACTTTATATCGACGGCAAACTCGTAAACGACGTCGTTCCCAAGGACAGAGACATCGCGATGGTTTTCCAGAACTACGCGTTGTATCCCCACATGTCCGTATACGACAATATGGCGTTCGGTTTGAAACTCCGTAAAGTACCCAAGGAGATCATCGACCAGAAAGTAAAAGCGGCGGCGGAAATTCTCGGTATCACCGATTATCTTTCCAGAAAACCCAAGGCGCTTTCCGGCGGTCAGCGTCAACGTGTTGCGCTCGGCCGTACGATCGTCCGCGAACCCAAAGTGTTCCTTCTCGACGAACCTTTGTCCAACCTCGACGCGAAACTCCGTGCCTCGATGAGAACGGAAATTTCCAAGTTGCACGCTCGTCTTGCGACTACGTTCATCTACGTTACGCACGACCAGATCGAGGCTATGACGATGGGTACGCGTATCGTTGTTATGAAAGACGGTTTCATGCAGCAGGTAGATACCCCTCAGAACCTTTACGATTATCCCGTAAACCTGTTCGTTGCAAGCTTTATCGGTACTCCTCAGATGAACTTCT